>JAAYMN010000123.1 GCA_012521345.1 Bacillota bacterium
AAAGACAAGAAGCGCGGCGGCAAGTATTTCGATACGCCGTTCAGGCATGCGGACGAGGTTGAGGCATCCTATTCCCTGGCTCTCTTCCCCGAACTGAATAAGAAAGAGTATATGGAAGACTGCAAAAAAGAGCCGAAAGGCTTCTTCCCGGAAGGCCATGTGGATCTCGGTGGAGACATTTACCAGTATCCTATCCCCGGTCATGCGCAGTATGGCATGGGCGGCCTGGAAGTAATCAATTATCCTGAGGGTGTTATCGGCAAGCCTACCCTGGCTGATGCGTCTAAGGCTGAAGACGGACTTGAATACTTAATTGACTACCTGATCAGGCTGCATAATGATATCCTGGATCGTTTCCCGCCCGGCAAGCTGCCTGAGCCCGAACTTGTGACAGAACAAGATCGCAAGACCATTGAAGAATTGCTGAAAGGGCCCTTTAACGGAGGCAGGAGCCTGTACTCCTACAGGTATCCCATTTAATACGGGAAAACAATTCTAAAGGATAAGAGGTGCGCTATGTCTGACGTTAAAAACATTTTTATGCAGGTAATCAATGACCGCAGAAGCATCCGCAATTACACGGACGGCAAAGTGTCGGAAGAGGAACTCCGCATTATTTTGGAAAGCGCAAGGCAGGCGCCGTCCGGCGAAAATGCCCAGCCGTGGAGATTTACTGTCGTTAAGGACCCCAAAAACAAAAAATTTCTTTCCGATCTCTGCAGACGGGGCAGCGGTCGCAGGTTTACAGGCGAGTTTTTAAGCAAGCAAATGCAGGAGCGCTTTAAAGGCCTTAAGGACGAAGCGAAAAGAGAGGCGGCTTACAAGAAGCTGACTTCGGGAGACGTGTCCGCTTTTGTCAATGAATCGGACGTCATCATCATCGTTTCCGGCAAAAAAGAAGTCTGGGACCTGCCGTTTGACACTTCCGCCGCCATTGAAAACATGCTCTTGGCTGTAACCGCCCTGGGGCTTGGTGCCTGCTGGCTTGTGGCGCCGTGCATCGATGTGCGTGATGAAATGGTGCTCAATGAATACTTCGGCATTACTGACGAGTATAAGACAATCAGCATCATTGCCATCGGCCAGCCTTCCCGTATTCCCGGGCCGCGTCCGAGAATACCCCTCGAGGATCTGGTATTCTCTGAAAAATTCGGCGTGCCGTACTACAAAAAAGAGAATGAATAGGAGGGGCCCGCATGAGCAACAAGCTGGATAGATTTAAAGATACGCTGATTTTTGAATCACAAAAGGAATTTTACGATGAACGCGGCAAAGGTGCCCGTTATCGCATGACTACCGTGGGTGTGTCTTTCTTTAAAGAAGAGCTTGGTGACCTGAAAGACATGGCGGGCCTTGTGGCCTGGCTGCAGGACAATCACTTTGCCGAAAAAATCGAAATGACTGAAGACAACCTGTCCGTTGAACTGAAAGTTAAAGGCTGCTGCCTGCACAGTATTACCGACAGTTTCCGGAAAATGAACCGGCAGCCGTTAAGCTGCCCCATTGCCAATGTTATTATGGCTTCCATGGAATTAAACGGCAGCATGCCGCCGGAAATTCTCCCCATAGAATTTGAAGGCGATGTCTGCAAAGTAAAAATGGCAAAAATTTTCACTTCCGCTGTTGTTGAATAAGGGTGACAAGTGCTGATGGGCGGCAAAGTGAGGCAACTGCAGGACGTAGTAAGGGAAATCCCAGGCCGCGGTGCAGAAATTGCCTTGGGCGGTTTTGCCATCACCAGGTGCCCCGTAGCTTTTGTCAATGAGCTTATTCGTCAGGGGAAAAAAGAACTGATCCTGTACGAAACCATTGGCGGCTTTACCGCAGATCTTCTAGTCGGTGCAGGAGCTGTCAAGCGCTATTCCTACGGCGGAGGCTCCCTTGACAAGTTCGGCCAGTTGCGTCGTGTCAACGAGGGCATTGAAAACGGCACACTGGATGTCAGGGAGTATACAGCACTGAGCATTAACCTGCGTTTTTTGGCCGGCTCTCTGGGAATTCCTTATGTACCGTCAAAAACACTGCTCGGGACAGATATTTTGGCCAACCTGCTCGGCAAAGACAGCGAGGCGGTTATGGTCAAAGAATCGCCGTTTGACGGTGAGCAATATGTCTATTACCGCTCTCTTCAGCCCGAGTACGCCGTTATCCATGCTCCCTGTGCCGATGCCAAGGGGAATGTGGTGATTTATGGTCCTACCTGGGATGAGGAGCTGGCCAAGGCTGCCAAGAAACTGATTGTCACGGTGGATAAAGTCGTCTCCACCGAGTTTATCAGGCAGCACCCGGAAATGGTGGTTATCCCCAGCCTCTATACGTATGCAGTTTGTGAAGTGCCCTATGGCGCTTATCCCACTTCTGTTTACAAAGCATATGACTACGATGCCGACGTATTGTCTGCATACGGCAGGCTAAACCATGAGCAGTCGGAGTTTAACAAGTGGCTGCAGGAGTATGTTCTTGGCACCAAAGACCATAACGAGTTTCTGCTCAAACTAGCCGGAATGGAAAAATTGGCCGCCCTCCGGGCAGACCCGGTGTTCGGCTATGCCAAGGGGGCTCAGTAGATGGCGGCGGTGACTTATACTACCAACGAACTGATGGCGGTTACTGCCGCCAGAGCCCTGCGAGACGGACAAAATGTAGTAGTCGGGCTGGGGCTTCCCCAGGTTGCAGCCCTGCTGGCAAAGCGCACGCATGCGCCCAATCTGAACATTATTTATGAAATTGGCGTTGCCAATGCTGAAGCTGTGGATCCCGGCGTTGGCATTGCCGACCCCAGGCTGTGGCATCGCAGTGAATACTTCACCAGTTCCATTGGCGCTCTGGGCAGTATCCTGCAAAAAGGCCTCGTGGATGTCGGTTTTCTTGGAGCACTGCAAATTGACTGTTTCGGCAATCTGAACTCCACACAGGTGAAACTGGCGGATGGAAGTATCCGCCACTTTACCGGCAGCGGCGGTGCGGCAGACATTGCGACTTTTGCCAGAAATATTTTTGTCATTATGAAGCATGAAAAACGCAAAATAACCGCCTCTCTTGACTACCTGACCAGCGTGGGCCTGCTTGCGGGAGGCGATTCCCGGAGCAAGGCGGGTCTGCCCATGTGCCTGGAAGTCAAGATTATCACCAACCTGTGTGTGTTCGGTATAAAACGCGGGCAGAACGTCCTGGAAGTGCAATCGCTGCATCCAGGAGTGGCGCAGGAAGATGTGCTGGCAAATACCGGTTTTGCCGTGACGTTTGCCGCAGATTTGCAGACAACCGGGATACCGACTGAGGTAGAAACGACTTTGCTGCGGACACGGATTGATCCCCGGGGACTGTTTATCAAATAAGAAAAGCATAATAGATTTTCCCGTAAAAAACATTACAATTATTTTTGGTGCAGTCCCCGGGGCTGACGTCGGGGGTGCACCGGAAAACTGGAGGTGTGGGGAAATGTTGGTTGTAAACAAGGACAAATGCATAGCCTGCGGCGTATGCGCTTCCATCTGCCCTGTGGGAGCCATCGGTGAAGGGGAAGACGGCAAATACGAGATCAACACCGATGAATGCATGGAATGCTATTCCTGCATGAATTCATGCTCAAATGAAGCCATTTACGAAGAAGTGGAATAGGCGGGACAGAGCCTTAAAGAAAGATCATCTTTTTCAAGGAGGGTTGTCCTGTGCCTGAAATTGTTCGTGTAAACATGCGCAGCGGGAAAATATCCCGAGAAAACAACGAGAAATACCGGCTTATTGGCGGCCGGGGCCTGACAGCGCAGATTTTGGCCGATGAAGTGGATCCAGCATGTGAGCCGCTGGGGGCAAAGAACAAACTGATTCTTGCCACCGGCTTGTTTGCCGGCACAACTGCTTCCAGCGGCAGCAGGACGTCTGTTGGGGCTAAAAGCCCGCTGACAAACGGCATTAAGGAAGCCAATGTGGGCGGCAATTTTGGCTGGAATCTGGGTCGTCTAGGTATTAAAGCCATTGTGGTGGAAGATTTACCGCCGGATGACCATGCTTATGTGCTGGAAGTGGGAGAAGGCGGTATTAAGCTGCTTGTCAGGGACGATTTGAAAAACCTTGGCACTTACGAAACATCCCGCCGCCTGCTGGAAGAGTACGGCAAAGACGCTTCCTGTCTTTGCATCGGGCCTGCCGGAGAAAACAAGCTGCACGCAGCCTGTGTGGCAGTATCCGACCCGCAGGGCGAACTGAAATTTGCCGCCCGCGGCGGTATGGGTGCCGTCATGGGCAGTAAAGGCTTAAAGGCCGTAGTTGCCCTGCGTACTAAAGCAAACAAGGTCACTTATCACAATAAGGAATTGTTTGCCACCGCAGCCAGGAAATATACCAGCGAGTTGGCCAACAGCGATAAAATCAAGCAAGTCAACCGGAGAATGGGCACAAACGCGATTTTCCTCGCTGTCAATGCCATGGGCGCTCTGCCAACGAGGAACTTCAGCCAGGGCTCGTTTGAATACGCGGAAAACCTTTCCGGCGAAAAAATGTATGAACTCATCTGTGAGCGCGGTGGGGAGGGCAGGGCAGGCATGTCCTGCATGAACGGTTGTGCCATTAAATGCAGCAATATTTTCCCCGATGCCAACGGTAAAAAAATTTGTTCTACATTGCAGTATGAGAACGTGGCGCTTTTGGGCTCCAACTGCGGCATGACCAATTTGGACGATGTGGCCAGGCTGAATCATGTCTGCAACGACCTTGGCCTGGATGCCATTGAAACGGGTGCCGCCCTTGGCGTGGCTATGGAAATGGGGCTGGCTGAGTTCGGCAATGTGGAAAGCGCACTGAAACTGCTGCAGGAAGTTTACTTGAATACGCCGGTAGGCAGAATGCTGGGCCATGGTGCCAAAGTTACCGGCGAAACATTGGGCTGCCGCAGAATCCCGGTGGCGAAAGGGCAGGCTTTCCCCGGCTACGATCCCCGCGCACTGAAGGGGAACGGGGTTACCTACATGACCTCGCCCATGGGGGCGGACCATACCGCCGGCAACTGCTTTGGCGCCCGCGCAACAGTGGATCCGCTGGGAACTGACAAGCAGGGTGACCTGTCACGGAAAACGCAGATTCAGATTACAACGCTGGATTGCCTGGGACTCTGCATGTTTGTTCGTCCGCCTCTTTTTGCCGAACCGCAGCTTCTGGCCGATATGGTCAACGGCCTTTTCGGCACGGAACTGACTGTGGATGATATCTGGGAAATGGGAGCTAATGCCATCAGGACGGAACGCAACTTTAACATTAGGGCGGGCATCAGCCCTGCCCAGGACAGATTGCCTGAATATCTTTACACCGAGCCGCTGGCGCCGACCGGCCATGTTTTTGACCTGAGTGAGGAGGAAGTACTAAAAGGGGTTGTAGCGTAAGCTATGGCAAGGATAGTTTTACACCTGACCCTCAGAAAGCATGACGAGGAAAAGGAAATAGAACTTTCCTTGCAAGAACCGATGCCCTTGCTAAGCTTCCTGGAAAGCCGGCAGATACCGGCTGACCAGGTTGGGCTTGTTGTCAGGAACGGGCGCTGGGAAGATAAAAATACTTGTCTTATCCACAATGATGACAGGATTGAACTATTTCCGTTCCTGCAAGGCGGATAAAATTTCTAGGAAAGGAGACGGGACAAATGGCCAAAGTTATTGTCAGAGAGAGTGAAGTTGAGGGTGCAAGAAGAGAGCCGCCCCGCGTGTCAAAAATTTTGATCAGTGAGCATACCGTGGGAGCCAGGCAAATTTCCATGGGCACAAACGTCACTGAGCCCGGCAGCCGGATTCCTCTGCACAAGCATACTGACCAGGAAGAGGCAATGTTTGTTATCTCAGGCAAGGGTAAATTGATTTGCGGCGGCGAAGAATATGATTTGGAACCGGGCACTGCCATTTTTTCACCCATTGGTGTAGAGCATGAAATCATCAACGTAGGCAACGAGCCGTTCAAAATTGTCTGGGCCTATGCACCTCCGCTGCCTGAACACCTGAAAAAATAAGCCTTTGGCTTATTTGTCCAAGCTGCCGTAAAGGAGGTGAATAGATGCAACTGTATCCGGTAGAGGACTTGAAGCAGTTTTCCCGGGAAGTATTGGTTAAAGTAGGAGTTTCACCGGAAAATGCGGCAATTATCACGGACACCCTGATTTTGGCGGATTTGCGGGAGGTTAAGTCGCACGGAATTGTCAGGCTGCCAACCTACATAGGCAGGATTGAAGCAGGTGTGATGTCTGCTGACGCACCTGTAGATACAGTTATGGACAAAAAAGCCGTGGCGCTGCTGTCTGCCAACAACTCTTTCGGCCAGGTAGCCGGGCACAAGGCAATGAAACTGGCAATGCAAAAGGCAAAAGAATACGGCTGCGGCATGGTTGCGGTAAAAAATTCCAACCACTTTGGCATCACAGCTTATTATTCCATGCTGGCGCTTGAGGAAGATATGGTTGGTATTGTCACCACCAATGCCTCTCCGGCCATGGCCCCCTTCAGGACGAAAAAGCCGCTTTTGGGAACGAACCCAATTTCCTTTGCCATACCGGCAAAAGAATGCCCGCCGATCGTACTGGATATGTCAACCACGGTTACAGCCCGCGGACGCATTCGCTATGCTGCCTTGACAGGCAAAGAAATCCCGCTGGGCTGGGCTTTGGACAAAGACGGGAAACCGACAACCGACCCGCATGCCGCCCTTGAAGGCAGCCTGGAAGCAATCGGCGGGGTAAAAGGTTTCGGCCTCTCGCTGATGGTGGATATCCTGTGCGGCATTCTGACGAATACTGCCATGACCGGGACTGTGAAAAATGTCACCGACTTCAGCGGTCCGTCCAACACAGGGCACTTCTTTATCGCCTTGGACATCAACGCGTTTGATGATGCGGAAAGCTTCAAGCAGAGAGTCGATGAAGTAATCAAGATGATTAAAGCTTTGCCGTCGGTGGACGGCGGCCCGGTTTATATGCTGGGTGAAATTGAGCACAATAACACGCAAAAGAATCTGGCCAACGGTGTGCCTCTTGACGAGGAAGTTGTTCAGTCGCTCAACAAGTTGGCTGCCAAGTATGGAGCTTCACAGCTAAAAGCTTAACTATAAAACAGCTGTCAGAAGCTGACAAAAATAAAAAGCAAAAGGAGAGAAGGAAGAATGATGTTCTTCGAAGAGACCAGAAAACAGCTGGAAAAATTAGGGTTGCCCGGTGGTGACAGGTATGATCTGCCTACTTCCACCAAGCGTTTCCCCGACGGCGCCCAATTCCGGATTGAGTGCCCCACCGTCAACTCCCCGGAATGCATGCGCGCATTAATTGAAACTGCATGGAAAGAATACGGCGTTCACATCAACAAAATTGACGAAACATATGGCATTGTCCGCCACACCACCAAAGACATCAAAGAATATATTGCCATTGCCAAAGACTGGGGCTGCGAACTTAACTTCTCAGTTGGTCCCCGTGCTGAATATGACATCGGCGCAACTGTAAAAACCCCGCAAGGTGTCCGCGTTGGCTACCGTCTGCGTGGTATGGAAAATGTTGTCCGTGCCATTGAGGATATCAAGAGAGTTGTGGAACTTGGCGCCCGCGGCATTATCTGCTATGACGAAGGTCTGCTGTGGGTCCTGAACGAACTGCGCAAAAACGGCGACCTGCCCTCTGATCTGAAAATTAAGCTGTCGGCCCACATGGGTGCCTGCAACCCCGCTTCTTTCAAACTGTTTGAAAGACTGGGCGCCGACACCATCAACCCCATCCGCGACCTGACTCTGGAAATGCTGGCTGCTCTGCGCCAAGCTGTCGATGTGCCCATCGACCTGCATACAGACAACCCGCCCGCATCCGGCGGCTTTATCCGCACCTATGATGCACCTGAAATGGTCCGCATAGTCTCCCCCGTTTACCTGAAGATGGGTAACTCCGCTGTGGCGGCTCACGGCCAGAAGACTAACGCCAACGACGGTAAGAACATGGCCGCGCAAGTAAGCCGGATTCATGAGACCATCATGAGGT
>JAAYMN010000124.1 GCA_012521345.1 Bacillota bacterium
CTAATAAGATTGAAAAGATGTTTAAAAAGTTACTAAATGAAAAAACTGCATAATTAAATGCAATAAATATGGCTGACAGGATGCTGATAGTAGGCTAATCTGTCAGCCTTTTTGGTCAGAGGGGGGGAAGGTTTAGGGAATTAGTTATAAGGTTGTTTTAATGCATGATTATATTTTTGTCGCATAAAAAATCTATCAAACGCTTAATCCATGAGCCTTTGACCTAACTATAGGGTAAGGGTGTTCTTTCAGCCTTTTTGCCTTTTCATAGTCATAACCGGCAATTATTTTTTTGTCTATTTTAATGTCGCCGTTTAAAATTTCATCCGCGCTTCTGCTGACCAGAGCATTTTCTTTCAGGGAAATTAGGTCGACCTGATGCTGGGAGTACCTGCTTTTATCTTCGGCATATACGGGCGGGATGCGGGATGGGTCGTCCAGGCAGACCACTTTGGCGTAGTCATCAACAGTCCTGTTGACCGCCCTTGTGCCAAGCCCGAAGACCAGGCGCAGCATGCCGGCGTTCATGTCTATCTGTTCGTCGAAGACATAGAGATTAAGGGAGTGCCCGACACCTGCGATCTGGGGGAAGAAATTTTCACCGTAGTTGTCGCCCGAGACCCGCTGGACCAGAAGGGCCATCTGTTCGTCTTTATTGAACAAGCCCCTTTCCATGCGGTAGGCAAGGGCGTCTTCATTCATGGTACTGGCATAAACGGTGCGGACGGCGTTTTCAAAGGCGGCGTACCGCTCTTCCGGCGTGCCCTGGTTGGCGCAAAAGACACTTTCGTATTTGCCGGCAAAAGCGTTGCCGAAGTTGTCTTCCAAAAGGGAGCTGGAGCGGACAATGATGGGCGACTGGCCGTAATACTCCAGCAGCAAAGTAAACTGTTCCTGAATGTCTTTGGGGAACTTCCCGTGCAGAAGCTTTTCTTTCAGTTCAGGCGCATATTTGAAAAAGCCTTCTTTTGTTTTTTGCTTCATCCGGAGCTTCCACCAGCCGTTTTGGACGATGTAGGTATAAAATACATCCGAGCCGATGTACCAGGAATCATGGGGCTCCAGGTAAGCGGAGAGGTCGTCTTTTCTCTCCCTTTCAATAATTTTCCTGGCCAGGAGCATGCCAATGCTTTTGCCGCCGATAAATCCTGTGCCAACCTCCCGGTAGGCGATGGTGAGGATGTCCCGCAGGGTGAAATATTTGTCGCACAAGGCAAACATTCTGGACTGGCTGCCAATGAGACGCTGCATCAGCAATTTCTTTATTTTTTCCTGTTCCTCGGGAGAGGCGTGGACGGCGGCCTCTTCCGCCTTATTTAAAACTTCGTGCCAGTAGTCGAGCCGGCTGCCGCTGCGGTTGAGGGCGGCGAACAATTCGGCGGCCTCAGAGCTGGCAGTGATGCATTCGGCCTCCTGGTCATGCAAACGGTGGGGGAAAAACATGGTGGGCGAGTAGCGTTGCCACGCCTTCAGCGGGTGCACGTAGAGATTGTTGTTGACCCTGTGGAGGTCCAGCAAGACCTGCGTTGTTTCCCGGATTCCGGCAATGGTGCTGTTGGTGTGGACATTGCGCAGGAGGGCAAAGTAGGCAACCGTATCCAGCTCATATAAAAACGGGCAGATTACCTTGAAGAAGTTGCCGATCATTAAGTCCGAATACCAGTATTGCAGCAAGTCGGTCAGGCAGTCGAAGACATAAAGGACTCTTTTGCCTTCCTGTTCCAGTGTTTTGTAAATTTCCGTGGTAAAGCTTTCAAAGCGTGTGGCAGGATCAACCCGGTAAATCTTGACTTCGGGCCGGTGTTTAATTAGCGGTTGATGGTCGCCGAAGCGGAAATAGACAATTCTTCTCTTGTCCAGAATTGCCTGCTCCACAAATGCTTCCGCCATGCGGGCGTAGTCGTCTATGGTGTCCACCTGCCAGACCACATTGTCGCCCAGCCGCAGGTAATCGATTACTTTGTCCAAGCCTGCAATTCCCGATTTTACCTGGTTGTGCATAACCATTGCTATCCCTCCGGGCCGGAAAAGAAAAAAGACGTGCAGGTTTATACCTACAGCGTCTTTGCTGTCCGTTTCTGTTAATAATTATATGTGCGGGAAATAGGTTATGTCAACAATTTGCAGGGAAAAAGCTTTATTGTTTTGTGCCGGATTTAGTGGTAAGATGTAAGGGGCTGACCTTGGCAACGCTTGCTGCAAGGGAAGATATCATGCTGCTTAGATACCGGACTGCCGCAGCAGCCGGCGGCCCGGACAACACTAAAGTAAAGGAGAGATACATAGTGGCTAAAGCATTGGAAGGAGTCAGGGTGCTGGACTTTACACAGTATTTGTCGGGTCCCCACTGCACATCTGTACTTTGTGAACTGGGAGCCGAGATCATAAAAGTGGAGCGGCCGGGCACGGGAGACCCGGAACGCGTGGCCGCCCCCTTGACACCCAAGGGAGAGTCTTATCAGTTCATCTCCTATAACCGCGGGAAAAAGAGCGTAACCCTGAACATGAAGGATCCGGAAGGCTTGGAGCTTGCCAAGAAACTGACAGCCAAATGCGACATCCTGGTGGAAAACTACGCCCCCGGCGTCATGAAGCGTATGGGTCTAGATTATGAAGTGGCAAGCAAAATCAACCCGGGAATCGTTTACGCTTCGATTTCAGGCTTTGGCCAGACGGGTCCCCGCTGCAACGAGGTAAGTTATGACGTGGTGGGGCAGGCCATGGGCGGTCTGATGAGCGTAACCGGCTATGAAGGCGGCGAACCGCTAAAAGCAGGCATTTCCCTGGCCGACTACATGGGCGGGTACAATGCTGTCATCGCCATCCTGGCGGCGCTGCATTACAAGACGGTTACGGGCGAAGGGCAGTATATTGACATCTCTATGCAAGATGGCATCTGGGCCATGGTATTTCCGGACCGGGCCGATTACTTTGACACACTTATTCCGCCCAAGAGGATCGGCAACCGGTTGAGCAGTTCCGCTCCCTTCGGCTCTTACAAAGCGAAGGACGGTTATGTGGTGGTTTGCACCATTACAGACAGCCAGTGGCAGAATGTGCTGAAAGCCATCGGGCGGGAAGACTTGAGTGATGACGAACGTTTTGCCACCCGCGTGCTGCGGACGAAAAACATGGCTGCAGTAGAAGAGGTGCTGAACGGGTGGCTGAAAGAAAAAACCGTGGAGGAAGCTCTGGAGACCTTTAAAAAATACAAGGTTCCCTGTTCGCCCGTTCCCACCTTTGAGGAGGTGGCAAACGACCCGCAGATACTGCACAGGGAGATGATCATCGAGGTGGAACAGCCCCTTTCCGGGAAGGTAAAGGTGAGCGGCTCCGTGTACAAGATGTCCAAAACGCCGGGGAACAGAAGGTATTCCATCCCCCTTGTTGGGCAGCACAATGAAGAGATCTACTGCGGCCTGCTGGGCCTTGACAAAAGTGAGCTGGAGAGGCTGGCGGCAAAGGGCGTAATTTAATACCTTTAAGGAAGAAAAAGTTCCGGGCAGTTCCTGCCCGGGCTTTTTTGCCCTTGCTGCGCCTGCCACGGATGGCCGGCCAGGCGGAAGACTGCCGCACTTCTGTCAGGGGCAGGATTTGCACCTGGAACAAAAATGCAATTTCGTCGTCTATTACAAGCACAGAGAGTGGAACTTAGCAAGAGAAAGGAGTGGGGTTATGTTTGGCTCCCGACCGGGAAAAGCAATACTTGTCTGTGTTAGCTTGCTAGTAGCCCTGTCGGCAGGAGTTTTTGCCGCCGGCAGGTATGGTTGTTTTGCTGCGCAGGAGTATGACGCCAAAGCGGAGGCGGAGACGGAAATCTCTGTCCTAAAGCAGCAGATTGACAAACTGGAGGAAGCTTTTGCCACAGAACAGCCACAAAGTGCCGTGAGAACCTGGGCGGAAGGCGTGAAAAAAAGAAACGGAGCTTTGCAGTATGCCATGCTGACGCCGGGGTTAAAAGCGAAAATGTTCGGGGAGCTTTCAGCAAATCGCTGGACTACCGGTACCTCCAGCCCATGGGTGGACCGGTATGAAATCATTGCCCAAAAAGTTGCTCCCGAGACTGCACAGTTTGCCGTAGAGTTCACCTACACCGATGCCACGGGCAGCACATTTACAAAAACAGAAAACGTTACTGTAACCAAGCTGGGCGGGTACTGGCATGTCTCGGCTGTAAATGAGGAAGAAGATGATTTTGTGGGAAAAGTTAACTTCAAGCAAGGTATTTACCGGCCGGATTTTGACAGCCTGCCGGAGGAGATTCAGAACTGGGTCAACTGTTCCCTTACAATACCTGCCGTCCAGGAAAAAGATTATTACGGCTACAGGTTTGTTCTGGTTACCGAAGGCATGAAACCTACGGGCGGCTACGGTGTAACAATTACGGAAGCCCGCCCCCGGGACGGCATGCTCCAGGTGCTGGTCAAATCCGTGCAGCCGGGCAAAGATGATATGGTCACAATGGCTCTCACTTATCCCTATGATCTCGTCATTGTGGAAAACAGGGGACTTCCGCTGCAGTTTGTTGATGTGGACAACGCGGGCAGGTACTTTATGCGCCTGACAGGAATTGAGACCATAGAACAGCCTGTTGTGGCCGAATCCGCATGGATTAAAGTCTTTGCGCCCGCACCCGGAGCGGAAGTGGAGGGAGCAATCAAATTGTCTGGCATTGCCAGTGTTTTTGAAGGCACGGTCGGCTATGAGCTGCTTGACGGGAAAGGCGGGGTTGTGCAAAGCGGCTATGCCATGGCGGCCATGGGAGACTGGGGTTATTTTGCGGAAGAAATTGTGCTGCCGCCCGGACTGGGCGGGCAGCAACTGACCCTGCAGCTTTTCAGCGAAAGCGGGAAGGACGGTTCCAAAGCATTTATTGTGGACATTCCCCTGGCCGTCAGGTAGGGTTCATGGCCGGAAACGGGTTAAGACAAAAGCGGTTTATACTTTCCTGGGGCGTCAGGAAGGCAGAAACCGCTTTATTTTATATATTATGAAGACTTTTTCGGCCGGAGTGCGGCAGGGGAAAAGGTTAACCTGTTGCATAGTCCGGCACTAAATTGAGAAATATTGCAAAATAATACAGGAGATTAAAGGATATTAAAGATATTGGTAGAATGATAGTAATGACTTTAACTTATTACAGTGGTAAAATTGATGCAGGCAGGAAAGGGGATGGATAGAGTTTAGTTGGCAAGCTTTCCGTTTTGGTGGACACGGGGAAAGAGATCTAAAAAAGGAGGGATCAAATATGGCCGGGATGGATGATTTAAAAAATGTCGTCCGCGAACCGAATGTGGTGGAGCTGAAACCATGGAAATCCATTCATGACGAAATTAAAGAACCCATGGTAACCGGGCTGGGGCCTTTTGATATCCCTGAATCTGTCCTTGCGATGGGATTCGCCCGCATCACCGAGCCGGTTTGCATGGGTGCGCCCACGCATAAACACCCCTTTGACCAGTGGATTTACCTCATTGGCGAAACTGACAATTTTGCCGAACTGGATGCCGACATTGAAATGACGCTTGGCGATAGAATCATTAAGATTAATTACCCCTGCTACATTTTTATTCCTAAAAACGTCATGCATTGCCCGCTGGATGTGAAGCGTGTCGGCAAGCCTTTCATTTTTATTGATGCCAGGGTTACAGAAGAAGCATCAGTACGTCCCGCCACCATCAAGAAATCGCCCCAGGTAAAATACATAGCGAAAAAGAAAGAAGAATAAAGACAATATTTTTCTACCGGGTCAAAGCCACAAATTAAGCTTCTAAAAAGGACCAAGCTTGTTGCGGCTTGGTTCTTTTACTGCACTGCCATATTTTAAAGATTTAAATGTTGACATCTGCGTAGTAGACTTAAATAAAAAAGTAATTAATAAAGGAGCAATGTCATGGAGAATGAATTGAAGAAAAAGTACGGTCTGTTAACAGCTATTGCCATGGTGGTAGGTATTGTTATCGGCAGTGGTGTCTTCTTCAAGGCAGAGGCCGTCCTGAAAGCAACCGGCGGCAATATGCCGCTGGGTATTGCCGCGTGGGCTATTGTCGGACTGATTATGATTGTGTGCTCTTATACGTTTGCAATTATGGCAACAAAATACGAGAAAGTTAACGGTGTAGTAGACTATGCCGAGGCGGCGGTAGGCAATAAATACGGCTACTATGTGGGCTGGTTTATGGCAATTATCTACAATCCCACGCTGACTTCAGTGCTGGCCTGGGTCTCCGCCCGCTTTACCTGTGTCCTGCTTGGATGGGATATCACCGGCGGTTCATGCATGACAATAGCCTGTTTCTTTCTGGTGGGAAGCTACGCCATGAACGCCCTTTCACCCATTTTGGCAGGCAAGTTCCAGGTTTCCACCACGATTATTAAACTTATCCCGCTTATGCTGATGGCGATTGTAGGGACAATTGTCGGTCTGGTCAACGGGATGACTTACAGCAACTTTACCCGTGTAATTGACTCCAGCGTCGGCATTGGCGGCGGTCTTTTCGCTTCTGTTGTGGCCGTGGCTTTTGCTTACGAAGGCTGGATCATTGCCACCGCCATTAATTCGGAATTGAAAGACGCCAAGAAAAATCTGCCCAGGGCACTGATCTGGGGCTCCCTGATTGTTGTTTTTGTTTACATCTTCTATTATATCGGCCTTGCCGGAGCTGTCAGCACCGAAGCTTTAATGGAAAGCGGCCAGGCGGGAGCAAAGATGGCCTTCCAGAATATTTTCGGTTCAGTGGGCGGGTCTTTACTCTTTGTCTTTGTCATTATTTCCTGCCTGGGAACGCTGAACGGCCTAATGGTAGGCTGCACGCGGGGCATGTATTCCCTTGCCGTGCGGAATAAAGGCCCGCTGCCGGAAATTTTCAGGCAGGTGGACAAGGTTACCAATATGCCAACCAACTCATCCATCTTCGGAGTCCTGCTTGCCGCCATCTGGCTGCTTTACTTCTACGGCGCAAACCTGACGGATTCCTGGTTCGGCCCTGTCGTTTTTGACACGTCCGAACTCCCCATTGTCACCCTTTACGGTGCATATATTCCGATTTTCATCATGCTGATGAAAAAGGAACGGGATTTGCCTCCGTTCAAGCGGTTTGTCATGCCGATCCTTTCCATAATCAGCTGTATCTTTATGGTCGTCGCCGCCTGCCTTGCCCATGGCATGGCTGTTGTGTACTACCTGATAGTTTTTGCCGTGATCATGCTCATTGGCGTTTATTTCAACACGGCTGACGAGAAGAAAGTTGAGGCGGCCGACAATAAATCCCTTTCCATGTAAGAAGGTTGATAACCGCCGGTCAAGGTGAAGAAGCCTTGCCGGTGGTTTTCTTTTTCCTGTTTGTTAAATGGCTGCTTTGCTGGTATGATTGTCATCTCTCACTGAGGAAAAGGAAGGGGTATGGGTGGAAGGTTTGATGGGAAAAGGCGGGAAAAGGCGGGAAACCTTGAGACACAAGGATTTGAGGCGACACGGTGAGGGATGAGAAAAGAGCTGGTTTTTCTTACCATCGTGAGATTTTGGGGTTTAGGAGCGTTAAAACGGGAGATAGGCGGGGTTTGTAACGGTGGCGTTAACGGCGGCGTTAATGGCGTTAATGCTAGACGTGGTGCGGGTTTGAAGGTATTTTAGATAGCGGTCGGCGCGCGGGCGCGTTAACGGCATTTTGACAACCTGAAGGCATACCTGGGAGGGGTAGGCAAAATACGGCTCGAAGCCAGGCGAGACAAGGCTTTGAGGGCAATTTGGAAAAGGATGGTATTTGACAACCAAGAAGGCCCTGGAAAGGGCAAAACACCCGAACAATGGTCAGGGAGGGCGGTTTATTGACTATGCCGTCCGCTTCGAGGTCGTGAACAACGAGGCCCAGGAGGAAGCAACCGCCAGCGCATCGGCAGAGGATACACAAATAAGCCGGCTGCC
>JAAYMN010000125.1 GCA_012521345.1 Bacillota bacterium
GGTCCGGAAGGAAGCAGCGGTAAGCATGTACTTGCGGGTGCCACGGGGCAGCCTGGCCCGAGCTAACTGTCCGGGTAACGCCTGGGAAAAAGGGTCAAAGGCAGGTGCACGGCCAAATATTAGTAATAGCCTGTCTGAAAAATTCCTCGTGAGAGGAATTTTTTCATTTGCTGCCCGACATTGTATGCGGTAGTTGTTAATGCTAGAATATAATTGTGCAAAAGCTTCCCGGAAAAACAGGGCGCAGGAAAAGGATTTTGCGCTCTGGCAGGGAATTTACGCTATAAAGCCGACAGTTGGGTGATCTTATGGCATATCAGGCGTTATACAGGCAGTGGCGCCCGCAGACTTTTGCCGAATTTGCGGGACAGGAGCATGTGACCCAAACTTTGCAGAATGCGTTGGAACAAAACCGCGTGGCACATGCATATTTGTTCTGCGGTTCGCGCGGTACAGGCAAGACAAGCGCCGCTAAAATCCTGGCCAAAGCTGTAAACTGCGAACACGGACCTGCCCGGGAACCGTGCAATGCCTGCCCGGCCTGCCTAGGCATTCAGGAAGGGCGTGTCATGGACGTACTGGAGATAGACGCAGCTTCAAACCGCGGCATTGATGAAATCCGCGAGCTGCGTGAAAAAGTGCGTTACGCGCCCGTAGAAGTGCGCCGGAAAGTTTATATAATTGACGAAGTGCATATGCTGACAATGGAGGCCTGCAACGCCCTGCTCAAAACGCTGGAAGAGCCGCCGGAGCAGGTAATGTTTATCCTAGCAACGACGGAACCGCACAAACTGCCGCTGACCATTGTTTCCCGCTGCCAGCGCCTTGATTTCCGCCCCATTCCCCCGGAGGCTATTAAAAAACGCCTGCGGGAAGTAGCTGCGGCCACCGGACGGGAATGCGAGGAAGATGCCTTGCAGCTTTTGGCTGAAGAGGCCGCAGGCAGCCTGCGGGACGGACTGTCTCTTCTGGAACAAGTTCTGGCTTATTCCTCCGGAGCGGTTACCGTTCAGGATGTTTTATCCGTCCTGGGAGCGGTGGGACGAGATGTTTTCTCTGACCTGACGGATGCTCTTTTGCAGGGCAACCTGGCAGCCGCACTGCACCTCCTGCAGGAGGTGGCTGCTTCCGGCAGGGACCTTGTGCATTTTACCCAGCAGGCTATTGCTTACTTCCGCGACTTGATGGTGGTTGCCGCCTGCGGGCGGGAGGCACAACAGCTCGGGGTGGCCCAAAATTGGTTTGACAGCCTGAAACGCCAGGCCGAAGCATTGGGGCTTAGCGAAATCGGACGCATCTTAAGCATTTTGCACGAGCTTCGCAGTGAACTGCGCTGGTCCCAAAGACCCCGCCTGTCGTGGGAACTGGCCGTTTTCAACATGTTTGCCCCGACCGGCCGGGCGGAGCCAAGCGGCGAGCAGAAAGAGAGGGCAGCCCTGCAGCCCGCCGCGCGGGAGCAGGCGGCGGCTTATGCGGGAGGGGAAGCGGCGGGAAACGCTGTTTCTGCAGCCGGCGCCGCCGGCAAAGTGCTGAAATTATGGCCGCGTATTTTGGAAGACGTAAAGCAGGCAAGTGTCAAGACACATGCCCTCCTGCTTGCGGGGGAACCGGGAGCCTGTGACGATAAAGTGTGGGAGATCACTTTTTCCTCCCAGTTTCACTGTGACATGATGCAGGATGTAGAACATATAAAGATACTGCAGCAGGCAATAGAGCGCCGGGCCGGAATACGGCCCCAAATCCGCTGTGTGGTGCGGAATGGGCCCGGACAATCTGCGCACCCCAGACAGGATCCAGAGGAAATCGTGCAATCCGCCCTGGAAATTTTTAACGGGCAGTTGATAGATGAATCCGGATTATAGTGAGGAGGCACATTATGTACGGTAACATGGGTAATATGATGAAAAAGCTGCAAAAAATGCAAAAAGAAATGGCCAGAATGCAGGAGGAACTGCAGCAGCGGACTGTTGAGGCAACAAGCGGCGGCGGAGCGGTGCGGGCGGAAGTGAGCGGCAAGAAAGAGCTGGTGGCACTGGAGATTGATCCGGGGGTTGTTGACCTTGAGGATACGGAAATGCTGCAGGATCTGATAATTGCCGCTGTTAACGAAGCCCTGCGGAAGGTGGATGATATGACAATGGAAGAAATGAAAAAATTGACAGGCGGCCTGAACCTGCCTCCGGGGCTGCTGTAGGCCGGCGGAGGGAAAAGTGTTTTACCCTGAATCCATTGCCCGGCTGATTGAGTCATTCCGCAAATTGCCGGGAGTTGGTCCCAAGACGGCGCAGCGCCTAGCTTTCTTTGTGCTGACGCTGCCCAGGGAAGAAGTGGTAAGCATGGCCCGCGCCCTGGTTGATGCCAAGGATAAAACGCGCTACTGCCGCGAGTGCGGCAGTTTTAGCGACGGAGAACTGTGTTTGATCTGCCGTGACCAGCGCCGGGACAGAAGCCTCCTGTGTGTTGTCCAGGACCCAAGGGATATTCTGGCCATGGAGCGGATGCGCGAGTATAAGGGGCTCTATCATGTTCTGGGCGGTGCCATATCCCCCATTGACGGGGTGGGACCGGAGCAGCTGCGTATCCGGGAGTTGTTGCAGCGACTGCAAAAAGGCCGGGTAAAAGAGGTAATCCTGGCTACAAACCCTACTGTGGAGGGTGAAGCGACAGCTTTATACCTGGCTCGTGTTATCAAGCCGCTGGGGATACGTGTTACCCGGCTGGCACACGGACTGCCTATGGGCGGAGATTTGGAATATGCGGATGAGGTCACCCTTTCCCGTGCCCTGGAGGGGCGCCGCGAGCTGTAAGCCGTGGAAAAGGTGTGTCTACATCAAATAAACTCCTTTCATTTTTCAAATGTTTGAGAAGGAGCAAATAAAGTTGTTGCATAAAACCATA
>JAAYMN010000126.1 GCA_012521345.1 Bacillota bacterium
CGGACACCCTGATTAAGAGTCAGGTGCTCTGCCAACTGAGCTAATGGCCCATAACATGATACTATACAAGGTACGCTTTGTCAACGGCAAAATCAGGAAGCCGGCATTTCCGTGTGCGTGCGGGAAGCATTCAGGAATTTATTAAAGTTTTCCTTAAAGTAAAGCTTAATGGTGCCCACCGGGCCGTTGCGCTGCTTGGCAATAATAATTTCCGTTTCGTACTTGTTGTCCGCATTCTGGTTATAATAGCCCTCGCGGTAAATAAACATAACCACATCCGCATTGGCCTCAATACCGCCGGATTCCAAAAGGTCGCTCAGCACAGGCCTTTTCTTGTCTCGCTGCTCCACCGCCCGTGACAGCTGGGACAAGGCAACAACGGGCACTTCCAGTTCTTTGGCCAGCGCCTTCAGGGAACGGGAAATTGCCGAAATTTCCTGCTGGCGGTTTTCCGTCCGCTCGTTGCTGCGCATCAACTGCAGGTAATCAATAAATATGACGGCCAGGCCGTGTTCCGCCTTGAGCCTGCGTGCTTTGGCCCGCATTTCCATCACAGAGATGGCTGCCGTATCGTCTATAAATATGGGAGCTTCGGCCAGGGGACCCGCCGCCATGGTCAGCTTGGGATAGTCATCATCCGAAAGATAACCGCGGCGCAGCCTGTGGGAATCAATATTGGCCTGGGCGCAGAGCATTCTCTGCACCAGCTGTTCCTTGGACATTTCCAGGGAAAAAATAGCAACAGGCAGTTTTTCATTCACTGCTATATGCTGGGCCATGTTCAGCGCCAGCGTTGTTTTTCCCATGCTGGGGCGGGCGGCAATAATTATCAGGTCTGAATTCTGCAGCCCGCAGGTAATGTCATCCAGGTCGATAAAACCGGTAGGAACGCCGGTAACTCCCCCCCGGTTCCCCCACAGCCGGTCAATCTTGTCAAATGTCCCCTTCAGAATCTCTTTCATGCTGGAAAAACCCTGGGGCGTAGAACGTCGGGAAATGTCGAAAATGGCTTTTTCCGCATCGTCCACGATCTGCTCCACATCGTCTTTTGCTTCAAAACAACGGGTCACAATGCCTGTGGCGGCGTGAATCAAAGAGCGCAGCACTGCTTTTTCCCGCACGATCTTTATATAATAATCCACATTGGCAGCCGTTGGGACAATGTTGGCCAGCGTGGTCAGGTAGGCAATCCCGCCTACGGTCTCCAGTACGCCTGTCTGGTTCAACTCCTCGGCCAGCGTAATTAAATCCACCGGTTCGCCGCGCTCAAACAAAGCAAGCATGGCGGCAAAAATCTTCCGGTGTCCTTCCCGGTAAAAATCTGTCGGTTGCAAAGCTTCCGCAGCGGCAACAATGGCATCGCTGTCAATCAGCATGGCTCCCAGTACAGACTGCTCCGCCTCCATATTTTGCGGAGGAATGCGTTCAGTTGTCAAATCCATGACACACCTCTTCTGGAAAGCTTCTCTAAACAAAATCGGCCAAAAGCGTCCTTTCCTGCCCCCGGAAAAACCATGGCAGCACCTCTGCCACTGTTTCCACCGGCACGACCTGCACATCCGGCAGCTGAGGAACGTCGCCCCTGTTTTCCGCCGGCACCAGGACGGTTTTAATCCCCGCCAGACGAGCACCGTACAGTTTTTCCGCAATGCCGCCCACCGGGCGGACATAGCCCTGCAGGGATATTTCCCCGGTAACCGCCACCTCCTGTGCCACCGGCCAGCCCTTGATGGCGCTGAGCAGGGCGACAACCACGGCCAACCCGGCCGAAGGGCCGTCTATTTGCCCGCCGCCGATCACATTTACATGCAGGTCATAATTGTGCAAGTCTTCACCGGTCAGACGGCGGATAACGGCGGCTGCATTAAAAACAGAATCCCGGGCCATGCTGCCCGCCGTTTCATTGAAGCGGATCATGCCTTTCCCCGGCCGGACGGCCGGGAAGGCTACCGCTTCAATTTCAAGCACGCTGCCCAAAAAACCGTGCACACCCAGGCCGTATACCCTGCCGGTATATGCTCCTTCCGTTTTTTTCCTGTGAACATTGGCTGCAAAACGGCCGGCTCGCAGGGTTTCCCGCACCAGGTCACAGGTAATGACAGGCGTCATTTTGCCTTGACTGCGGTAAAGCGCCAGGCCGTAAGCATCGGCCAGTATATTTACCGCCTGCCTGCCTTCCGTGGTGCATTCGGCAATAAGGGCGGCCGCATTGTCCGCCAAGGCAACCTGCAGCCGGGCGGCGGCGGCAACCACAATTTGTTCCACCTCCGCCGGCGTAAGCGGTTCAAAATAGACGGCACTGCAGCGGGAACGCAAGGCCGGATTGATCTCCTCCGGGGAACGGGTGGTGGCACCGATGAGGATAAAATCGGCCGGTGCGCCCTCCGTAAAAAGCTTGTGGATATATATCGGCACCTGCGGGTCGGCAGGGTCGTAATATGATGAATCAAAACGGACCTTTTTATCTTCCAGCACCTTTAAAAGCTTGTTCTGCAGCGCCAGATCCAGTTCCCCAATTTCATCAATAAAAAGAATCCCGCCATGGGCTTCCGTTACCAGGCCCAGTTTCGGTTCGGGCACGCCGCTGTCACTCAGATCGCGTTTGGCCCCCTGGTAAATAGGGTCATGAACGGACCCCAGGAGGGGATTGGTCGTTTCCCGGGGGTCCCAGCGGAGCGTGGCCCCGTCCACTTCCACAAAAGGGGCATCAGGCGCAAAGGGACTGGTTTTAATCTGCCTGGCTGCTTCCAGGGCCAGGCGGGCAGCCGTCGTCTTGCCCACTCCTGGCGGACCGTAAAGTATGATATGCTGAGGATAAGGAGAGGCCAGCTTGGCCATCAAGGCCGTGACAGCCGCTTTTTGGCCCACAATTTCTTCCAGCCGCTTGGGGCGCAATACTTCCAGGGCGGTGCGGTTCAAAGCTTTGTGGCGCAATTTTTCCAGCTCCGCATATTTCCTGAGCGTCTGCGGGTTTTCCGGACCGCCCTGTTCTTTCAGCAGCTGCTTTTTTATCTCCAGCACGTATTCTTCCTGCTTTTCCTGCATTTTAGCGGCAATTTTCCGCTCGATGGTGTCTTCCACCGCCTGCCGCGCCATTTTTTCGGCCAGTTCGTCATACAAGCGCTGCAACAACTCCGGGACATCGGCAAGGGCAGGCACTTCCGCCAGGGCCGGATTTTCAAAAATGACTCGCTGCAGGCCCAGGACTTTTTCTTCCGGCCTGCGGGAACGCAAAAGCGCCAGGGCCTCCAGTTTTCCCGCCTTCAGTATCAGCTTGTCCGCACCAAGCAGTCCGGACAGATAGGAATAGAGCGCGTTGACTTCACGTTTTATTTGCTCCCGCTCTGCAGGGTGATCTATTTTCCGTTCAAAGCGTGATGTTACTGCTTTCTTCATTGTTTACTCCTTAGGGAGCGGCCGTCACCACCAGCTCCAGACTTACTTCCACCTCGGGATGCAGCTTTACCCGCACCGGGTAAACGCCGGTGCTTTTAATTGTTTCCGGCAGCTCAAGCTTGCGTTTATCAACCGCAAAGCCTTTTTTTTCCAATGCAGCCGCCAGGTCCGCGCTGGTTACCGAACCAAAAAGACGCCCGTTCTCACCGACGCGAACGGGTATTTCTATCTGCAGGCCGGCCATTTTCTCCGCCGTCTTTTTCGCTGCAGCCAGCTTTTGGGCTGCTTTTTCCATGTCCTGCTGCTTTTTACGCTGATGTTCCTTCAGGTGCCCGTCCGTGGCTTCCACGGCCAGCCCCTTCGGCAGCAGAAAATTTCTGGCATAGCCGTCTGCCACTTCTTTTATATCTCCCTTTTTGCCCAGCGCTTTGACATCGCTTAGCAAAATAACTTTCATCACTCAACCCTCCCTGATCGGCTGTTTGTGTGTTCTCTTCTGCACGGCGCCGCCGATTTCCTGCCGCCCGTGGCCGCAGGCGGCCTGCTAATTACTTGCCTGCCTGGAAGAAAAAGAGAAGCGCCCGTCTGCGGGCGCTTTGCTTAAAGCCTTTTATTCTGCCGTATACGGCAGCAGGGCAATATTGCGGGCACGCTTAATGGCAATGGTCAACTGACGCTGGTGCTTGGCACAGTTGCCGGAAATACGGCGGGGCAGGATTTTTCCCCTCTCCGTAATATATTTGGACAGCTTTCCTGTTGCCTTGTAATCTATATGCTCGATTTTATCAACACAGAAGCTGCAGACTTTCCGTCTGCCTTTGCGGCCGCGGTCTTTGCGCATATAAAAACCTCCTCGGATCGCGCTCCTGCCCAGCAGGCAGGTGCGCTCAAAGTTAAAACGGTACATCATCGTCGCCGATCATGGCATCGTCAAAAGGTGGCGGCTCGCTTTCGGAACGCCTGTTGCGTGTGTCAAGAAACTGCACCCAATCGGCAACAACCTCCGCCGCCGTCCGGCGCTGGCCTTCACGGTCCTCATACTTGCGGATCTGCAGCCGGCCTTCCACGGCAACCAGGCTGCCCTTGCCCAGGTATTTGGCGCAGTTTTCCGCCTGTGTGCTCCAAACAACAATAGGAATAAAATCTGCCTCCTGCTGCCCCTGCTGCTTGATGCGGCGGTTTACGGCAAGGGTAAAAGAGGCAACGGCCACGCCGCTGGTCGGTGTATAGCGCAGCTCCGGATCCTGGGTCAGGCGGCCGATCAGCACGACACGGTTCAGCATTCCGGTCACCACCTTGTTAATCTTCCTCTTTGACAATGAGGTAACGAATAATCTCGTCGGAGATTTTAAAGTTCCGTTCCAGCTCGGCAGTTACGGCGGGTTTGGCCGTATAATTGATCAACACGTAAAACCCTTCCCGGAACTTCTTCTTTACCTCATAGGCCAGTTTACGACGTCCCATCAGAGTAAGATTGGTAACCTCGCCACCAGCCGTTTCAATCAGTTCTTTAAATCTCGTGCTGATGGCTTCGTAGGCATCTTCTTCAAGGTCGGGCTTAATAATAAACATGGCTTCATATTTCGTCATGGCCTATTCACCTCCTCCCCTCGGACTTTGGCCCCCGCACGGGCGGGAGCAGGGAAGTACAGCTTACATCATATCACAACCGGCCTGCCTTGGCAAGAGATGTCCGGTAAACACGCCAAGCAGCATGTAGGACTACAATACATCTTGGACACTAGGCTTTAAAAAAAGAATGCAAGATGAGGACAATTCGGTTATTGTTAAGTTACGACCACAAAACAGTACCGAAAGGAGTGCCTCATCCTGCATGAAC
>JAAYMN010000012.1 GCA_012521345.1 Bacillota bacterium
CCCGGCACCTACAGGGAATACCTGCTGGAAAAGGTGTCGCCCCTGCTTGGTGCTGACAGTCCTGCCCTGGTAGTGCTGCCGGCTCATTCCGCCCTGCTTCTGGCCTGGAGTTTCGGGGACCTGGGGGATGTGCAGACGCTGGACGAAGCCGTCCAGCATTTTGTCCAGATGTCCTCCTGGCCTGCCGCCTGGTATGAGCAGCAGCAAAAGCTGGCCCAGGAACTGAACATCTGGTTTATTCCCGGAACGGTCCTGGATACGGAAAATGGCCGCCTTTACCATGAAGCGCCGCTCCTGGACCCGCAGGGCAGAATTTGCGGACGGCAAAAACAGCTTTTCCTCACGCAGCAGGAAAAAACATGGGGGCTGGCACGGGGCGACAGTGCAGAAGTATTTGACACGCCTTTCGGCCTGCTGGGCATTATTGTCGGCACCGATGCCTGGTATCCTGAAACGGGCCGCATCCTGGCTTTAACCGGTGCCGGGCTTATTTGCCACCCCGGGGCCGTGTCGGAAGAAAACCATACCTGGCTGCAATTTGCCGGCATGTGGAGCCAGGTGCAGCAAAACCAGTTCTTTTGCGTGGAAAGCCAGCTCTGCACGGAAATTGCCGGCTACCAGGCAGGCGGAGAGACGCTGATTCATGCCCCCTGCGAAATGACTGCCGGCTACAGCGGGATCCTGGCCCGTGGCGGGCAGGACGGCAGGCCGGTGACGGCGGAGTTGGATGAAGAAAAACGCCGTGAAGTCATCTCCCGCTACCCTTTGCTCAAGCTCTTGCAGCCCGAGGCATACAGCCCCATCTACCCGCAGAAAGGAGAAAGGCCATGAAATTTCAGGAACGCCTTTTCTTCTCCTATCTTACCTGGCGCACCCGCCCGGCGGTCATACGCCGCCACCTGCAAAAAAAGCACCTGCCGGAGCGCAGGCAGGCTGCGGCACCCGCGTCGGACAAAGTCCGGGTGGCGGCTGCACAGGTGGAATTTAAACTTTTCAAAGACGTCCGGGCATACGTGGATGAAATGGCCCGCATTGCCAGCTCAGCCGCGCGGGAGGGGGCTCAGCTGCTCGTTTTCCCGGAAAACAACAACTACCAGCTGCTGGGACTTTTGCCTGGCGTGGACAAGCTGGTAAAGGAAGCGGATGCCGCCGGCAGGCCGGAAAAATTGCCGGTGGCAGATTTGTTCCGCATCGTGGGCCCCATCTTCCTGCGCATAGCCGCCGTCACTTTCAGCTGGCTGGCCAAACGCCTCGGGCTCTATATCGTGGCAGGCAGTTTCCCCTGCCCCGAGGGCGGCAAGGTTTACAACAGGGCATTAATTTATGCTCCCGACGGCAGCATGCTGGGCAGCCAGGACAAGGTGCACCTGATGCCGCTGGAAATAAGCTGGGGCTTTTCCCCGGGGAAAGCCTTCCATGTTTTTCCCACAGCCTTCGGCGGCCTGGCGGCACCTGTCTGCATGGACGCCACCTACTTTGAAACTTTCCGCGTCGTGGCTGCCCTGGGAGCCGATATTGTCGCCATACCCATCGCCAACCCGGAGGAATACAACACATATCTCGCCCTGCGCGGCATCTGGCCGCGGGTGCAGGAAACGCCTGTTTACGGGATTAAAAGCGCCCTTGTCGGCAAGATACTTGGTTTTACCCTGACCGGAAAGGCGGGTGTGTTCTCCCCGCTTGAGCTGACGCAGAGCGGCGACGGAGTCCTGGCGGAAGCAAAAAGCTTTGACCGGGAAGAACTGGTCACGGCTACACTTGACCTTGCCGCGCTGCGCCGCCTGCGCGCACACCACCCGCGGCTCATGGACAGGAACCCGGAATATCTGGCCAAATATCTCCCTTGGCTTTATCAGGCCAATGCCACCTGAGGCGTTGGTTTTTTTTTTTGCCGCCCCGGCCTGCACTTACTTTCCCGGGTAAAAATAAAAGATAATGCAGCCAACCAGGACAAAAACGGCGGCAACGGGCCCCGTCACCGTGGGAGATAGACGGCTGGCCCCCTTTATTTTTTCCCAAACGCTTGATAGAGTGCAAAACCCAGGAAACCGGCCGCAGAGGCAAATGCCTGCCCGGTTGCGGCGCGGCCCGTCTCAGGATCAACACTTTCACAGCAAAAACCGCTGTCCAGTTTGGCTGCGGCAAAAAAGCCGCCCGCCTCCGCTCTGCCCGCCAAAAGCTCGCCGGCGGCAGCCAGGGGCCAGGGGTCGGCGGCATGACGTGATGCATTCCCGGCAAGCACCCGCCCCGCCCGCCG
>JAAYMN010000127.1 GCA_012521345.1 Bacillota bacterium
TGCGAGGAATTGGCGGAAAAAGTCCGCCGCCAAATGTATGAGGATGTGGCCCTGGAACTGTGCCGCGGCTATTATGACCTTTACTATCACGATTCGCGCCGGGCAAACGAAGATTACCTGGCCATTGTAGATGTAAACGACCTGAAGCGTGGAGCGGACGAAGTGGCGGCAGTCGTTACGGCTTACCTGGACGGCCGGAAGGCGGGCGAGGGGGAGCACAAAACATGCATGTAGTCCTGGTTGAACCTGAAATACCGCCGAATACGGGAAATATCTCGCGAACCTGCGCCGTGACCGGCACCGTCCTCCATCTGGTGGAGCCGCTCGGCTTTTCGCTGTCGGAGCGGCATCTCAAGCGTGCAGGCCTGGATTACTGGAAACACTTGCAGCTTGTGCTGCACCCGGGGCTTGAGGAATTCCTCGCACAGGCTGCTGGAAAGCGGCTATGGCTTTTGACAACAAAAGGAACGCGCTTTTATACCGAAGTTTCCTACGGTCCTGATGACTACCTGCTTTTTGGCAAGGAAACGGCCGGCCTGCCAGACTGGCTGCTGGCAAGATACCAGGAATGCTGCCTGCGAATCCCCATGGGCCCCAGGATACGTTCCCTGAATCTTTCCAATGCCGTAGCCATTGTGCTTTATGAAGCGCTGCGCCAGCAGGGGTTTCCGGGACTGGTCTGACGCTTGTCAACAGCATTTTGTTTCCGGACCGTTATTCCCATTAAAAAGAACACGTGACAGAAAAATTGTCAATACAGCTTCCGTGGCGGGACTTGTGACAGGTCTTCATATTCGGCCACCAAGGCAAGGCCTTTGGGGCTGTCTTGCCGGCCGCATTGGGACCTTATTATAACCGGAAAGTTTAATATTAAATAGGCTGGAAGGAGAGAAAAATGCATGAAAAAGACAGAAGGTAAAACCGCCTTTATTACGGGCGGCGCCAGCGGCATAGGTCTGGGTATAGCCAAGGCATGTGTCAGGCACGGCATGAAAGTTGTTATTACGGACGTGCGTCAACATGCTCTTGACGAAGCCATGTCCTACTTTAAGAAAAACGGTTTTCCCGTTCACGGCATCCAATTGGATGTGACTGACCGTGAGGCGTATGCACGGGCGGCGGATGAGGCGGAAGAAGTCTTCGGCAAGATTCATGTCCTGATCAACAACGCCGGAGTAGGTACTGTCGTCGGTTTTACCCAAAATGCTACCTTTAAAGACTGGGATTTTGTTTTAGGTGTCAATCTGGGCGGGGTAATCAACGGCATTGTCATCGTCCTGCCTCGTATACTTGCCCACGGGGAAGAAGGACATGTGGTTGCCACTTCTTCGACTAACGGCATCTTTGCCATGCGCGGCAACGGATTATACAATACCTCCAAATTCGCTGTTACCGGCTTGATGGAAAGCCTGGCTTCGGATCTTTGCGGAACCAATGTTGGTGTTTCAGTGTTTTGCCCGGGTCTTGTCAACTCTAACCTTGGTGTTTCTACCTGGGAAGTTCGGCCGGACCATCTAAAAAATGAAGGCGAACAGCTGCCGCCCCCTCCGAAATACAAGTTTGTTTCTGTCGGGATGGATCCGGACGAGGTGGGCGAGAGAGTCCTGCAGGGTATCAAGCGTAATGATCTTTATATTTTTACCCATCCGGAATTTAAAGACGGGGTTCGGGTGCGCAATGAAGCCTTGCTGCGTGCTTTTCCCAATGAACCTGTTGACGAAA
>JAAYMN010000128.1 GCA_012521345.1 Bacillota bacterium
GCCTGCCGATGGCGGTCAGCACCTGCCGCTGGCGGCGCATGCGCCCGAAATCTCCTTCCGCATCGGAGCGAAAACGGACGTAGGCCAGGGCCTCCCTGCCGTTGAGCAGCCTTGGCCCGGCCTTAAGGGCAGGCCCGCCCGGAACCGGGACAGGCCGCTCCACGTCTATTTCCACGCCGCCCACCGCATCTACTATTGATGCAAAACCGGTAAAATTGGTGTAGAGGTAGTGCTCGAGCGGTACATCCAAGAGTGTCGCCACCGTCCGCCGCAGGAGGGCAATACCGCCAAACTGCATGGCATGGTTGATTTTGTCCAGGCCGCGCCCCGGTATTTCCACGCGGGAATCGCGCGGGACGGAGACTAAAGCAGTATCACCGTTTGCTTCATTAATGCTTAAAATAATAATGGTATCGGCGCGGGACGGTTCATCCTCCCGCTGGTCTATCCCCACGATGAGCACATTGGTGATTGTCCCGTCCCCCGCGGGCATATCCTCTGCCGGGGGGCGGTCATAAATTCTCACCCAGACTGAACCAAGCCAGAAAATGAGACATAAAACAAGCAGGAGCAGGAGCAGCCCCACCCTTTTTCCTGACAAAACGGCCACCGTGTCACCTTCCCGCCTGTAAAATTGCTTTCCCGTAATAAGCATTACCAGCCGCCGCCACTTTATGCCTGCCCCCGGGCATTCACATGACCTTGGCCAAGTAAAAGCCGGCGGCAAAGCGATGCCATAGAAAAAATGACGGGAAAACAGAATTGTCAAAATAAAATTGCCATGCCGCAGCTGTGGCAATTGACAAGAAAGCAAAAATCTTAGGAAGTTCAGGCCTTATTGCAGGCAAAGGCAGGAAATTGCCGGTGGAGGTGGAATACAAAAGTGAAATCAGCTCGAAGGAGTAAGCGTATGGCCATTCGCATAAAAAGCGTGCAGGAGTTGAAGCGTCACCTCGCCCATTACCTGGATACGCTGCAAAACAAGCCCGTTTTCGTGGCAAAAAATAAACTCGTCAAAGCAGTACTTTTGGATATTGCCGACTACTACAGCATTTTGGACGAACTGGAAGATTTGCACAGACTTTTGCAGAATCTGCTCAACTGTGACCGCAACTCTGCCTGGGACAGCGTGACAAACCACCTGTCCGAACTGCTGTTGACAGAAGAGGGGGATTAAAACTGAGTAGGGGGCGGCTTTTTACCGCCGCCCTTCCTACACCACCGTACTTGTTGCCTGGCAGGCAACGGTTGGTTTGAATGGCACGCCGGTAAAAAAGCCGTCTCCTTTTTGGGACGGCTTCTTTTATTTCATTGGGCAGCTACTCCCGCCGCTTAGAGGTGCCTTTTGGCAGATAACAGTATGCCGGTCCTTGCGGCCGGCATGCTGTTTGCGATCTGTGTTTTTTTTTATAAATCTGCCGCAAGGCGTCTCTGGGAAATAAGGGTGTGCTCCAGCTTGTCCAGCTGTTCCAAGGCTTTGCCCGTGCCGACGGCCACACAACTGACCGGGTCGTCCGCCAGGTAAACATTGACGCCCGTTTCCCTGGCCAGCAGCTTGTCCAGCCCGTCCAGTTGGGCGCCGCCACCGGTCAGGACAATGCCATGCTCAATTATATCACCGGCCAGCTCGGGCGGAGTGACTTCCAGGACATGCCTGACGCACTGCAGAATATCATCCAGCGGTTCCTTGATGGCTTCCAGCACATGATCCGAATTTGCCACAATGGACCGGGGCAGGCCGGAAACCATATCCCTGCCGCGAATCTCCCGCTCCACAAAACGGTTGCCGGGGAAGGCTGTTCCTGCTTCTATTTTCAGCTCCTCGGCGGTCCGCTCGCCGATCAGCAGGTTAAACGCCCTTTTAATGTAGCGAACAATTGCTTCGTCTAGCTTGTCCCCGCCCACACGGACACTTTCCCTCACCACCGTCTCGCCCAGGGAAATAACGGCCACATCGGTGGTGCCGCCGCCGATATCAATAACCATGTGGCCGAGGGGGCGGAAAATATCCAGGCCTGCTCCCAAAGCAGCTGCCCGCGGTTCTTCGATAAGGAAGGCATCCCGTGCGCCGGACCGCAAGATGGCTTCAATAACTGCTTTTTGTTCCACCGTAGTGGTGGCGGCCGGGATGCAGACAACCACACGCGGCCGCAGCAGCCTTCTTTTGTCACTGACTGTGGAGACAAAATGGCGCAGCATAACTTCCGTCACGTCGAAATCGGCGATCACGCCCTCCCGCAGAGGGCGCGTGGCGATAATATTGCCGGGGGTGCGGCCGATCATTCTGCGTGCCGCCTCACCCACTGCCAGGATTTTGCCGGAATGCTGGTCCATGGCCACCACGGACGGTTCATGCAGCACAATGCCCTTGCCGCGCAAATACACCAGGACTGTTGCAGTGCCCAAGTCAATTCCCATGTCACTCCCGAGCTTCATCCAGTCTCACCTCAATTTAACAGCTTGTCCCATAAAAAAGAAACTGCATTATATTTCGCTGACTGGACTCTTTTTCCTTTTCTCCTGTCTTTTTTTCTCTCTTGCCAGGTATTTACGCCGCGTTGCCTCACCGCCCCGCAGGTGTCTTTCCGCCTTGTTTTTCTCCAGGATTATCTTGATTTCACGGGCGATGAAGCGGTTTATATGGGGAAGTCTCTCCGTAACATCCTTATGAACAGTGGACTTGGAGACACCGAACACCTTGGCCACCTGCCGTACTGTTGCTCCGGTTTCAAGTATGTAATTGCTGATCTCCAGCACCCTTTGCTCAATGTAATCCTGCATTGGGCAGCCCCCTTCAAACTAACTTTGTAACCAATATATTGGCAGTTGGGGACATTTATGACAGGAAAACAATGCCGCTGCCCCTGTACGGGCGCCCCTGACAAAAAATGCGGATAAAAAAGCACCGGCCGTTTCCCTCCGGCCAGTGCCTGAGCATCGCTATTCTTTTTTTAGTTTATATAAAAACTCTAAAGCTTCATGGACTGTGGTAAATGTATGCGTACCAAGGAACAGCCAGCAATTGCGCTCATCACAGTCTTCAAGTGTCGGCAGGCCGTCCTCCACCAAGGAAAGAAGCGTCCACTTCCCGTTTTCTATGGCTTTCCTGTGATGCCTGGCTATTTCGCGGATTGCCTCGCAGTTGCCTTTTGCATAGTACGGAACATACTTTTTGAGACGTTCCTTTATTCTTTCTTTATCTGCGGGTGTAGCAATAGCAGGTGCCGTACGCTCATAGTGCAGCAGCATCCAATATTCAAAGCAAGCTGTAGTCATAAGAAGGCGAATCTTAATCCGTCCAGGTTTACGCAGTTTACGCAATCGAGTAATAATTTTATAATTCATGTCCCAGTGACATGCTTTTTCAACTTCCACATCAAAGAAAAACCAAATTTCATCAGTAATTTCCGCATTATTCCGATACCTTGGGTTATTTCGAAACATATTATATGCTTCTGCAAACAGCCCGGGAGTGGATGGTAATCGGATGACAGCCACATCCTGAAAATACGACTTGAGATATTTGGCATAAGCCTGTTCGCTTTCACCTTCCCAAAACACATAAATTAAAGGTTTTATTTTCCTGGTCAACTTGCTACACCTCCTCTGTTTCCAGGATTGGCGTAGCACCGTATTTACCGGCAAGGTATCCTTTATGAATGTTTTCGTCAGTATGGGGAGAAAATTCGGTAAGGTTGTAAAGCTCGGATACTCCGGATTCATTATCTTTATCTACAAAATAGATTTGATCTCGCCGCAGCACCTCCATGTTTAGTAATTCCGTATTGTGGGTAGTAAAAACAATTTGAGCCCCGGTCTTATTGCTGTTTTTACTTTGATAGCGCGCAATAATATACTCAACAAGTAACGGGTGCATATCTTTTTCTATTTCGTCAACCAGCAAGATGCCACCGGTTGAAAGGGTTTTTTCGATAGCCGGAGCCAGCGCCATCAAGTGTTTTGTCCCGTCCGACTCGTCCGCGAGGTTCAAGGAGAAATATTTCTTTTTCCCGGATTTGGATATACCGTAATGCCGTGATATGGCTTTCAACTCACTTACTTTAAGTCTGGTTTCAGCTTCATTGGGTGCACTCATTAACGCTTGCATGAGACCATGCAAAGCTTTTTTTATCTCCTCAGGCATATTGTCGGGAAGAATTTCATCTTTGGACAGTTCTTTATCTCTGATTTCAAAAAACATATCTTGAATTCCAAGGTCCGCTTTCTGGGCTGCCGACACAATGGCTTTCAAGATACCAGGGTCTTCGGCATGCTGGATGATCTGATGAGGGATGTCGGTGTAATCCCTGGAAAAAAAGACACTTTCACGAAACCATTTCATCGCCGCGATGCACGGCTTGTAATTCATGGTACAAGACACGGCAAAGTAAAGTTGGTTTGGCGCAACCGCCTCGCTTATCAGCTCTTTTTTCTTTTTTTCCCTATTTACAGGAAAAGAAAACTCCTGTCCATCTCGTTCAAAAATAACAGCTTTTTGGCCTTTGGGGCTATGATAAAGATATTCTTTTACAATCTTTGCTCTGGTAGCAGCAAAGCCATAGACATATTTAACGCCGTCCTGTACATAGGTAAATTCAAATGCGGTAGGTTCGTTTCGGGAATAATCGTTAAGCAAAAACGGCTGTACAGGAACAGGCGCATTTTCATGCTGGGTTCTCTGGGCATTGCGCACAAATTGCACAGCGAGCCAAAAAGCACGCAACAGGTTGCTTTTACCTCCGCCATTTTTCCCATAAAGCGCAGCCGCCGGCAGTACTTTCTTTGTTCCATATGGAATTAAGCTTTCCTTGCGCTCTTTAAGACCTTTCGCCAGCATGGACAAGACCACTTCATCACGAAACGATCGATAATTGGCTACTTTAAATGAAATTAGCATTATTTCACCCCTTCCCAAGGCGAAAAAATTACCGGGTACTGAGGCATATGTATGTAAGAGTTTGTAATTCTAGTATACCCAAAATTTTAATAAATACAACAATTATTTTAGAAAAAACCTAATTTTTCTTTTAGATTTATTTATATTTTTAGTAAAGAAAGAACCGTTAAATGCCAAAGAATAAATTCACAGGGGTGTTACCAAGCTTTGCGAAGAAAAACAGCGGATCGTTAGTATCCGCTGTTTTCTGCAGTTTAATGCTACCGGGGGGAGATTACCTGCACCGGGTCCAAAGGTTCTGCGCCGCGGTAGATGGCAAAATGGAGGAAATTCCCGGTGGCGGCATCCAGTTTGGCGCTTGCGCCAACGCGACCTATCACATCGCCCTGTTCAATCGCATCACCCACGGCAAGGGCAGGTTCTTCCAAGTTGCCGTATTGCGTCAGGTAATCGCCGCCGTGGCGGATTTCCACGACCCAGCCCAGGCGCGGGTCCTTGTCAACCTTTTCCACAAGACCGGGCCAGGCTGCCCTGACCTCCGCTCCACTGTCCGCTTCAATGTCTATGCCTGTATGGGCCCGCAGTACATTGCCGATGCGGTAAACGGCATGATGGCCGGCAAGGACTGTGCCTTCCAGGGGCCAAATCATGGGAGCATCAGGCAGTGACAGGCCTTCCGTAATCTCATTTTCCTCAATGTTCTCAGCTGCCGGAATATCCGCGTCTTCCGGCGACAGGGGAGCTGTTTCAGCGTCTTTCTTCGCGCTTTCCTCCACCTCCGGCGATACAACTGCAGCTCCCGGGAGATACTGCAGCGGGTTGGGCAGCAGGCCGCGCCAGACTGCCAAGGTCAGCACCATGACAACAGCCGCGAACCACAGAACGGCCAAAATGTATTTGCGCAGCGGCCGAGCACGCTTCAACGGGACAAGCGGGGCAAACATTTTTTTCATCTGGACATCACCTCTTGCCGGTAGTATGTCCAAATTTTTCCTCCCTATGCGCTTAGGTGGAAGGAAGCAGGCTGACTTCGATACCGGTGTAATAATACTCCAGGATCTCCCGGTAAGTTTTTCCCTGCCTGGCCATGCCGTCGGCGCCATACTGGCAGAGGCCCACGCCGTGGCCGTGGCCCTTGACGGTAAAGACCACCTTGTCATCCGCCACTTCCCAAGTCACATTGGTGGAAGGCAGGTTCAGAGCGGCGCGCAGGTCACGGCCGGTCACGGTTTCACCCGCTATGGTGACACTTTTCAGGCGTCCGGTGGGCGTCCGCTCCGTACCGCCTAAAAGCGGCCGTCCGGCGGCGGAAACGGGAACAGCCGCCACATACTCAGCCATGGCCCGGGCAAACTGGTCGCCTGTAAATTCATGGACTGTTTCCGACCAGCGTGTCCCGCGGCAAAAATTGCAGGGGACGCCGCGCAAATACGGCACGACTGTGCTCCAGGCATCTTCGCTGTTTTCCGTATGCCCGCCGCAATGGGAATGAAACACGGCATCAATCAGTTCTCCCCTGTAAGTTATCACCTCGCCGGCCGTAGCCGCCACGGCATCGCGGACTTTTTGCCAATTGCCTGCCGCCTCCCCGGCAGGCCAGGCAGCAAGAACTTCTTCAGCGCCAAGCCAGGCCTGGCAGTGAGTGGATTCGGTACAGACATCGGCGGCGGGATGGCGGTCACAGCCGCTGCCGCCAAAGGCACGCAATTGGTTTACCGTGTAAGTGCGGGCACTGACCGCCTGCGCCTTCAGCGCTTCCGGGGCAAATGCGGCCGGCATTTCCGCACACACGACACCTACCAGGTATTCCTCAAGGCCCAGTGTCATCACCCGCTCTTCGGTGGGCAGATAAACTGTAATCATTACCTCTCCCACCGGAGAAGCAATGGGAGCAAGATCCAATGCGGGAGGCGTCAAAGCGGCGCTTTCCTTCCCGGGCCGGCAGCCGCGGGCCAGAAGGGACGGCAGGCCGATTACCAGGAAAAGTAACAGCAAAAAGAAAAGGGCCAGCAGGCGTTTCACAGGCAAGTTCTCCTTTGGCAGAGATTACATAATTATATGCGGCAGAAAGCTTGTCTAGAACGGCTGCCGCGACATGCAAAAACCGGGTACCGCATGTAGGTTACCCGGTGCGCTTGATTCTTGCCCCCAGGGCGGCCAGTTTTTCGCTGAAACGCCAGTAGCCGCGGTCAAGATGGTAGAGTTCACTGACCTCGGTCCGCCCACAGGCGGCCAGCCCGGCCAGGACAAGTGCCGCTCCCGCCCGCAGGTCCGTGGCTTTCACCGGTGCGCCGAAAAGCTTTTCCCGGCCTGTAACGATGGCGCAGTGGCCTTCGATTTTAATCCGGGCTCCCATGCGGCGCAATTCGTCTACATGCATGAAGCGGTTTTCAAAGACTGTTTCCGTAATGACCGAGGTGCCCCTGGCGCAGGCCAGCATGGCCATAATGGGAGACTGCATGTCCGTAGGAAAGCCGGGATACGGCAATGTTTTGACGTCAACGGCCCGCAGCGGGCCTTCCCTGGAAATATGAATAAGGCCTTCCGCTTCTTCCACCCGGCAGCCTGCTTCCTGCAGCTTGGCAATAAGTGATGTCAGGTGGGCGGGGATGACATTTTCCACCGTTATCGCACCGCCGGTGATGGCTGCAGCCACCATGAAAGTGCCTGCTTCAATCCGGTCGGGGATGACGCTGTAGTCGATGCAGGAGAGGGAGGTGACCCCCTGGATGCGGATAGTGTCTGTCCCGGCGCCGGTAACTTTCCCCCCCATGGCATTGATAAAGTTTGCCAGGTCCACCACTTCCGGTTCTTCCGCCGCGTTTTCAATGACTGTAGTCCCCTCGGCCAGGGTGGCGGCCATCATAATGTTTTCCGTTGCCCCTACGCTGGGAAAGTCCAGGTAAACTTTCTCTCCCCGGAGCCTGTTCGCCATGGTTTCAATAAAGCCGTGGCCGATCATCACCTCGGCCCCCAAAGCCCTCAGCCCTTTTAAATGCAGATCGATGGGGCGGATGCCGATGGCACAGCCGCCCGGCAGCGAAACGCGTGCCCTCCCCATTCTGGCCAGAAGCGGGCCGATAACAAGAAAAGAAGCCCGCATTTTCCGGACGAGCTCATAAGGCGCCTCAGTACGCAGGACGGCCGAGGAATCCACAAACAGTTTTTTCGTTTTTGCATCGTAATCGGTTCGCGCACCCAGCGCAGACAAAACGCTGCACATGGTATGAACATCTTCCAGGGGAGGAATTTCGCTTAAAGTTACCTGCCCTTCACATAAAAGCGCCGCCGCCATAATGGGCAGGCAGGCATTTTTCGCTCCCTCAACACGGACGCAGCCCACAAGCGGGACACCGCCCTCCACAGTTATAATGCCACTCACATAGCCTGACCCCCTCTCTGCTGCCGGCAGCCGTTTTTTTATATTTTTTCCCAGAAAGGAAATTAATATGGGTCGTGAATGAGGGGAAAGCCTGCCCAAACCACGGTTTTCTCCAAAAAATTGTCATAGTGAACGGCAAGATTGACATTAAAGGGAGCTCCCCCTTCCGTGACGGCGGCGGATAGCCTGGGAGTGTAGGCCGTGTAGCTGACAAGTTCCTCCAGGATAAACTCTTCCACCGGCTCTGCTTCTACAGCCTGCAGGGCGGACTGCGCCAGGCGCGCCATTTCACTGTCGCTCCTTTTCCCGGCCAGGTACCCGGTCAGGTAGCAGCTGAGCCGGCCACCTGCCGCGTATGGCTCCAGCCGCCCGGCAAAATCGACGGAGGCGGCTTTTAAGACGGCGGGCGACGCATCGCTTACCACCACCAAAAGATATGTCTGGGGCGAGATGCCGGCCTCCTTGTCCCCCGGGTTGCTCTGGACCACAATATGGGTGCTATAGCCTTCCTGCGACCGGCCAGTCAGGTCAATGACGCGGTAGGTTTCCCCTGCACCCTTTTCCACTGTGCCCGCCGTGATTTGCAGTGCTTCCGCCACTGCCAACAGCAGCCGCTCCAGCTTGGCCATGGGCTGGAAGCTGCTGTTCAGTGCGGCAAAATACTGTATTTCCCCGTCCACAATCCGGGCTCCCGTTTGTTCCACCAGGGTGGCCAGGACGTCTATCTGGTTTGCTATCTCGCCGCCGGTTGCCTGGCGGGACAGGCTGCGGGTTGCCAAAAGGGCGGACCCCGCAACCAGGAAGATAAGCAGGGCTATTTTCCAGTATCTTAACAAGTGCTTCCCCTCCCTTGCCACGGCAGTGCGCCGGGTAAAAAAATGCCGGCGCCGCTCTATTTACTATCATTGGCAGTTGCCGCCCGCTTTAAACCTCCGGCGGCCGGGAAGGGCAAAAAAAACAGCCGCCTTTGCGGCTTGGCTGTTTTTGTATTACCAGTTGTGTTTTTCGTACGCCACTGTTTCCGAGAGCGGCTTGCGGCTGAAATGGAGCGGGGAGGGTTCGGCGCCATCAGCCTTGTAGCCTAGAGCCAGGATATTAACCGGGACGATGTGGTCGGGCAGGTTAAATTCCCTTTTTACCACTGCCGGGTCAAAGTAGCAGATCCACACGCTGCCCAGCCCCAGGCGGGTGGCTTCCAGCATCATATAAGTCGTGACTATGCTGGCATCAATCTGCCCGCTGTCCATGCCGTCAAAAGGCCGCTTCCAGGACTGTTCCGTATCGGCACAGACAACCAGGGCCAGGGGCGCATTGTAGAGCCGGGCTGTTTTCCCCAGGGCCTGCAGTCCTTCCGGCTGCTGCACCACCAGGATTTTTTGCGGCTGGATGTTTTTGGCGGTAGGCGCTATTCTGCCCGCCTCCAGGATGCTTTGCACTTTTTCAGGCTCCACCGCTTTGCCGGCAAACTTCCGGACGGAATAACGGGCTGCAAATACTTCTTGCAGATCCATACATGAAACACCTCTTTCCACTTAGATTGCGGCAAGGCTTTCCTAAACTGCCATCTCATTTTTATTATAGCGGGAAACCTGCCGCAGGTCCAACGGCGGCGGGGAACTTGTCCCGCACATTTTCACCGCCGGCACGCACTGCCGTTTGCACGCAAAGAAAACGGGGCGGGTGCACCGGCGCACTTGCCCCGTCCTCTTACGTCTTAAATTAGACAACTCCCTGTTCCAGCATGGCTTGCGCCACTTTGATAAAGCCAACTATATTGGCGGCTTCCACCAGGTTTTTCAGCCCGTATTCTTCCTTCGCCGCAGCGCAGGTCTTGTAGATGTTTTTCATAATCCCGGTGAGTCTGGCGTCCACTTCTTCAAAATCCCAGGGCAGTCGCATGCTGTTTTGCGTCATTTCCAGCCCGGAGGTGGCCACCCCGCCTGCATTTGCCGCTTTCCCCGGGGCAAAAAGCACGCCGTTTTCCGTAAGCAATTTAATGGCTTCAGGGGTGGTGGGCATGTTGGCGCCCTCTCCCACCGCAAAGCAGCCGTTTTTCAGCAGTGCCCTGGCCCCTTCCACATCCAGCTCGTTTTGGGTGGCACAAGGCAGGGCAATGTGGCAGGGAACCTGCCAGATGCCGCCCGAGCCTTCCGTGTAGATGGCGGACGGGCGGGTTTCCGTATAAGTATAAATGCGAGCCCGCTTTACTTCCTTGATCTCTTTGATTGTATCGAGGTCAATGCCGTCCTTGTCATAGATATAGCCGTTGGAATCGGACATGGCCACTACCGTGGCGCCCAGTTGCATGGCTTTTTCCGCCGCATAGATGGCCACATTGCCTGAGCCGGAAATCACCACTTTAGCCCCGTCAAAGGAACGTCCATGGGCTTTCAGCATTTCATTGACGAAGTAGATCAGGCCGTAACCGGTGGCTTCCTTGCGGACCAGCGACCCGCCGTAAGCCAGCCCCTTCCCCGTCAGGACCCCGGTAAACTCGTTGGCCAGTTTTTTATACTGACCGAAAAGATAGCCCACTTCCCTTGCTCCCACGCCGATATCCCCGGCGGGAACGTCAACGTCGGCCCCGATATGACGGTAGAGTTCGTTCATGAAACTCTGGCAAAAACGCATCACTTCCATTTCGCTTTTGCCTTTGGGATCAAAATCGGCGCCGCCTTTGCCGCCGCCCAGGGGCAGGCCGGTGAGGGCATTTTTAAAGACCTGGCTGAAGCCAAGGAATTTAATGATGCTCAGGTTAACCGACGGGTGGAAGCGGATGCCGCCTTTGTAAGGCCCGATGGCGCTGTTAAACTGAATGCGAAAGCCGCGGTTGACCTGGACTTTGCCCCGGTCGTCCACCCAGGGCACACGGAAAATGATTTGTCTTTCCGGTTCAACCAGCCGCTCCAGGATGCCCGCTTCTTCGTATTCCGGATTTTTGGCCAGGGCCGGGCCCAGGCTTAAAATTACTTCCTCCACGGCCTGCAAAAATTCGCTTTCATGCGGGTTTCTTGCTCTAACAATTTCACAGACTTTTTCCAGGTATGACATCTGAACACCCCTTATTCTGAAATCTCCTCAGTCCCCGGTTTTTAGCATAAAACTTGTCCTGAAAAGCTTTAGTTTTATAAAATCCCTTTCACCACCACCACAGGTGTGCCCGCATCGGCAGAACCGCTGACAAGATCGGCCAGGCTAGCAATGACGTCTTCCAGCCGGCGCGGTGTGGTGCCCTCCATGAGCAGGTCGCTTTGGCCGTATTTTTCACGGCTTTGGGCGGAGAGCATGGCTTCTATTTCCGCCGCCGTTTTGCCTTCTGCGTGGCAGACATCGGCAAGATATTTATATTTCACGCCCATGCGGTAGCGGCCGCAGATGCCGTCCGTCATACCAAACACGGGCATGGGATCGGCCAGTTCGTAAATGCCGGTGCTGGGGTCTTTGTAGGCCCCGTCCCCGTAGACAAGCACTTCCAGCGTGAGGTTTGTGGCGCGTAACAGCTCCGCCTGCAGCTTTTTGGCAAAGGCGCCTGCATTGCGGGGCGCCAGCTTCAGCCGGTCATTGGCCGACATGTTGCTGCCCAGAAGCCCCCATTCGCTGGCTGCCTCTCCCTCGTTGCAAAGCTCCTGCAGGGTAACGACCTTTTGCGCTCCTTTTGCGACCAGTTTGGCCCGCGTCTTTTCCCTGCCATGGATGTCGGCGGCAATGACACCGTCCGGGCAAAAGGTTAGCATCGCCTGCGGGTCGTTGCAGAGAAATACCCTGGCTTTGGCCCCTTCTTTTTCTATGATCTCTTTATACATCTCCACGTAGTTGACCTGCGTGACGGGATGGACGCAGCAGGCAGGGTCCAGTTTTTCATAAGCAATAATGCCGTCGGCGCAAGGCACATCCCCCAGCGCCCCGGTTGCCACGACCGGGTTTCCCACTTCATCGCAGGGGAAAGAGAGCTGGACAACAACTTCTCCCCCTCCCGCCGCCCGGGCGATGGCTTTCAGGATCAGCGAGAAACGGTTGCGGCTGAGAATGGGAAAGACAACGCCTATGCGGGAGGCGCCGGCAAGCTGCAATTTGTTTTTTATTTCCGCCGCCACCCTGTCTATGGTTACATAATTGTTCTGGGAACGTGCCACCACCGATTCCGTCACACAGACAACATCGCAGGCAGATAGCAGTTCATCGTCGGCTGCTTTTTTCAGGACGGCCGTGATTTCCCCGATCAGGTCTGTTCCCGGTAGAATCACGCCCATTTTCACCCCGAAGGCTACCGGCCCGATATAGTCAGGTAGTTTTGGCATTTTATTTCCTCCAATCAGTCAAGACAACGCGTGCCCGTTTAAAATTTTCCCGCCCGCCGCTTTTGCGTGACACCGCAAATGTTTTGCAAAGTATAGGTTGCCGGCAGGCACATTACTTTTCGCCCGCCATGAGCTTGTTTCCTGCTGCAGCGGGCAGCCTTTCATATTATACACTATTTTTTTACAGCAAAAAAGAGCCGGCCGGCAGATTCCGGGCGGGTCCCCCAAAAAAAAAGGACAAAAGGAGCACCTTTTGTCCCGTTTTTTAAGCGGTTTCATCGCCGCGGACAAGATCCTTGATTTTCATCAGGCGCGTCAGGGAACTACGCTCATTTTCGTCCAGTTTCATGCTGATATATTTAATGGTTTCCTGCAGCTGGGGAATCATGATGTGCTCAAGGGCATTGACACGGCGGCGGGTCTTGTCAATTTCATCGGCCAGCAAGGCAACCGCTTTTTCCAGCTCCGCCAGGCGGATGAGCTGCGGCAGAATGCCGGCCAGTTCGGCCAGGGAAGAATCCAGTTCGGCGGATGTATCGGCAAAGCCGTACGGCGTGGCGTCCTCCGCCTCTTCACCGGCGGCAGCCACGGAAATGCGGGGGACACGGACGCTCATAATATTTTCTGTTTTGACATCCACCTTGACGGCCGCTTTCGGGTACATGACCGCTTCTTCCATGGCGGCGGAACTCATCACCGCGCTGGCCAAAAGGAAGTTGGCGAAAGAGCGGGAAAGGGCGGCTTCCACTTCCTGGCGCACTTTCTTGTTTTCCCTGATCAGCTCCAGGAACTTGCGCATCAGTTCGTCCCGCTTGTCTTTCAGCAGCTTGTGCCCGCGCTCCGCCATTTTCAGGCGGCCCTTGAGGCGGTTGTATTCCATCCGGGTGGGATTAACGCGAATCTCCATCCCTTATTCCCCCTTGACGGGCAGGTATTTGTCAAGGTATTCATCACGGATGCGCTTCAATTCCGCCCGCGGCAGCATGGCCATCAGTTCCCAGCCCAGATTCAGGGTGGTTTCAATGGAGCGGTCTTCGTATTCACCCTGGTTGACAAAACGGTTTTCAAATTCATCAGCAAAAGCGGCAAAAAGCTTGTCTATATCCGTCAGGGCGGCCTCACCCAAAATGGCGGCCAGTTCTTTGGCCTCTTTGCCCCGGGCGTAGGCGGCATACAGCTGGTTCAGAACGTCCGCATGGTCTTCCCTGGTTTTATCTTTGCCGATTCCCTTGTCTTTCAGCCGGGAAAGGGACGGCAGCACATCCACCGGCGGGTAAATCCCCTTGCGGTGGAGCGACCTGTCCAGCATAATCTGCCCTTCCGTAATGTAGCCTGTCAGGTCGGGAATGGGATGGGTCTTGTCGTCTTCCGGCATGGTGAGGATGGGAATCTGGGTGATGGAGCCCTCCTGGCCGCGAATCCGTCCTGCCCGTTCATAAATGGTGGCCAGGTCGGTATAAAGGTAGCCGGGATAGCCGCGGCGGCCGGGGACTTCCTTGCGGGCGGCGGAGATTTCGCGCAGCGCCTCGGCATAGTTGGTCATATCGGTGAGGATGACCAGCACGTGCATCCCCTTGTCATAGGCCAGGTATTCTGCCGCCGTCAGCGCCATGCGTGGCGTGGCGATCCTTTCAATGGCCGGGTCGTTCGCCAGGTTGATGAAGAGGACGGAACGGTCAATGGCGCCCGTTTTGCGGAAGTCGCTGATAAAGAAGTCGGCCTCCTCAAAGGTGATGCCCATGGCGGCAAAAACAATGGCAAATTTGCTCTCTGTGCCCAGCACTTTGGCCTGGCGAGCGATCTGGGCGGCCAGGCGGTTGTGGGGCAGGCCGGAACCGGAGAAAATGGGCAGCTTCTGGCCGCGCACCAGCGTATTTAAACCGTCAATGGTGGAAATGCCCGTCTGGATAAATTCGGAAGGGTAGTCCCGGGCATAAGGATTGATGGGCAGCCCGTTAATATCAAGGCGCTTTTCCGGGATAATACCGGGGCCGTTGTCACGCGGCCGGCCCAGGCCGTCAAAAACCCGGCCCAGAATGTCCATGGACACCGGCAGTTCAATACCCCGGCCCAGGAAGCGGACTTTGGTCTCCGTCACATTCATGCCGCTGGAACCTTCAAAGATCTGGACCAAGGCTTTGTCGCGGTCAACTTCCAGCACGCGGCCGCGGCGAATTGAACCGTCCTGCAGTTCAATTTCTGCCAGTTCGTAGTAGGTGACGCCTGCCACGTTTTCCACGAGCATCAGCGGCCCCACAATTTCTGCAACACTGCGATATTCTTTCAGCATGGCGGTTCCTCCTTCCTACGCGTACTGTGCTTCAGTGTCCTCACCGATCAGGGCGGCGATTTGTTCACTGACAGCTTTTTCAATATCGTCCATCCTGGCAATGTCGCTTTCCGCCAGATAGCGTGCACGGGCAATCTGTTCGCGTACCGGAAGGTTCAGGATCTCCTGCAGCCTGGCGCCGCGTTCCACGCCGCGTTGTGCTTCATGGTAAAAATGCAGAATGAGTTTAATCATGCGGAACTGTTTTTCCAGGGAGGCGTAAGTGTCCACCTCATGGAAGGAGTTCTGGTGCAGGAAGTCCTCCCTGACAGACCTGGCCGTCTCCAGGATGAGGCGTTCCCGCTCCGACAAAGCATCCTGGCCAACCAGGCGGACAATTTCTTCCAGCTCGGCTTCTTCCTGCAGGATGCGCATGGCCTCCGTGCGGTATTCCTCCCAGGAGGTGCCGAAATGCTCCCGGTAATAGTCGGAGAAACTATCTGTATACAGGGAATAGGACTGCAGCCAGTTGATGGCGGGGAAGTGGCGGCGGTAGGCAAGGGAGGCATCCAAACCCCAGAAAACCTTGACAATCCGCAGGGTATTCTGGGAAACAGGCTCGGAGATGTCGCCGCCCGGCGGCGAAACGGCACCGACAGCCGTCAGGGCGCCGACCCGACCGTCCCGGCCAAGGCAGACCACTTTGCCGGAACGCTCATAAAACTCTGCCAGGCGGGAGCCCAGGTAGGCAGGGTAGCCTTCTTCACCGGGCATTTCTTCCAGGCGCCCGGAGATTTCCCGCAGCGCTTCCGCCCAGCGGGAAGTAGAATCAGCCATCAGGGCCACGCTGTAGCCCATGTCACGGAAATATTCGGCAATGGTAATGCCTGTATAAATTGATGCTTCCCGGGCGGCCACAGGCATATCCGACGTATTGGCAATCAGGACGGTCCGCTTCATGAGCGGCTCACCCGATTTCGGGTCCAGAAGCTCCGGGAATTCATTTAAAACGTCCGTCATTTCATTGCCGCGCTCGCCGCAGCCCACATATACTATAATTTCCGCATCGGCCCACTTGGCCAGCTGGTGCTGTGTGACCGTTTTCCCCGAACCGAAGGGACCGGGAATGGCTGCCGTCCCGCCCTTGGCCACGGGGAAGAACATGTCAATGACACGCTGTCCTGTAACGAGAGGTTCCGTGGGGGCAAGCTTTTCCTTGTAGGGACGGCCGCGCCGTACCGGCCACTTTTGCATCATCTGTATCTCCACGGTCTTGCCGTCCTGCTCCACCGTGGCGATGGTATCGGTAACCGTTGCTTCACCGCGGTGAATGAAAGTCAGTTTGCCGCGGACACCGGGCGGCACCATGATTTTATGGACCACAAGGCTTGTCTCCTGTACTGTCCCCAGGATGTCGCCCTCCTCCACGTCCGCCCCCGCTTCCAGGAGCGGGACAAAATCCCATTTTTTAGTGCGGTTCAGGGCATAAGCCTCCACACCGCGGGTAATGCGCGGGCCGGTCTGCCTGTAGATTTCGTCCAGGGGGCGCTGAATCCCGTCAAAAATCGACTCAATCAGGCCGGGGCCCAACTCCACGCTTAAAGGCATGCCTGTAGTGTAAACCGGCTCGCCGGGGCCTAGGCCGCCCGTTTCTTCATAAACCTGGATGGAGGCACGGTCGCCCCGGACTTCTATGATTTCTCCGATGAGGCGCTGGTCACTCACGCGCACCACATCGTACATCTTCGCAGCGGGCATGTTTTCGGCCACAACCAGGGGGCCGGAAACTTTGACGACTCTGCCTGCATTATCCGTGTTGGCCAAAGCTAACTACCCTCTTTCCCAAATAAGATATCAGCGCCAATGGCTTTTTCTGCGTTCTTTTTGATCTGTCTCATCCCGTGGCCAAGGGATCCCTTGTTATTGGGGATGAGGACGACCGCAGGAAGTGTTTTCTGATTGAGCGCGTCAATTTCCGGCTGGATGTGCTCGGCTATGGCTTCCGTGATGCAGACCACTGCCACCTTGTCACGCTCTATTTCCCGCAGGGCGCGCAGCGCTTCCGCCGGGCCGGTGACCGGATAGGTGGCCACGCCCAGGGCCTTAAAACCGAGTATGGAGTCTTTGTCTCCGATCACTGCAACCTTATACATAAACATCACGTAACCTTTCCCTGATTTCTTCCACAGGCAGCCGGTTAATCTTTCCTGTCAGCACAATCCGGATGATTTTGATTTCATTTTCCTTGGCCAGCAGATATCCGATAACCGGTTCAGGACCGAGGGTAACGTATTTTGCCTGCCGGACACGTTCCAGGAGGAAATTGTCCGCCAGTTTTTCGTAGCGGGTCAGGGTGTCTGTTTGCTGAAAAAGTTGTACCCCTTCGGCCACCACCTGGGCATAGGGAGTAGAAGCCAGCCGATCGAGAATGACTTCCAGCGGGTCGGACAAATCGAGCATTGTGAGCAGGTCCAGGCTGCCGCCCGGCAGCAGGACCGCTGCCAGAAAATTCTTTGACCGCTGCAGGCGCCTGACACGCAGAAAAGTTTTTATATTGGTCAGGTCGACGAGACTGGTGAAATAATCCCGCAGGTATTTGTTTTTACGCTTGCGGACATCATCGGCCAGTTCCGCGTACAGGGCCTGATCCAGCCACAGGTCAACCAGCTGCGGGTCAAAGCCGTCTTCCGCAAATTTTGCCACGAGCTTCTGCGCCGCTTCCTGCATGCGCAAAGGCAGGTTCCGGAAATCGTTCTCACTGACGGCACGCACCAGTTCTTCAAGAGGAATATTGCCCAGGCCGGGCAGAAGCAGTTCAGGCCTTTGCTCCTTGAGGTGCGCCGCCTTAAAGAGCACCTTCAGGTTATGGTAATCGTATTTCCTGGCAAAAAAGGCGATAATTTTTTCTTCAGGCGAAAGCAGGCGCAATTCCCGGTATATGCGGAGCAGCTCGGCAGAGAGGATTTTCTCGTATTCATGCACATCCGCCAGTTCGGCCAGGTAGTCGGAATACTCACTCTCACTCAGCACTTTCAGGGCTTCTTCCGCGCTCTTTGCTTCGACCATGCGTTCAATTCTGTCCCGGTCCAAAAGCCGCGTTTCCATAACTTTGATACGCCCCACGGCATAGGCGTAGCGATCCACATTCAGCATATTCCATGCCTCCTTCCCGGCGGATGCCGCCTAAGCGAAAAGGATGGCCGCCACATCCGGCTCAAGCTGCTCCCGCTGCATCCGCAGCAGGGCGGGAAAAGAACTGTTTATTTCCGCATCACGGGTGCGCAGGATAAAGCCTCCCTCGATGTCACGCGTTTCCGCTGCGAACTTCAGCTTACCCTGCTTGCCTTGTTTGGCCAATTTCTTGTTAACCTGCCGCAAAAAGTCATCAGTCAGACGGGCCCGATCGGCGGCCGACACAATAATTTCTTCCGTCCCTGTTTCCGCGGCGGCAAGAAGCATGGAGGCAATTACTTTTCTATACTCCTCAGGCTCCAGCTGCTGCAGGCGCGCCACAGCCCGGGCAAAAGTATCCTCAACCAGTTCCTTTTTGGCTGCAAGCAGCGCTTTGCGGGCCTCCAGCTCGGCAATGGTGCGGGTCCGGCGTTTTCTCTCTTCGGCCTGCTTTTGGGCTTGTTCCAAAAGCTGTTTCCGCCTGTTTTCAGCCTCCTGGCGCGCTTTAGTCAGGATAGCTTCAGCCTGCTGCCTGGCACCGGATATCACCTGTTCAGCGAAACTTTCCGCCTCGCCCAGGATTTTCGCGGTGAGCTTTTCTGCTCCTGACATCAAACAGACCTCCTTAAACCCGGACACCGAACAGCATCATGATGGACATCAGCAGTGCCAGCACGGCGTAGGTTTCAACCATAACGGCAAAAATGATGGCTTTACCGGATTCTTCAGCGCGCTTGGCTACCAGGTAGACGCCGCTGACAGCCGTTTTGCCCTGGTAAATAGCGGAAATCAGGCCGCCAATGGCAATGGGGAGGGCGGCAAAGAAGAAAGACCAGCCCTGCTCCACCGTAAGAGCGACGGGACTTCCGCCGATGAAGCCGATACGCAGCAAGATCAAAAAGCCTACCAGCAAGCCGTAAATGCCCTGCGTGCCAGGCAGTGCCTGCAGAATCAGGGTCGAACCAAATTTGTCAGGGTCTTCGGAAACAACACCGGCCGCAGCCTGTCCCACTGTACCAACGCCGATGGCCGAGCCGATGCCGGCCAAAAGCACGGCAAGCGCAGCACCAATAACCGCCAGAACAATACCTGATTCCAAACCGAACATTACTTTTTTCCTCCTTTTCAGACTGCTCTGTGACAGTACTGCATGATCTTTGTCCTTTATGAGAAAAAGTGAACAGCAACCGTTTATTTGTCAGGGAGTCCCTCGGGCCGGATATCCAGGTGACGGGTCTGCATACGGAACGGGTTGAAGTACTTCCCGCCGCCTTCGTAAAACTGGTTGTAAAACTCAATATACTGCAGGCGGCTGGAATGGATAAAGGCTCCCAGGGCGTTGATGGCCAGATTAAAAACATGACCGCCGGCCAGAATAACTATCATGGCCACATACCCGATGGGATTCCCCTTTAGCAGCCCGGCCATGGTGTTTACCGTCAGGCTTACCACGCCCGTGGCAAGGCCCAGCGCCAGCAAACGGGAGTAAGAGAGAATATCACTCAGGTAGCTTGTTATGTTATAAAGGGATAGGACACCGGAGAAAAACTTTTTTATAATGGAGCTTTGGGCACGCCCCTGGGTCAGGATCAGACCCACGGCGCTGGCAATGGCCAGATATTTGCCAAAACGGGCTACGGCCGGCACGATTAAGAGCAAAAGCCCGATGATGAGCCCGTACCAGAGGATAACGTCGGCAAAAGCGGCAAAATATTGACGTTGGCGCACAAGATGGATCAACTTTAACATCATCCCCCAGAAAATATGGATGATGCCCAAAGCCAGAGAGTAAATCAACAGGCGCATGGGATCGTTGATTGCATCGAAGTAAAGGGGGGCTCCCAGGACCTGGTAGCCAAGCCAGCCGCCGATCAGCCAGCCGAAAACAATGGTGGAGATGCCGCAGCCAAAAAGTATTTTCAGCAGCCTGCGCATATTCTCCCCTTTAATTTTCATCAGCCCCAGCACCGACAGCAGCACCAGAACCAACCCGTACGCGGCGTCCGTGAGAGCAATGCCGTAGAAGATAATGAAAAAGGGAGCAAAGGCGGCTGTCGGGTCAATGCCGTAAGGGCTTGGCGCCCCGTACAGTTTTGTGACAAATTCAAAGGGGGCAAAAAGCGGTTTGTTTTCCAACTGAACGGGGAAGGCTTCACCCGGCTCCGGTTCACGTGTCACCAGGACGACGGAATCGCTGACGGCAGACAGCAGCTGCTGCAGTCTTTCCTCATCGGCCTCCCTGACCCAGCCTTCCAGGGCAAAAGTGCTCACCGTCCGCCCCAGGTTTTCTACTGCCTGCTTTTTCTCCCGCAAAACAGTCAGGTAATCCAGATAGTAAAGCAGCTGCTCGCGATACTGTGCCAGCTCAGCAATGTTTTGCCTGACTTCTTCCTGCCTGGCGGCAAGTTTCTGCAAATCTTCCTCCAGGCCGGCCAGCAGCTCGTCCACAAGGCCTGTAAGCTCCGGAAAAGTATGCCTGACATAATCAAAACGCTTTAATACGTCACGAACCGTCTCAACGTCGCTGTGATGGGCGACAAGCACAAAATAGATTTCGCCGCGCAGGTTCTCGACCTGCTCCAGAGCATAGGCGGCGTCTGTTTCCGCCAGCTCTGCCCGGAACTTGTCCGCCGCATTTACAGGCAGCGTAAAAAGTTCAATTTTGACGGCAGGCGTGGAATGTAACTCTTCAAGCGGCACGGGCAGGCGCCGCCAGGGAAGGAGTTGCTGCTTTAGGTTCTGCAGGCGTGTTTCTTCGTTGCGCATTTGCAATAGCTTTTCCTCTATGGCTTTGGCGGCGGCAAAAACCTTGCTGCTGGCATCAGCCCAGCCGGTTGCAAGCTGTTCCATTTCCCCGGCAGTGAAACTTTTTTTCTCCGCCAGGAAATCATCAAGCAGGCCTTTTCTCACCGGATGGTAGCGGTTGAGAAAATCCAGATTGAATTTAACTTCCGCCAGCCTGCCCTCCAGTTCCTGCAGTGCCTGCTGTTCCTGGTCCCTGGCCAGCAGCGTGACCCAGTCTGCCGCCTCTTCCGTGCCTGTAATCTCATTGATTTCAAGCAGGCCGGCCTGCTGCAGGGCTGACAGAACGCGTTCCTTGTCAGCCTGGTGGGCAAGCAGGTAAACTTTTTTCATTCTAGCTATGCCCATACGGTCTCACAATCCTCTCCATAACCAGCGCAATGGCTGCTTCCTGTCTGTTGCGGGCCGCTGCAAGCATTTCCTCTCTTTCCTGCGCGGCACGCTCCTGGATAGGAACAACCAATTGTTCACATTCTTTTTCCGCCGCCAGAAGCAGCGCGCGGCTTTCCGCTTCCGCCTCTGCCAGCTGCTTTTGTTTCAGTGCGGCTGCTTCCAGTTCCGCATTGCGCAAGAGTTGCTTTGCCTCTGCCTGTGCCTTGTTTTTTATTTCCTCCGCTTCTGCTTCCGCTGCACGCACTGCCTGGATAACTTCCTGCAACAAACGTTTTCACCTCCCTCAATCTGGCATGCAACTCGTCTCACGTGCCGGCTGCGCCTGCTATTTTTTCAAAAGCAGGCGCATTGCCTGCCGGAAGCCGGTGATCAGGCCGAGCAGTGCTCCCCCGGCAACGAAAAGGGGTTCATGCCCAAAGCGCTCCCCCAGGCGACGGCCCAGTAATACTCCGGCCAAAAGCGGCAGCGCAATGCCGGCCGCCACCCTGCAAACTGTCAGCAAGCCGGAAAAATCCGTCTCTTTTTCCACGCAGGCACCCGCTTTATTATCAATATTTACCATTCCCGGCCCTGTCTGCTCCTATGCGCCGCCCCAAAAAACCGGGCACTTTCAGTGCTATTCGCCACGGAGGCAAAAAAACCTGCCGGAAAATAAAGTAACGCATGTTATTTGCCTCACAGACCATGAAAGGGGATAAGCTAACTCCTGCTGCTTCCCCCCTGCCGCAGGGCAAAAAAGGCGCCGCAGAGCAGGGGCAAATAGTAGGTAAAAAAACGCCAGGCCACAATAAAAACTCCGAGCACTGCGGCAGGCACAAAGGCGGTAAAAAGCGTGGCCAAACCCAGCTCAACCGCACCGCTGCCGCCGGGGACGGGAACGAAAGGCTGCACCAGTATGATGATCACCTGCCGCAAAATGGCGGCAAAAATATCGGTCCGGACGCCAAAGCCTGTGAGCAGCAGAGGGGCAATGGTAAAAAAGAGGCTCCAGTAAAGCACTGTGAGGCCGAGAGGCAAAAGCAGCCGCAGGCTGCTTTGGCGGCTGATGTGACTGATTGTATCCCGGAAACGTTTTGTTTCCTGCAAGGCCCGCTCCGGGATGCGCCCAAGGCGCGAGCGGCAGCTTGTCAGGCGCATCACACACGGCAGGTGGGTAATAAAATCCACCAGGCGCACGGCCAGCTCGGATTGCCACATGAGCAATATGTAAAGCAGGGTAGTGGCGGCCGTCACCCAGAAAGCATAACGGGAAAGTACCGCCAGCGCCTGGTTTCCTCGCCAGGCACTCCCCTGCAGGAGAAGAACGGCGGCGGTAAAAACAAGAATGCACTTGCTGAAAAAAGTGCGCAACAGGGCTATGGCGGCCGCTTCCCCGGCTGCCAGGCCGAGGCGGGTCAGCAAATAGATCTGGGCCGGCCATTCACCCACAGCCAGCGGGGTCACTCCGGCAAAAAAGAAAGTGGAAAGAGAGACTCGGACAGCCGCCCGTACTCCCGGCCGCTGCTTTGTATTGAGCGCCCAGGCAACTGCTTTGATGCGCAGTCCTTCCACCAGCCACTGGGCAAGGGCCGTAAGAAAAGCGGCACCCATAAATGCCGGTTTTAACTGCAAAATACTTTTTACAGTGTTTTCATCTACCGTGAAAAAAAGCACTACAGCCACGGCGGCCAGGCTGAAGCCAAAAGAAATAAAAAGCCCGCGTTTACTTTTTTTTTCAGGTATATTCATCCGGGCACCCCGCAGTAGCCGGCCTTACTTGCCGGAGGCATGGGCCGTTCTTTTCGCCTCACACTGCAGGCAGCGGACGGTGACGCCCGCCTCCGCCAAAAGGGCAGCCGACAGTTCATCAGGATAAGACGTGGCAATAACAACTTCTTTCATGCCGGCATTAATAATCATTTTGGCGCAGACCACACAGGGGTGTGTGGTGCAGTACAAAGTGGCGCCGGCAATGGGAACCCCGTAGAGGGCCGCCTGCAGGATGGCGTTTTGCTCCGCATGCAGGCCGCGGCACAATTCATGACGCTCGCCGGAAGGGACTTGCCGCTGCTCGCGGATGCAGCCCACCTCCTCGCAATGGGCAAGGCCGCTGGGAGCACCGTTGTAGCCGGTGGCCAGCATCCTTTTGTCTTTAATAATCACTGCCCCCACGGAGCGGCGCAGGCAGGTGGAACGGCTGGCAACAAGAGTTGCTATTTCCAGAAAATAATGATCCCAGGAAGGGCGCATTTTCTCCTCCTTTACAGTGTGCCGTAAAGCCTGTCGCCGGCATCCCCCAGGCCGGGCAGTATATAACCTTTGTCATTCAGCCGCTCATCCAGCGCCGCCACAAACAAACTGACATCGGGATGTTCACGTTCCAGGCGCGCTACCCCTTCCGGAGCAGCAATAATAGAAAAGAGAGTAATCCTTGCGGCACCGTGTTCCTTCAAAATGCCCAGCGCCTCGCTCACGGAACCGCCGGTGGCCAGCATGGGGTCCAAAACCCACACCGGCCTGTCGGCCATGGGCGGCAATTTGACCAGATAGCGGACAGGCTCCAGGGTTTCATGGTCCCGGGCCAGCCCCACATGACCTACGGGCGAGTCGGGGAAAAGCTTGATCAACGGCTCCGCCATGGCAAGGCCCGCCCGCAGGATGGGTACCAGCACCGGCGGCGGCCCAGCCAAGACACGGCACTGGCAGTCGGCAAGGGGCGTCCGGACAGTCTTTTTGACAGTGGGCAGCGATTTAGACGCCTCATACAGCATCAGTACCGTAATCTCTTCCACCAGCTGGCGGAAAGAGGCCACGTCGGTGTCCACGGAGCGCAAACGCGCCAGTTTGTCGCTAATGAGCGGGTGGTCGTACACAAAAACCTGCAATTTCATATTATTCTTCATACAGCGGGAATGCAGCACAGAGGGCGGCAACCTGGCGCCGGACCTCTTCCTGCATTTTTTCATCTCCTGTCCTGCTTAATATCTTGGCAATTAAAGCAGCGATTTCTTCCATCTCCCGTTCCTTCATCCCCCGGGTAGTGACGGCCGCCGTCCCGATGCGGATGCCGCTGGTGACTAAGGGGCTTTCCGTGTCAAAAGGCACGGAGTTTTTATTGACTGTGATGCCGGCACGCCCCAGGACTTCTTCGGCCAATTTGCCCGTCAGGCCTTTGTTGCGCAAATCCACAAGCAACAAGTGATTGTCCGTCCCGCCGGAAACCAGGTTAAAACCGTAATTTTGCAGGCAGGAGGCCAGTTTCTTGGCATTGGCCACCACCTGCCGGGCGTAGGCAGCAAAATCAGGCTGCAGGGCTTCCTTCAGGCTGACTGCCTTGGCGGCAATCACGTGCATGAGCGGCCCGCCCTGGAGTCCGGGAAAAACAGCTTTATCAACAGCCGCCGCGTATTCCCGTCGGCAGAGGATCATCCCGCCCCGGGGACCGCGCAGCGTTTTATGGGTGGTAGTGGTGACAAAATCGGCATGGGGCAGCGGCGACGGGTGGATGCCTGCCGCCACCAGGCCCGCAATATGTGCCATGTCAACCATGAGATACGCGCCCGCCTGGTCGGCAATCTGCCGGAAAGCGGCAAAGTCAATAATGCGCGGGTAAGCGCTGGCTCCGGCCACAATGAGGCGCGGCTTGTATTTTTTGGTCAGCGTTTCCACTTCGTCATAGTCCAGGTAGCCGCTCTCCCGGTTGACGCCGTAGGAGAAGGCCCGGAAATATTTACCCGAGATGCTGACGGGGGCGCCGTGTGTCAGGTGGCCGCCATGGGCCAGGTTCATTCCCAGGATGGTATCTCCCGGTTTGAGGGCGGCCAGATAAACCGCCAAGTTGGCGCTGGCCCCCGAGTGGGGCTGGACGTTGGCATGGTCGGCGCCAAATAGCTGCTTTGCCCGCGAGCGGGCCAGCTCCTCCACCACATCCACATGTTCACAGCCGCCATAGTAACGTTTCCCCGGATAGCCTTCCGCATATTTATTGGTCAGAACCGACCCTTGGGCTTCCAGTACCGCCCGGCTGACGTAATTTTCCGAGGCAATGAGCTCCAGGTGGTCCTGCTGGCGTGTTTTTTCGTCCGCTATGGCACGGGCAACTTCCGGGTCAAATGCCTGTAGTGTTGTCAAAAGCGTTCCTCCTTACTGACCGGGCATCCCCTGGCCGCAGTATTTCTTTTCTATTGCCGTGATTTTATCCACGCGGCAGGCATGGCGGCCGCCGGCATATTCTGCCCGCAAAAAGGCTTCCACTATATCCAGCGCCAGGCCGCAACCCACCACGCGCTGACCCAGGGTAAGCACATTGGCATTATTATGTTCACGGCTCATGCGGGCGGAATAAGTGTCATGGCAGTTGGCGGCACGGATACCGGGCACCTTGTTGGCCACGATGGCCACCCCGATGCCGGTGCCACAGCAGATGATGCCCAGCGAGCATTCCCCGCGCGCCACCGCTTCCGCCGCCGCCAGGGCAAAATCGGGATAATCCACCGACAGTTCGCTGTCTGTACCGAAATCCCGAAAGTCAATGCCCTGCTCCCGCAGGTAAGCCGCTATCTGCTCCTTAAGCTGAAAACCTCCATGGTCACTGGCCAGTGCTATTTTCATCTTTTACCTCCCTGCGCCCTGCCGCTTCCTTGCCCGGGGCGCTCTCCCGCCGCGGCAGCCCGTTTGCTTTCAGCAGCTTGGCGATGGTTTTCAGGTGTGTCTGCAACTCGCGGGCCACCTCCAGGTAAAGCGCCACACTGCCGCCGAATGGATCGGCTATATCCCCCTCTGCGCCGGCCAGCTCGGCCACGGTGTAAACCTTGCCTGCCGCCTGCGGCACAAGGCTCAGCACCGCTTTTTTGTGCGCTCCGGTCATCACAAGAACCAGGTCCGCCCTCTCTACCGCCTCCGGTGTCAGCGGCTTGGACTGGTGGGCCGACAGGTCCAGTTCCAGGGCGGAAGCGGCGGACATGGCCTGCCTGCTGGCCGACATGCCGTGCAGGGCGGCCGTACCGGCTGAATCAATCTCCCAGCCGTCCAGGCCTTCTGCCTGAAAAATGCTCTCTGCCAGCACTTTGGCCAGCGGGCTGCGGCAGGTATTGCCGCTGCAGACAAAAAGCAGCTTCTTAGTTTGCTCCACTTGCTACCTCACTCCACTCTGATCACACGGGGCCCGGCCGCCTTCTGCAGCCTGTTCATCAGGGCCATGCCCACGCCCCGGGGCGGAAAGCC
>JAAYMN010000129.1 GCA_012521345.1 Bacillota bacterium
AAGCCCCGCCAGAAAATGTTCCCAGTCCAAATGCTTAAGGGAAGCGGCAGCCAGTGCCATACCGTAAGCGGCGGCGGCACCGATGGCGGGAGCACCGCGAACTACCATGTCTTTAATGGCGGAAGCTACTTTTTGCCAGTCCGTGCATTCAATATATGTAATCTCCAGAGGCAGCCTGCGTTGGTCCAGAAAGGCGATCTTGCCCCTGCTGACACGAATCGCTTCCACTGTATTCCTTCCCCTCTTTCTTCCTGCTACAACAGAATGGTGCTGCCAAGCTCGCAGCATTTGCATGCCCGTTTTTCCGGAAGGCGCTTGATGGCATGAGACAAGAGCACCCTGACCCTTTCCACATTTTGGGCCATGACGTCCAACACTTCCTGGTGAGTCAGGTATGTTGGCGAAATACCGGCAGCATAATTGGTGCACAGGGCAATCGTGCTGTAACACAGGCCGGCCTCTCTGGCCAGTACAACCTCCGGCACGTTGGTCATACCTACAAGGTCGCCGCCCAGTTTCTTGTACATCTGTATTTCCGCCGGCGTTTCAAAGCGGGGTCCTTCCGTGCAGACATAGACGCCGCCCTGCAGCAACTCCAGACCGCATTCTGCGGCGGCGGCCAGAAGCGTCCTGTTAAGTTCCGGGCAGTAAGGCTCGGTAAAGTCCGTATGGACCACGCCGGCTTCACCGCCGGTAAAAAAAGTTGACTCGCGAGTTTTGGTGAAATCAAGAAACTGCCCCAAAAGGACCATGGCTCCCGGCGGCATTGCCTCGTTTAAGGTACCCACGGCTGCGGTGGCTATGACACGAGTGACGCCCAGCTTTACCAGGGCGGCAATGTTGGCCCGGTAATTGACTTTATGCGGCGGGGTCCCGTGGTTTGTCCCGTGCCGGGCCAGAAAAACAACTTCTTTGTCATCATAAATGCCCTTTGTCAGCAGGGCCGTCCCGTAGCGGGTCGTTATTTCGAAAGTTTCCACAGCGGATAGAATTTTGGGGTCATAGACTCCCGTTCCACCAATAATGGCTGCAGCAATGCTCATGCGGTTCCCTCCGGTTTCCAGCTAGCCAGGTAATTTTTTTGCCCAGCGGAGAGGCTGTCAATGGCAATTCCTTCGGCTGCCAGCTTCCGCCGCGCAACTTTTTCGTCCACCTCCCGCGGCAGCGGCAATACCGCAGGAGCAAGCTTTCCGTAGTTGCGGTGCAAATAATAAAGCGCCTCAACCTGCAGGGCAAAACTTAAATCCATAATTTCGGCAGGATGACCATCGGCTGCGGCCAGGTTGACCAGGCGTCCGTCCGCCAAAAGATAAAGCTTTCTCCCGCCTATTGTATAAGCTTTAACATTCCGGCGCACAGTCTCCCCCGGTCCGGCCAGCGCTTCCAGTGCCTTTTTGTCAATTTCCACGTCAAAATGTCCCGCATTGCATAAGATAGCCCCGTCTTTCATGAGCGGGAAATGTTCGCCGGTAATGGCGCCGCGGCATCCGGTCACAGTAATAAAAATGTCACCCACACGGGCCGCGTCCGCCATGGGCATCACCTGGTGTCCGTCCATGACGGCTTCCACTGCCTTGATCGGATCCACCTCGCAGATAATTACCCTTGCTCCCAGGCCGCGCGCCCGCAGGGCGACTCCCTTGCCGCACCAGCCGTAACCGGCTACCACGACCGTTTTACCGGCCACCACCAGATTAGTAGTCCGCATAATGCCGTCCCAGACAGACTGCCCCGTACCGTAACGATTGTCAAATAGGTATTTGCAGTAGGCATCATTGACGGCGATCATGGGGATTTTCAGGGCTCCTTCCGCCGCCATGGCCCGCAGGCGGTGCAAGCCGGTTGTGGTTTCCTCGGCACCGCCGCGCACTTCCGGCAGGTGTTCAGGGAAAGCAGTATGGAGCATGGTTGCCAAGTCCCCGCCGTCATCAATCAGCAAATGCGGTTTGCTTTGCAAAGTTTTATATAAATGTTCGTTATATTCCTCCGCCGTGGCCCCGTACCAGGCGTGGACAGTAATGCCGTCCTCCGCCAGGGCGGCAGCCACATCATCCTGTGTAGACAAAGGGTTGCTGCCGGTGATGGTTACTTCCGCGCCGCTGTCCCTGATGACCTGGGCCATATATGCCGTTTTTGCCTCCAGGTGTAGGCAGATCGCCACCCGCAGCCCCCGGAATGGTTTTTCCTCACCGAATTCATTTGCCATGCCGCGTAATACAGGCATATGTTCCCTTGCCCATGCTATTTTCAAACGTCCCTCCGGGGCCAATGCCGGATTCCTGATTGTACTCACCGCCGTTCCTCCTTCCCGTAAGTAGATTTCTGCATCAGCCCCCTATTTCCTGCAGTAGGCGCCGGTTCATTTTTCCTCCTGCCTTTCCAGCTCCTGATACAATTTGCGCGCACGGTAATAGCAATCCAGTGCCCGGCGGTTTTCACCGAGTCTTTCATAAAGCAGGCCCAGTTCATAGGCAACATAAGGCTCCTGCGGCGCCAGGTAGGATGCCTTTAAAAAATTAATCAGCGCTTCCTGGTCATTATTCAGTTTGCGGTATGCTTTCCCCAGATAGAAATAAACCTCCCAGTCCCGCGGGAAGATTTCCTTGATACTCTCAAAAGCTTCCGCGCATTCCTCATAAAGTTTTAAATTATAGCAGACGGCGCCCAGGTTAAAGCGGGCGACCGCAAAGTCCGGGTCAAGTTCCAACACCTTGTTGAATTCCCTGTATGCGTACTCGTATTCTTCCCGATCGGCATAAATGTTACCCAGGGCATTATGTACGATGGCCAGTGTCTGCGGGTCACTGGTCAGCGCCTGGACAAGCCGCAGTTCCCGCATGGCGTCATCGGCCTTGCCCCGCTCCGCGTAAGCTACGCCAAGGCAGAGATGGGCAAGCAAAAGGTCCGGCTCCTGGTCGATTACTTTGCGGAACTCGGCAATTGCCTCGTCCATCATGGCCAGTTCAAGAAAACCAAGGCCGCGCCGGAAAGAACGAATGCAGGCATCGCTGTTGTCCTGCAAAAGCAGAGGCTTGACCCCCCTTTTGTCCGGGTCTGTTTCCAATTCTTCTTTTACCTGCCCCGGCAGGCTGGTGCCGAAAGTTTGCAAAAAATTTTCCGGCATCTCATCTGGCAACAAAAAATTATATTTCTCCTGCATTTCGTTAATCTTCTCCTCAAAATGCAACCAGCATTCCACATAGCGATCCATCCGCCGCCGCATGGCAAGCAGCTTTTCATAGCATTGCTGCCGTTTTTCCTGGTTGTTGCCGACTTGTCGCAATTCTTTTTCCACCCGCTCAAGCTCATGGAAGATCTGTGCAAATTCACTGTCGTGCATGCAGTCTGCATCCTCCTTGCAAAAATCTCCTTCTTTGGTTTGCTCACTTCGGTGGAAAAACATACATGAGAATTAAACAGTACTGTGTAGGTTTGTCAAACATTTTGGACACGGTACAGTTTTAAAAATTCCAGCGGAGATAGGTAGCCGAGAGGACGCA
>JAAYMN010000130.1 GCA_012521345.1 Bacillota bacterium
CAATTACTGGCTTTTTAACACTTTTGCCAAAGAATTTTTGCCCACTGCTAACTATGGACTGTTAGTGAAAATGCAAACCAAGGATCGTCCAAGGTTTGCATTTTCTAAGACTTTGTCTACAGTCTGGAGCGGCTGCCGCCGCTCTTCTCTCTTGCCTAGAACAAATCTGTGGACAGGTAACGTTCACCGGTATCGGGGGCAATCGCCACGACACGCTTGCCTGCCCCCAGCTGTCTTGCCACCTGCAGTGCGGCAAAAACGGCCGCCCCGCTGGAGATGCCGGCCAAAATCCCTTCCTCGGCCGCCAAGCGGCGGGCTGTAGCGTAAGCGTCTTCGTTTGTCACCGTTATAACCTCATCAACTACTGCCCGGTTGAAGACCGTGGGGACAAAGCCGGCTCCGATCCCCTGGATTTTGTGGGCGCCGGGCTGTCCGCCGGATAAGACCGGAGAGGAAGCAGGCTCCACTGCATATATTTTTATCTGCGGTATTTCCTTTTTCAGGACTTCACCGACACCGGTAACTGTTCCGCCCGTCCCCACCCCGGCGACAAACGCATCCAGCCGGCTCTCTGTTTGCTCCAGAATCTCCAGGGCTGTCGTTTGCCGGTGGGCCTCCGGGTTGGCAGGGTTGGCAAACTGTTGCGGCAGAAAAAAATCGGGATGCTCCTGCACGATCTTTTCCGTTTCCTCAATGGCGCCTTTCATGCCCAAGTGCCCGGGAGTCAGGACTATTTCCGCACCAAAGGCGCGCAGCAAGGCACGGCGTTCGGCTGACATGGTATCCGGCATAACGATAATCAGGCGATAACCGCGGGCTGCGGCCAGCATGGCAAGGCCGATACCCGTATTGCCGCTTGTCGGCTCAACGATGGTGGCACCCGGTTGCAGCCTGCCGTCCGCCTCCGCCGCCAGAATCATACTGAGGGCTATACGGTCCTTGATACTCCCTCCCGGATTAAAAGATTCCAATTTAACCAGCACCTCCGCCATGCCGGCATCTACCAGCTTATTGAGGCGGACCATGGGGGTGGAGCCGATCAGCTGCGTTACATCCTGTGCAACCTTCATTTTATCCCTCCTCAAGTCTCAGTGCACGCCGGACTTAAAATGCTTCAGCCGGTTTTCATTCAGAGCGCAGCATTTGCTTGGCCCGCAGCAGCTGCACCGCCTTGCCGGCCAAATTTTTTGGCACTTTCACCATTACTTCACTTAAAAGGCCGTCTGTAATCCCCAGACCGCTGCCTACCGAGTCACGGTCCAGGGCAACCGGAATCTTAGCCGCTTCCAGCATTCCTTTCACAATGGCGGCTTCTTCATAAGTTGCAGCCTCAAAGACTGCCGCCCACGCGTCATTATCATGGTTTCTCATAAGCAGCCTCCTTCCGGAAAGTAGCATTCCCTCTTTCCGGGTTTTTAAGCAGCGCACGAAATCCGCGGCAAGTCACTGTTTGCGGCCCAGTTTTCCGGATAAAAATGTTTTGCCGGAAGCAAGTCCAAAGCCTAAAAGCGATTTGTTCTTGGCAAAGGTAGCATCGAGGGCATTGAGAACATAATCAATCTGTTCCCGGCTGACAATCAGCGGCGGCTCCAGGCGGATGACATTGGGGTTGTTCAGCGTGTAGGCCGTAATAATGCGGTGCTCATTCAAAAGCACCCCCGCCACCATGGAGCCAAGATACTCTTGAGCCAGCTTGTTTACCGCGCCGGCAACCTTGGCCAGCACTCCCTTGGCGGGCTGTTCAAATTCAATGCCAATCAGCAGCCCGCGGCCGCGCACTTCCCGGATCAGGCGGTATTTTTCCTGCAGGCGGCGCAGCCCGTCCAAAAGATATGCGCCCATTTCCGCCGCCCGCTCCGGCAGGTTTTCCTTCTGCAGCACCTCCAGCGTAGCAATCCCCGCCGTGGCAGCCCAGGTATTTCCGCCGAAAGTCGATGTATGCAAAAGGCATTTTTCAATGCCGCCGTACGCCTTGTTCCACAGTTCTGCCGTGGTAACCACTGCACCGATGGGCATGATGCCTCCTCCCAGCGATTTTGCCAGGCATAAAATGTCCGGCTCCACCCCTTCGTGCTCACAGGCAAACATCTTGCCCGTCCGGCCAAAACCAGTCTGGATTTCGTCGACGATCAGCAGGGTGCCGTATTTGTGGCACAAGGCAAGGGCGGACGGCAGGTAGCCGGCAGGCGGAACAATAATGCCTCCTTCTCCCTGAATCGGTTCGACAATAAAAGCGGCCACGTCTTCCGTTTTCAGCTGCTCTTCCAATGCCGCCAGATCGCCGTAAGGAACAACGTCACAGGCAGGCAGCAGCGGTTCAAACCCTTTCCGGTATTTTTCCCTCCCGGTAACGGAGAGGGAGCCCATCGTCTTGCCATGGAAGCCGCTTTGGCAGGAGATAATCCGCGGCCTTCCCGTGGCAATGCGGGCCAGTTTCAGCGCTCCTTCCACCGCCTCGGTCCCGCTGTTGCAGAAAAAAGTATTTTGCAGGCGGCCCGGGGTAATCTGTGCCAGGTTGTGCGCCAGCGTACTGGCCGCCACCCCCATGCCCGCCTGCAGCAAATTGGGCATGGTGGCCACTTTCTGCAAAGCTTCAATGATATAAGGATGGTTGTGCCCCAGGTTCAGCGAGCCGTAGCCTCCGAGAAAATCAAGGTAGCGGTTGCCGTCGCCGTCCCAGACATAGACGCCTTCGGCCCTGACATACTGCTTGTCAAAGTCCAGAATACCCAGCAGCGTACACAGGCCGGGATTCATATAGTTTTTGAAATTCTCCCGCACCTGGCTGCGCGTCAGTTGTGCCAGGTCGGAAACTGTGTAAAGCTTTTCCACGCTCTGGCCATCTCCTTCTTGGCTGATTACTGTCAGAATTCCACAGCAAGCAATAAATTCCTGCCACAAAAAGCGCAGCAAAAGAAAGGTCGGACGCATCCCGGCCATGGCCCTACTGCTTCCACGTTTTGGGCACGATCACGGAACGTGCCATGCGTTTTAAATCCAGGTGTTCCACAAGACGCCTGTTAACGTCCTCCACCGTCACTTCCTGCAAAACCTGCAGGTAGTCGAAGAAATTAATCTTGCGGAAATGATAGGCGGGAAAACTGTTGGCAATATACTCCAAAGAATTGAAGCTTTTCAGAAACTCACCCGTCATTTTGCGGCGATAATGCTCAAAAGTGCCGGCATCAATTCCCTCGCGCTGCCTGCGCTGAATGCCTTCCACCAGGCGGCCGGCAAGCTTTTCCGGGTCCGAGGTCTCCCCGCCCACAATGGTATGGCCGTAACCGACCTCAGCCACATACCCGGCTTCAAATTCGTCGTCTATCAGGCCTTCTTCATATAATTCATTGTAGAGGGGGGAACTGGAGCCAAAGACCATATCCAACATTAAGGAAGTGACGATTTCACGCTTAAAAAGGGCTTTGCCGTCATAGCCCACGTCGTGTTCCTTAAACCCCAGGTTCAGTATCGGCTGGGAAACAACCAGGGACTGTTCCACATAATCGCGGGCTATCTCCTCCGGCTCTTCCGGGAAGAGGCGCTTAATCTCCCCGAGCGGCTGATAATTGCGTTTGGCAAGATTGGCTTCAACCTGGTCCAGCACATGTTCCGCGTCCACGTCTCCCACGACAAAAACGGTCATATTGCTTGGATGGTAAAAGGTGCGGTAGCATTTATAAAGTACATCCTTGTCAATCTGCCTGATGCTTTCCACCGTGCCGGCGATATCTATTTTCACCGGGTGGTATTGATACAGGGCGTCCAGCAGATTAAAGAAATTCCGCCACTGCGGGTTGTCCTCATACATCCGGATTTCCTGCTCAATAATTCCTTTTTCTTTTTCCACGCTTTCCGTGGTAAAGTAAGGCTCCTGCACAAAATCAAGCAATATTTCCAGGCATTCGGAAAAATTGTCGGTGGTGGAAAAAAGATAGGCCGTGTTGGTAAAATTGGTAAAGGCATTGCTGGAGGCGCCCAAAACGGCAAAACGGTCAAAAACGTTGCCGCTTTCTTCCTCAAACAGTTTATGCTCGAGAAAATGAGCCACCCCGTCCGGCACCAAAAGCTCCTTTCCTTCCCCTTCCACGATAAAGTGGGAATCAATGGAGCCGAAATTTGTGGCAAAAATGGCATATTTTTTATTAAAGCCTTTTTTAGGCAGGACAAAGGCATCCAGCCCCGGCTCAATCCGCCGGGTATATATTTTTTCCTTCAAATGCTCGTATTCAATAACACGTGTCATTATGCACCCCCCCTTCTGGTCATGAAATAAACCGTATCCAGCTTGACCTGCTCCGCGACGCGGACCACGTCGTCCCGGGTCACAGACTGCATCTTCTGCAGAAGTTCTGTCGTTGTCCAGACCCTGCCCGCCAGTATGCCGTCAACCGTCCTATTAATGAGGGCGGCAGGGTTGTCTTCTTCCACCAGAAACTGATTGCGCAGGCCGTTATAGGTGTTGTCAAAATCTTCCCTGCTGAAATTGCCCGCCGCCATATCTGCAATCTGTTTCCGGATAATAGCAAGCGTTTTCTCGTAGTTTTTAAATTCAATGCCGGATGATATCAGCAACAGGCCCTTATGCTTCTCCAGGCGCGAGTATGCGTAATAGGCAAGGCTTGCCTTCTCACGCACATTCTGAAAAAGCTTGGAATGGGGAAAGCCGCCCAGAATACCGTTGTACAGCAGCAACGCAAAATAATCGGCATCGGCATATGTGAGTCCCGTTCTGAATCCCAGGACAAGCTTGCCCTGGTTCACATCCAGTTCCTCCGTCACATAGCGGACGTCCTTCACAGGAATATGCACCTGTGTGGGCGGCACTGACGCCTCCGTTCCCCGGTCAAAGCGGAAAATTTCCTGCACCAGCGCAAATGTCTGCTCCGGCTCCAGGTCGCCGCTCAGATGCAGCTCTGCCGGGCTTTCCTGCATAAAACGCCGGTAAAAGCCGAAGAGGGAAGTGGCGTCAATTTCCCGCAGCTGTTCCAGCGTGCCGTATTTAAAGACGCTGAAAGGTTCTTCCCTGCACATTTCCTGCAGGCAGCGCTCTATGGCATAGGCGATTTTATCATTAATCAGCCCTTTGATCACTTTTTCATGCTGTTCTTTTTCCTGCCGGACATATTCTTCCCTGAATACCCCGTTCTCCAGGACAGGATTTGTCAGCAGTTCATGAAGAATCTCCAGGCCTTCCTGCAATATGCGGTTCTCACCGGGGAGATACTGATCGTGCACCAAATCCAGTGTGTACACAACCAGCTGGCGCTCCCCCTTTTTCACAATATCCGCCGTCAGCTCAGCCCCATAGAGTTCTTCCAGGCGCAAAACAAGCTGCCGCCTGCTCGGGTATTTTGCACTTCCCCGCTGCAGCACTGCCGGAAGCAGGGCGCTTTGTGTCACATCCTCCCGACGCAGTTGCCGGTGGAAAAAAAGCTGCACCAAAATTGTTTTAAACTTTTTTGTAGGGTGGATAAAAACATTTATTCCGTTTGGCAGACGTCTATGTAACATTTCAGCCACCTTATCCTCCTTCATCGACATTTGCATCTCTTCCAGGAAATACATAAGTAAACTTATTCACTTTCAGCCGTCATAATCCTGCAAGTGCTACTATTTTACGTTAAAACAGGGCAATTATTTATGGAATTCCTTCTCCGCCGCCAGCTCGGCAGCCAGCATAATAAGGGGGACGCCTGCCGCCAAAAGCGTGGTGGCGGCCGCCACCACGCCCGAATCATTTGTCAGCAGGGCGGTGATACTGCCGGTGATAATACCGAGGAAACCGGCCGCCAGGTCGGGATAGCGCCGGTGCAGCTCCTGCAGCATGCCGCGCGGCCGGTAAAAGAGCACGGCCAGCATGCCCAAAAAGGCAAGAAGAACACGGCTCCACTGGGAATACCGGAACAGCTTCAAGTTCATGCTGCCCTTGCGGACAATTATATCCTGCAATTCTTTCCACCCGTTCGTCTTCAGCAGGGCCAGCGTCCTCCCCAGATGGGACTGAGCATTCTGCGGCACCAATATATTAAGGAGTACGGCCGCCAGGCAGAAAACAAACAATGCCGCCAGCAGGACAAGCAGGCTTCTCAAGCCAGGTTTCCACTGCAAAAGAGCGGCAACTGTCACGGCAAATGCCGCCATTGCCGTCAAGGTCCCGCCGAAATTTGCGCCGCCTGCGGGTGCAACCAAAATGAACACAAGCAGCACAAAAATGAGCGCCTGGACGCCAAGCAGCAGGCGCCGCTGCTCCGGCAGCAGGGTAAGCAGGGCGCAGCCGCCCAGCACCGCCATTCCTACGAGCACACCCATATATTCATTTCCCAGGCCATAGTAGCGGGCGCCGGAGACCGGATCATAGCCCAGGACGGATACTTTCATCAGCGGTGCCCCCTGCAGGGTGTCAACAGCCAATGACAGGGCGGTTATCAGGGCAACGGCGGCAAGACGGCGGGTTACATCCGCAAGAAACCGCATCAGCACCAGAGTACAAACAACCGTTGCCACAAAAGCTGCGGCAAAACCTGCTGCCGACGGCAGGCGGTGCAGCGGCAGGTATAAAAGCACAAGCGGCACGACCAACAGTGACAGGAGCAAGCCTGCAAACCTGCGGACGGGAAAGATGCGGACAAAGAGGTTCAGCAGCGCCCCCAGGACAAAAATGATTTGTAAAAAGACATAAGTCTTTAAAAGCGGCGGGCGCAGGCGGTAAACATTGTCTATCCCATCCCGCAGGGCAAGCAGCGTTTCGACCGTGCCGCTTTTGCCTGCAGACAGGGGACGGCCGATTGTCCCAGGGGGCACCCCGGCCCCGATTCGTTCCAGCACCAGCGGTGCAATGTCCGTGATGGCGGCCAGGCCGTCCCGCCGGGTTGTAGCCGAGGTCAGGAGTTTTCCGGGGGGAAAACCGTCGCCATAGACGGCGGCCAGCCCCAGGGTGTCTGCACCGGCAGTTCCGCTTTTAGGGACTGCCGCCAATAAGATTAAAAGGTCGTCCCGGTAGAGGCTTTCATACACCTGTGAAAGAAACCGGGACACGTCTTGCAGAATCTCCTTTTGCACTTTTTCCGCCACCGTATCCGCAAGCAGCGGGCGGTATTCATCAAGGCGGACAGTATCACCCCAGTCGATCACTATCAGGTCGGCCTGCGGGTATACTTCCCGGAATAGACGCCACACCTGTTCCGCGTGCAGGCGGCAGCCATAAGGGAAGCTCTCATCTTCCCCTAGCACCGAACTGCTTACATCGCCATAGTCAATCTGCCCGCTGCTGTCGGCCACAAATAGGGCGGCTTCACGGTTGGGCTGCTTCCCGTCAGCATTCCCGATGAGTGCCGTCCTTTTCCCTGCTGCATGCAGGACATCGCCCAGCAGCCCGGGGCGCACCGGATGCTGCAGCTTTTGATTGGCCCGGATTATGTCCGCCATCCCCAGGTGAATAATTTCTCCCCGGGGCGGATTGCCCTGGTGGCGCAGGTAAAGTTCCTCCGCCACGTTGCCGTTTGCCTCTTCCTGCCGCATAAACGCCAGCCGCCCGTTGTCCGTCGCCGTTGCACGGGAACCGGCCCCCAGGGTCGTATAGATGCTGCGCGCCAGGGTACCGCCTGCGGTTTGTGTGTTGAGCAAGCCCACGGTGCCCCGCTTCAGCCAGGCAAGGAGCTCCTCGTTGCCAACCAGTTCATCCACCTGCAGCCTGGCCAGGTTGACAATAACAACTTTCCCCTTTGCGGCGGCATGGCACGGCCGCAAAAGCAACAAGATCAGCAAGCAGAAAAAAACCGCCTTTTTCAACATAGTCTCCCGCTTTCCAAAAGCTTTGTATAAACCTCTCGGAGCTGTTCAAAACAGTTTGTCTCGCTGTAAGCCTCCACATCTTTCCTGGCCGCCGCAGCCATCGCTCTGGCAAATGCCGGCTCTGCAAGGTAAAGCCTGATGGCCTCTGCCAAGGCGACTGCATCTTCAGGCGGCACCAGCAGGCCGTTTTGCCCATGCCGGACAATCTCGGGCACACCGCCGACGGCGGTGGCAACCACCGGGCAACCTGCCGCCATGGCTTCAAGGACGGCTATGCCCTGCGCTTCGCTGCGTGACGGCAGGACAAAAACGTCCAGGCAGGCCAGCAGGTTCGGTATCCGGTCAAGGTGGCCGGGGAAATGAACATAGCCTGCCAGCCCGAGTTTGTCAGCCCGGCGCTGCAAAAGCGGGCGCAGCGGCCCGTCCCCGGCAATCACAAAACGCAGCGCCGGATAATCCGGCACAAGCATGGCGGCAGCCTCGAGCAGGATGTCAAGCCCCTTCTGCCGCGCAAATCTTGCCGCCGTTCCCACAAGATAAGTTCCTTCCGCAAAAGGAAAGGCAAGCGGCTCCGCACCCGACAGTTTATCCGGATCAATGCCGTTGGGAATAACGGCAACCCGGCTGTCGCTCACTTTCAGCGCCTGGCGCAGCATTTCCGCCGTCCAGGAGGATACGGCCACATAACCGCTTGTCCAGCGGGACAAAACCCGCTCGGCGGCAAAAAGCAGCCCGGGAACAAGGGAAGATCTTGCCAGGGCAAAGTCGTTATGCACTGTCAGCAGGCAGGGCAGGCGGCACAGGCGTGCCAGCGGCCTGGCCAAAAGTCCCGCTTTGAAACCGTGCGCATGGATCAGGTCGATTGCTTCCGCCCGCACCAGTGCCAGCAGGCGATAGAAAGCGGCCAGGTCACAAAGCGGGTTCAGTTCTCCGCGCAAGGGCAGCCCCACTACCCGGCATGGCAGGCGGCTGTAGATATCA
>JAAYMN010000013.1 GCA_012521345.1 Bacillota bacterium
AGCCAATAGACATATCCCGGATGTCGACGACAATAACACAGGTTCTGTCATTATAGTCTTTTGGCTCTTTTTTGAAACGCAGCCGGACATCCATTACAGGAATAACTTTTCCTCTCAGATTGATTATGCCTTTAAAATGTTCCGGGATTTCGGGCATTTCTGTAATTTTTTGAATTTCAACAATTTCTGTTACATACTTTACTTCCACACCATAACTTTCATTCCCAATTGAGAAGAGAAGATATGTATTTTTTAGCGTATCTTCTTCCAAATCAAATGCTTTCTCAATTGAATCATCCATAACACCGTCTCCTTCCTTGTTTGGTTGTAATGAATAAGTCCTGGTTACATAAACTACCCCCCTCCAAATTTAGATTTAGACCAATGTTTACACTGCCTGATCATGTCCATTCAGCCATCCCTTTTACCAAATTCCTGCAGTACGACCATTTGCCAAATAAAAAAACAACTCTAATTCAACTGTGTTGAATGCAACCGTTCTCTCTCTTGCGGTGGTGTGACAATGCAATTACATTCATCATATACATCGACCTGTATCGACATAACCTGAGCCGTTTCGATTTATAACAATTTTTTTTAGCAATTAGCCAAACAAAGCCGCATTTTAATTTGTTTTCTAACCTTAATAAATAAAAGTTTACAAATTGCAAAAGAACGTCTCCCGGTGTAACTGGGATGCGAATAAGTCCGGCCGTGTTTTATTATTATGATTTAAGGCACGTCAATTCAGAATAAAAAGCAAAAGCAAAGGCGCTGCGAGTGAAAACCCACGGCGCCTTTGCTTCTGTCTATTAGTAGAAACATTGGAGCAAACCTTGCCTGGCAGCGTTCCCCGCCATTTACATCCAGTCTTTACGCATCGGTGCTTAAGTCAGATGCATCAAAATTATTAAGATCATCAACCACGGTGATTTTGCTCCTGATCATACCCATCCAGCAGCTGTAAGAAAAAGTCCCGGACTCAGTGGGAGTAAACTCTATGACATTGTCTCCCGGCTCAAGCTTTTTCCCCTGGTTGAATTTTGGGATGACAATTTCATTATTGCAACCGTTAATAGTGCTTTTTTGCGCCTTTATTATCCATTTTACCGGTATGCCTTTTTGCACGACAATCGGTTCATAGCTCCCAGGCTGCAAGTTCGTCGTTACTACCTGCACCCCGCCTTTAATTGCAGCTATGTTGCAGCCCCGAGGACCGACGCCGCTGCCAAACGGCATGAAAGGCAGCGAAATACCGGACAAAGCCAAACCCCTGTTGGCCATGACCACCCCAAGCACTACAACCAGCACGGCGCTTGCCTTCATCATTTTATGCGTAAACTTGCCGCTCAGGATGGAACTGACTGCACCAAAACCGAACATCACCGGCACCGTGCCCAGGCTGAAGACAAACATTGACAACGCCCCTGCGGCAAAACTGCCGGTAGCCAAAGCATAAAGCTGCATGGCCTGCAGGGGACCGCACGGCATCAGGCCATTGAGCAATCCTATAACAAAAGGCCCATACCTGCCTTTGCCCCTCTGCATTCTGCTGCCAAAGAAACGGGGCAGTCTCGGGTTCAATCTTCTTAACCAGGGAAAGACATTCAACATATTCAGCCCCATAATCACCATGAATACACCGGAAACAATGGCCACAATCCCCTTGGCGGCCCCCGAAAAGATGATACCTGAACCCAGGGCTCCGGCCAGACCCCCGATCATGGTGTAGGACACGACCCTGCCGCCGTTATAAAGCAAGCTAGGCTTTAGCCTGGCAAGCCTGCCGGAGGTGTCATTATCAGCATTATAGGAAAGACATTGAGACAGGTTTATGCCGCCGCACATGGCAAGACAATGCAGCGAAGTCAGGAGGCCG
>JAAYMN010000014.1 GCA_012521345.1 Bacillota bacterium
ACAAGCAGGTCCATCTGCTCCCGGGACCAGACGCCGTTTTCCTCCGGCGGCCTGCCGGTAATCATGGCGGCAAAACCTGCATTGGTCACAGGCTGGTAAACGGTGAGCGCCCTGACAGCCGGCGGCAATTCCGCCAAAAAAGGCGCATAGCCGGTATTTACAGCATGCAGATACTGGTGATAGCCGAAACCGTCAAGGTAAAGCACCATTACCCGTCCCGAGCGCAAGTAGTGCTCCGTATCATGATACAGGTCCATAATGCTGGCTGCCGGCGGGTCTACGACAATCCCTGCCACATCTGCAATTCCGCCTTCCCTGTCGGGCGGGAGATAATGAAAAACATTGTCCTTCAGCTCCAGCCAGCCGTCGGCCGAGATGTCGGCATATGCCCCCTGCCGTCCCATGGCAAGGAGTCTTTTGCCGGCTTCCGGCGGCAGCAAAGCGGAAAGGGGGAAAAGCCTCCTGTAAGTATAAACGGATGTCCCGAATTGCTTACCGTCGTGGCTTGTGGTTGAAGCGCCTTCAAAATAAGGTACAACGGGCATGCTTCCCTTATACACACTGCCCGGGGTGAGATGCAGCAAATTTTCCTCCTGGCTGACAATATTAACGCCGGTCTCAAGCGGTGCATTTTCTGCCATGACAATAATCTCCGCAATTCTTTTCACATTGCTGCTAGCCGGATGATAAAGATTAACCGCTTCCCAACCGCCCGCCGCTGAAAACAGCAAATAGCTGCCCGCAAGCGTGCTCCCGTCCAGCACGGCACCCATCCCGTCGCTGCCAAGGAGCAGCACCTCAAAAACTTCTGCAACAGGCTGTGCCTTGGCAATAATATCGGCAAGGGGAGTACCCCGCAAGCTTTTCTTTTTTGCCGTAAATTTCTCTTTTGGCAGCTCGCCCGGGTCTGTCAGCAGAAAAGGCGACGCCACATCACCACCGACCCTGCACGCAGGAACAAAGCCGGCAGTTTTACCGACAAAGACAGACAGGGGAAGCACCCTGTCTGCACACAAACCCAGTATTACACCGGCCAGAAAAATGCCAATAGCTCCAAAAACCACTTTTTTCCGCACCATTATCCTCTCCTGTGCAACAGGCTGCCCAAGCCGCGCAGCGGCTTGGTTACACTGTAAGCGATAATCCCGCCCAGCCCCCCGGAAAGAGCAGCGCTGGATACGCTTAAAAGCAATGGTATCAGCGGCAGCCTGAAAAAAACAAGATTAACAAGCACCGTACCGCTTGCATTGGCCGCAATCCCGGCGGCAAAACAGCAAGCCAGGCAGCATCCCCGGTGGCGAGAAAGCAAGAGCACAAGATCAACGGCCAGCCCCGGCAGTATATAAGTGAAAAGGCTTAAAAAGCCGTGTGTACCGTAAATGCCCAGTGCCATCACCACAACCGCCTGAACTGCGGCAATAATGGAGGCAGCACCATACTTCTGGACAAGTGCCACCCCCATGACTATCCACATCATATAAAAGCCGCCGGCAATAACGCCTCCCGGAATAAAAAGGGGGCCGGTAATAATATGTGTGAGCGGCACAATAATCGGTTTTGTTGCTATACCCAGACAGGCCATCAGTGCCAGCAAAATCAATTCAAAAGTAGAAAACCGCGAAAAAAATTTTTTCACCATGGTTCATGCAGTTATTGCACAATGATTTTGGCAAGGTTTTTAATATACATACTGCCCGGTTCTCCCTCCGGAACTGCCTGGACGGGTCCTTTCTCCTCATCCAGTTCTTTTCCGTCCACTTTCAGTCCCAGAATGGTTCCTTCCCGTTCCACAATTTCCTTGCTGTACTCCTGAGCATAGCCGTCCGCCGCTTCCATGATCACGCTTTGGAAATCAGTTACGCCCAAAGCTTTCAGTACATCTTTCAGGGCAACACCTTCCCAGGTCTCCGTCACTTCTGTACCGTCTTTTTTCTTTTTGGTAGCTTCCACTTTTTTCATTTCCAGCTTGGCTGCATCAACATTGGTAAAACTAACCGGACTGTCCCCCACGCCTTCCACGGTAATGCTCCACTTTACCTCTGCGTTTTCTGTTTCCGACTTGCCGCCACACCCGTATACCGCCGCGGCAAGCAACAGTAAAACAAGTAAAAGTGCTGTTTTTTTCATGCCCGTTCCTCCTCCTTAATCCTTTTTAGTTTCTATGGAAAGCAGCCCTTTGATCTTTGTATTTTTGGGCATACCCTCAAAGTATACTGCAGGCTCCCCGCTGTCATGCAGATAAAGTACGCCTTTCTCTATGTCTGCCTGCGCTATTTCCACACTATAGCCGTCGGTGGCGGTGAAAATATAAATCTGACTGTCGGCCATTCCCACTTCAGCCAGCACTTCACTTAAGGCAATGCCTTCCTGGTCGTCCTTCTGCACAGGGGCAAAATAGCCCAGCCCCTCCGCCACGGAAAAATAGCACGTCTGCTCTTTGGCCAACCAGAGAATATTTTTCACATACATGCCCTTGGGCAGGTCGGGTGAAACAAACGCCGGTACTTCCTCCCCGGTGACCTTCAGGTAACCGGAGGCAAATACTTCGCCTTTTTCGTTCTTCTCCAGCCCGTCCGAGGACTTCATGCAAATTATATCCTCTTCCGCAATCCCGGCAAACAGGTCGCTTGCAGCTACAGCTTTGTCCAGTGCTTCATAATAAGTATAGTCATGCAACTGCATGGTTGCAACGGCGCTCTCAAGCATAAACAGCTTTTCTATGGGCACCGCCGCCCTGGCCTCAAGCAGTTCAATCCGCACCAGGTTGCGAACCCAGTACATGGACCGTTCTTCGGGAACTATTGCCCGTATTGGCCTTGTCTTTTCCTGCAGCGGTTCTCCGTCTATCTCATATGCCAGGATCACATCTCTTGCTGCCAGGACTTCATGCGGGACTTCGATCATATACCCGTCGCCGGCCACAAACCGCACTGCCCAGAGTTCCTGCTGCTTTTTGCCCACAGTTGCCAGCACGTCGTCAAACAAGACACCCTTAACCGTATAGGGGGTTTCCTTTCCGGATGAATTTACGGATATAACATCCTTGGTAACAGCAGGCATTTTTTTCATGTCAGACACTAAAACAGTAACTTCCCCGATATCTTCCCCGGCCAGCGTAATGGCATCAGCATCCGTCCCCGCCGGTGCCTGTTCATTTTGCTTGGGCCCATTCTGGCTGCCGGCGCATCCAGCCAAAAGCAGTACAGCCACCAGGACCATCGCCAGCAGTATTGTTTTTTTCACTTTACTCCCCTCTCCCATATTCTCTGTAAACTGCCAGTGCTGCATTGACACCGCTGACGACAGCTGCACTGGTAACTGTCGCCCCGGTTACAGCCACAACATCTTCCCGGCTTTTTGCTGCCATCTTCACAACCTGTAGGTCTTTTGCCACCGTTTTGCCGGCGAAACGCCCCAGGAACCAGTCTTCTGCAGCATAAGCACCGTAATTGTCACTTTCCTGATGCTCCAGTATGCTGACGGACAAAATTTTCTGCTCCTGCAAATCAAGCGCAACACACAAGCGGATTAAATCATTGTAGCCCTCTGTTTCACTGACAAGCAGCATTTTTACCGGTTTTTTCCCACTGTCGGACGCAACATACACTGCAGGAACACTGGCGCGCTCCAGGTGTTTAATTCTCACCGCTTTTTCACCTGCAGCCAACTGCCCTGCAACAAAGTCAGGAAGCTTGTCCGCCCTGCAGGAAGGCAGGAAAAATGCCAGCAGGCAGAAGACAACAATCATTAAACAAATTCCCTTTTGCCAGCCCTGCTTTATCCTGCGATAAAAAAACAACCGCCGTTTCTGTTGGAAAGGCGGTAATAAACATAAAATACTTCATCACTCCTTTCCAACGGGAGGGTATGCAGTTTCCCGCATACCCCTAACGGTTTGCAACCATAGCAAATACCTTAGGTTAACAAACTCGGAGATGTATAGCTTTCCTGCTGCCATTCACAGCATAACGATAGCATTAAGCCCGGGTGATGTCAAGTTCTTTTACCCTCCCTGCCTGCTTTCCTGCCGCGGTCAAGTACAATGCAGCGGCTTTTTATCCACCTGCCTCTTTTTGACATGACAATGGCAAGTAAAACTTGCAATTAACCGCCGCCTTTTTTTGCATATTTTCAGCTTGACAAAAAAGCTTTTTCCCTGTAAGATAAGCACAATAGCAAATGCGAAACCGTTGAGTGAGAGTAGTAGCATAAAGAACTTTACACACAGAGAGCCGCAGGCGGTGGGATTGCGGCGGTAAAGCTTATGCGAATGGGCTCACGAGGGCGCAGCCGAAATGCAGAGAGTAGGCAAGCCGGGAACTCCGCCCGTTACCCCCTGGAGCGTGTATGATTGTACACGATAGTGAGCGGCGCAAATGCGCAATTTGGGTGGTACCGCAGAGAGCATTAAGCCTCTGTCCCAGAACGGGACAGAGGCTTTTTGATTAGCAAAAAATAAACAAAGAAAGGAAGGAGCAAAATGGCAAAAATACCGTATAAGATATTTCTGACGGAAGAGGAGCTGCCAAAATTCTGGTATAACCTGAAAGCAGTCATGAAAGAGCTGCCCGACCCCATGCTGCATCCCGGGACACTGCAGCCTGTAACGAAAGCCGATCTGGAGCAGGTTTTCTGTGCAGAACTGGTGGAACAGGAGCTGAATACAAAAGACAAATACATTGAAATCCCGGAAGAGCTCCGCAATTTCTACAAGATGTACCGACCCTCCCCCCTGGTCCGCGCTTACTGTCTGGAAGCGGTACTGGACACACCGGCCGAAATTTATTACAAGTTTGAGGGAACGAACACATCAGGCTCGCACAAGTTAAACTCCGCGGCCGCCCAGGTGTACTTTGCCCATAAGCAGGGCATCACCTCCCTGACAACAGAAACAGGTGCGGGGCAGTGGGGCACCGCCCTTTCCATGGCCTGTGCCTATTACGGCCTTGAGCTCACTGTTTACATGGTAAAGGTTTCCGCTGAACAGAAACCTTACCGCAAAACAGTTATGGAAACGTACGGCGCCACAGTCATCCCCTCGCCTTCCGAAACTACGGAAGCAGGACGCGCCATCCTGGCCGCCGACCCCGGAACGGGCGGCTCCCTGGGCTGCGCCATCTCCGAAGCGCTGGAAAAAGCCATGACGACGAAAAACGCCCGCTACGTCCTGGGCAGCGTCCTGGATCACGTGCTGCTGCACCAGTCCGTAATCGGGGAAGAAACCAGAATTGCCTGCGAGAAGTACGGCATTGAGCCAGACATTATTATCGGCTGTATCGGAGGCGGTTCCAATTTCGGCGGTCTGATCGCCCCGTTTATGGGAGACAAAATCCACGGGAAAAACAATATTCACTTTATTGCCGTGGAACCGGCTTCCTGCCCGTCCCTGACCAGGGGGCGCTATGCTTATGATTTCGGCGACACGGGCCGCATGACCCCGCTTTTAAAAATGTATACTCTCGGTTCAGGCTTTATGCCCCCTCCCAACCATGCAGGCGGGCTGCGCTACCACGGCATGAGCAGCATCATCTCCAAGCTGTACCATGACGGCTACATTGAAGCACGCGCCGTTGAACAGACAAAAGTATTTGCCGCCGCTACCATATTTGCCCGCCATGAAGGCATCCTGCCGGCTCCGGAGTCGGCCCATGCCCTGAAAGTGGCCATTGATGAAGCGCTGAAATGCAAAGAAACCGGTGAAAAGAAAACCATACTTTTCGGTCTCACCGGGACAGGCTACTTTGACCTGTCGGCTTACCGCAGCTACAACGAAGGTACTTTAAGCGACCATATTCCCACCAATGAGGAACTGGAAAAAGGCTTTGCCACACTGCCCCGGATAGACCGGTAAAACGAAACAGCCGCGGCTTGCCGCGGCTGTTCTATATTGCTCTTAGCAGGAAGAAAAGCGTCTTCCCCTGAGGTAAAACCCTTTCCTGAAAAGTCCGGAGGAGTAATCTATCACTGTATTGTCTACGTATTCGTCAAGCTCACGGTCATAAACCAGCTTGACGCTGTTTTTTCAATAACCTGAAGTCTCTTTTCCCGGTCCAATAGGTATGCGCAGCCAGGTGCAGGGAAGGAGCAAAAAAACAGGGACGAAACAGTGTCCGTCCCTGTCCTGGCAGACTGGATAAATTTATCTTGCATATTTCTGGGGCCCGGTTACATACAAGTCATTGCCCTTGGCATCTGTCACAACTATGCACGGGAAGTTCTCCACTTCAATTTTGTAGATAGCTTCCGGCCCCAGGTCTTCATACGCCACAATCTCGGCCTTTTTCACCGACTTGGAAATGATGGCCGCCGCACCGCCAATGGCGGCAAAATAAACGGCTTTATGCTTAATCATGGCATCCACCACATCTTTGCTCCTCTGCCCTTTGCCGATCATGCCTTTCAGGCCGAGGCCAAGCACAGCGGGCGTATAGGCATCCATGCGGAAACTGGTGGTGGGGCCGCAGGGACCCATGGCCTGACCAGGTTTGGCCGGGCAGGGACCCACGTAGTAAATAATCTGCCCTTTCAGGTCAAAAGGCAGCTCTCCGGTTGCCTCGTAATTCTCCACCAGGCGTTTGTGCGCCGCGTCCCTGGCAGTATAGATCACGCCGGTAATTTCCACACGATCGCCGGTTTGCAGTGAATCTATGACATCGTCAGTAAGCGGTGTGGTAATTTTTTTAATTTCCGACATTCTTACTCCCCCTTTACAAGACTACTTCCGCATGGCGAGACGCATGGCAGTTCAGGTTGACTGCCACGGGCAGGCCGGTAATATGGGCGGGAAAATATTCAATATGAACTGCCAGGGCAGTGATGCGGCCGCCAAGCCCCTGCGGCCCGATGCCCGTATTGTTGATTTCCTCAAGCAGTTCCTTTTCCAGCTGTGCATACTGCGGGTTCGGGTTGGGTTCGCCCAGCTTTCTGCCCAATGCTTTTTTCGCCAGCAGAGTCGTCATTTCCATCGTTCCGCCAATGCCAACGCCAACCACCACCGGCGGGCAGGGGTTGCCGCCGGCAATTTTCACAGTATCAACAATAAATTTTTTCACGCCGGCCAAGCCGTCGGACGGTTTGAGCATGGCCAGTCTTCCCATATTCTCGCTGCCGCCGCCCTTGGGCATCAGGATGATTTTCAGCTTGTCGCCCGGGACGACATCTATATGAATAATGGCGGGTGTGTTGTCACCTGTGTTTTTCCTGTTGAAGACGGGATCTATGACCATGGATTTGCGCAAATATCCATTTTTATAACCGCGCCGGACGCCTTCATTGATGGCGTCTTTCAGGCTGCCGCCCACAATATGCACGTCCTGTCCCAGTTCAATAAAAAAGACGGCTGCGCCTGTGTCCTGGCAGAGCGCAAGGCGCTCTTCACGTGAATAGCGGATATTTTCCAGTATTTGGTCAAAGATATATTTGCCGAAATCAGATTCTTCTTTTTCTTTGCTGGCAATAATGCAATCTTCCACATCTTTGCCCAGATCATAAGCGGCAGTCAGACAGAGTTCTTCCACCGCATCGACAATCTTATCGACATGAATTTCTTTCATCGTTCATCCTCCCACTGCTTAGTTACATAAAAGCCGGCCGGTGCAGCTCGCTGCCCCGGCCGGCGAGCTGGTTTTTCTCCTCCGGAGCCTTGGGCGTGCCGTTTTTTACTCTTCGGGAGGTGCGGGAATAAAGTTTTGCTCCATCAGCATCTTGGTGACATTGCGTGCACGGTAGATGGCAGCTTCCGCTTTGGCACGGAGTTCAGCTTTCGTCATTACCTTCTTGGCAATGCCGAGTTCAATGGCTTTCATGCCCACGTCAACAGCCTGGCGGATAAATACTTCCACATTGTCCATGGTAGGCAGCAGGTTGTCGGGACCCATGCCGATTTCCACGCCCAGGTCGGCAATTGTGTAGGCTGCGGTGACACACATTTCATCAGTAATGGTCGAAGCCTGGACATCAAGCACACCGCGGAAAATACCGGGGAAGCAGATGGAGTTGTTGACCTGGTTGGGGAAGTCGGAGCGGCCGGTAGCAACGATGTAAGCACCCGCTTCTTTTGCTTCCCAGGGCCAGATTTCCGGAATCGGGTTGGCACAGGCAAAAACAACGGGATCCTTGGCCATGGCTTTAATCCATTCTTTCTTAATTACATCCGGCCCGGACTGCGCGAGCGAGATGACTACGTCGCAGCCCTCCATGGCTTCGGCAATGCCGCCGGTCCGGCCTTCCGCATTTGTCCTGGCGGCCAGGTCGGCTTTTTGCGGGTATTTGTCCTTCAGCTCATCAATGCGGCCTTTATGCAGGATGCCTTTGCTGTCCACCACAAAACATTTTGCCGGGTCCGCACCGGCAAAGAAAATCAGGTTGGAGATGCAGACGTTGGCGGCACCGGCGCCGATAAAGGCAATTTTAACATCTTTCAGGTCTTTTTTCACGCAGCGCAGGGCGTTGATCAGGCCGGCCAGCGTCACGGTCGCCGTCCCCTGCTGGTCGTCATGCCATACGGGAATGCGGCATTCCTTGCGCAGGCGGGCCAGGACTTCAAAGCACTTAGGCTGGGCAATATCCTCCAGGTTGATGCCGCCGAAAGAAGGCTGCAGCATTTTGACAAATTCAATCAGTTTCTCGGGGTCTTTGGTATCAACACAAATGGGGAAGGCGTCGACGCCGCCCAGGTATTTGAAAAGCAGAGCCTTGCCTTCCATAACGGGCATGGCGGCTTCCGGACCGATGTCGCCCAGGCCGAGGACGCGTGTCCCGTCGGAAACAACGGCGACAAAATTGCCCTTGTTTGTATGCTCAAAAACTTTTTCCGGATTGGCGGCAATGTCTTTGCAGGGAGCCGCGACGCCGGGAGAATACCAGATGCTGAAATCGTCATAGTTGCGTACACTGGCTTTCAGGTCCACCTCAATTTTGCCACGGTAAAACGGGTGCAGGCGCAGCGCATCCTGGCCCGGTTTTTTCGCCTTTTCCAGAAGCTCGTCTTTATTGATCATGCTTGTTTACACTCCTTTATCACGCTGACAGAAAACACTTTTCGACTCTCTCTGCTGTCTCCTGTTTGAGCGTTAGTGAAATTTCCCATCATTGCCTGCCTCTTGCTGCCATTTATTGGGATGCTACTTAGGAAATAACCTGATTGACCCGGGTCAATCAGGTTATTTCCTTATCTTGGCTTACTGTTGCATG
>JAAYMN010000015.1 GCA_012521345.1 Bacillota bacterium
CCCGCCATGACCTCCGCCACCACCCGGGCAAACTGATCCGCCAGAAAACGCGTATCATAACCGACAACAACGCCGCGTTCCGCCAGTCCCTGGTTGCGCAAATGCTGCGCAATGGCCTGCGTCACACACCGCACATTGGCAAAAGTAAAGCCATCCGCAATGACGGCTCTCCACCCGTCTGTCCCAAATGTAATCTCTGTCATGCAAATCCTCCCGGAAAAAAGTTGCGTCAGAGGGCATAAAACAGTTTCCTTGCCTTACCAGTATAATTCCGTCCGGCCGGACATATTCCTGCCGACAACCGTCCCACCGGTCAGAATCCCTGCTCTGCCACGTAGCGGGCCAGGTCGGCAACGCGGTGGGAATAGCCCCATTCGTTGTCATACCAGGCAACCACACGCACCAGGCGGTCGCCGATGGTTTGTGTCAGCAGGCTGTCCACCGTGCTGGAATGGGTGTTCCCTTTATAATCAATGGAGACAAGCGGTTTGTCACTGTAGCCCAGAATGCCGCGCAGCTTTTCGCTTGCGGCCGCCGCTTTCAGGGCGGCGTTAATCTCTTCCCTGCTTGCCGGTTTTTGCAGCCGGGCAACAAAATCCACCAGGGAAACTGTGGGCGTGGGAACGCGTACGGCAAAGCCGTCAATTCTGCCATCCAGCTCAGGCATAATGCGGCCAATAATGCTGGCGGCTCCCGTACTGGTGGGGATCATGGAAAGCTGGGCAGCCCGCGCCCGTCTCAAGTCCTTGTGGGGCAAATCAAGCAGCCTCTGGTCGTTGGTGTAAGCGTGCGTGGTATTCATCAGGCCCTGCTCGATGCCAAACTGTTCGTGCAGCACTTTTACCACGGGTGCCAGCGCATTGGTGGTGCAGGACGCGTTGGAAAGGACGGCATGTTGTGACGGCTCGTAGCGGTCATGGTTGATCCCCATCACCACGATCAGGTCGGCGTCATTGACCGGCGTGGTAACAATGACTTTTTTTGCCCCGGCTGCCAGGTGCCGGCCCGCGCTTTCCCTGGTCCGGAAACGTCCCGTGGCTTCAATAACGATCTCAACACCCAGCTTGCCCCATGGCAGCTTCTCCGGCTGCGCCTCGGACAGGATCTGAATCTCCTTCCCGTCCACAGCCAGGTTGTCGCCCTGGATGGCCACTTCCCCCGGGAAGGGGCCGTAAAGGGAGTCATAAAGCAAAAGATGAGCCAGTGTGGCATTGTCAGTCAGGTCATTAATGGCTGCCACCTGCAGCTTGTCGCTGTTATGCAGGGCGCGGAAAGTATTGCGGCCGATGCGGCCGAAGCCGTTGATCCCGATTTTTACTGTCATCCGTCAGCCTCCTCAAAGTCTGAAATACCGTCCGATAGGAAAAATAGCATTGTCTATTTTTAGCATTCCCTGCGGCAGTAAATACATGCAGGCTCTCTTGACAAGCGGCAGGGAATGTAAGAAAATGCTAGTAACCGGATTGGATGCAAGGAGGTTTACATACATGACAATTAAAGTAGCCGTCAGCGGCGCGCTGGGAAAAATGGGCAGAACTGTAGTGGCGGCTGTGGCAGCCGACCCCGAACTGCAACTGGTTGCCGCCGTTGATATTGCCAAAGACAAAAGCGACGCTGTCCTTGCCGTACCGGGGATGCCTGCTCTTAGCATCTCCCGGGAGCTGGAGCCTGCACTGCAGGCAAGCAGGCCGGACGTTCTCATTGACTTTACCTCACCCTTCACGGTGATGCAAAATATCGAAATTGCCATGAAAAACCGCGTCCGCCCGGTGGTGGGCACCACGGGCATTACCGGCGGTGACCTGGAGAAAATCCGTTCCTGGTCCGCCACATACGGGATCAGTGCCCTCATCGCTCCCAACTTCGCCCTCGGGGCGGTGCTGATGATGCATTTTGCCCGCCTGGCGGCGCGCTACCTGCCGGAAGCGGAAATCATTGAACTGCATCACGACCAAAAAGTTGATGCCCCTTCGGGAACGGCCATCAAAACGGCGGAAATGATTGCCGCCGCCCGCAGCCGTGAAGTGCGGCGGGAGATTGAAGAACTGGAGAAGGTGGAAGGGGCCCGCGGCGGCAATTTGTCCGGAGTCAGGATCCACAGTGTGCGCCTCCCGGGTTTTGTAGCTCATCAGGAAGTGATTTTCGGCGGCACGGGCCAGACGCTGGCTATCCGCCACGACAGTACGGACAGGACCTCTTTCATGCCCGGCGTCCTTTTGGCCGTGAAAGAAATCATGAAGCGAGAAGGCGTTATCTACGGCCTGGAAAATATCCTCGACCTGTAGTCATTGCCGGACAGGCACGAACCCCCTTTGCACTGCATATATATTACTGCATTGTGAAGGGGGAACTTTTATGCGCTTACAAGGAAAACAGATTGGTTTCGCTTTGCCTGAAGGGCATTTTTCCCTGCCCGCCGTCCTGGAGGAAATCCGCAAGCTGGTGGCGGCGGGAGCAGAAATCTACCCTCTGTTTCTGGCAACATCTGATCACCCGGAAACGGATGAACAATATCGGGAAACAAAAAGGCTGCTGGAGGAGATTACCGGCCGTGAACTGGTGGCCACCACCCTGGCGGAGGAAGTAGCAGGCGACAACCAGGCTCCTTTTGACTTGCTGGTAGTTGCCCCCTGCCCGGGCAACTTTCTGGCCAGACTGGTCAACGCTCGCACCACCTCCGTCTCCTTGGCCAAACCGGTTAAACACTTGCAGAGCGGCCGGCCCGTTGTGCTGGCCCTGGTGGCCAACGGCGACTCGGAGAACCTGCTGCAAAATGTCCAGCAAATCCTAAGCCTGAAAAGTATTTTTCTTGTCCCCTTCGGCCCGGCTTTGCACGGCGGCAAACAGATTTACCTCTCCCGGCTTGATTTGCTGGTGGAAACTGTTGCCCATGCCATTGAAGAAAAACAACTGGAACCTGTTTTTCTTGAATCCTGCTGGCTGCCCAGTTAAAGGACGGCTTTTTTTTATTAAGTATACAGTGTCGCGGGCGGAGGAGCAAATATTCCCATAAATCATTGCATACATATTTCCATGGCTTTCGGCCAAACTAAGGGTGCAGGGTCCGCAGCGGCCGGGCCAAGATCGTTGCGGGGCTTGACGGTTCCGCAGCGGTCGGCCGAAGGTCGCAGGCGGGTCCGGGAGGCTCGCCTGCGGCCGGAGGGAAGATCTGCAGGCGTCTCCGCTGCCACAAAGCGGCCGGGGATGTCCGCAGGTTGAGCGCAGACAGCCACATGTGCCGAAGTCCTGCAGACATTTTGTACAGCAGCCTTGAGCTGCCGCTTGCAGACTGTGCAAGGCCAAGCAGGTACGTGTGCCTGTCGGGCAAAGGTTGGCAGATGTTGCTGCCGGAGGAACCGGCAGGGATGTCTGACAGCCGGCGCGAAGGTCGTTGCGGGCTCTGCAGGCAAATTGTCCGGGGACTGCTGTAAAAGCGGAAAAAGCAAATGCAGACAGCTTTTTTGCCGGTTATTGTCATGAACCGGAAAATACTGCCTCCGCGGCAGTTTTTTTGTGTTCCCGGCGCGGTTTTTACCGCCGCCTGCCGTCAGCATTCTTGGGACTTCGCAGGCGCAGTTTTATATAATAGCCCGTAGTGCAGAAAGCGAGGCATGCATATGTACAGGTGGACAGCACCCGCACCGGGAAAATCTGCCCGGCGGACGTACACTTTGGCCATTGTGACCCTGTGCCTGGCCGCCCTCTTGTGCCACTTTTTCTGCTGGTGGCAATTCTATCTTTTTATTATCCGCTACAGGGAGCCGCTTTTGCTCTGGTGCCTGCCATGATGCTTTCCCGGCGTTTTGCCCGGACCCTTTGCCCGGTACTTGCAGTCCTGCTTGTGTCCTGTTTTCTGGTGCAGGGCGGTCTTGTCCTGCGGGATCTTTTTTCCCGCTACAAGTTTTTTTGCGTGGTTTCCGGGAGCATGGAACCGGCGCTTCCCGTCGGTTGTATCATTGTCATTGACACGGATAAAAGCAGGCTTTATGACCCCGGCGACATTATCACCTACCGGCTGGGTGATGAGTATATCACCCACCGCGTGACGGAACTGGAGTATGACGGCAGCTTTTTTTACCGGACACGGGGTGATGCCAACGTCTCCGCGGACAGCGAGCCTGTGGCCCACACTGCGGTGGTTGGCCGGGTGGTTCTGGCCCTGCCGCTCTCGCCTTCGTCCTTCCTGCAGCGACTGCGCACCGCCTGTATCACGCTTGTGGCAGTAGCGACAGCCGTCTTTTTTGCCCGGCGGCTTGGCCGCCTCAGGCGCGCGGGACGGCAGGCGGCCGTCCGCCGGGTGGCGCGCTTTCCCCGCCCCAAACACTGAAACGGCTTTCAGGCCTCGACCTGAAAGCCGTTTCTTTATTTCATCTTTGCGCCGGGGACATCTTTGCCCGTGAGCCGTTTATAAGATTGCTGCAGCAGTTGTACCGTATAGGTGGGGTTATGGACGCCCAGGCTGCCGTCCGATGATACCAAGAGGTAGTTGTAGGCCGCCTGGTAAATATCATCCGGTATTTCCGCCATTTCTTCACCGTCTGCGCCGGTTATGACCACAGAGCCGTGAGATGAAGAGATTTCCCCGCCGCCTGTTTTCTCCTTCACCGCCTCGGCTACCAGGGAAAGCAGCCCTTCCACTTCTGACTGCAGACCCTCCTGTTTGCCGTCGCCGTCATAATCGCCGCCCGCCGCCAGGTTGGTATCCGCAATGCCCTGGTGGCACTGGCCGCAGGCTGCCTGCACGCTCTCCACCTCAAAGGTGTGGGAGGCAAAGCCTTCCTTTGTCTCCGTCAGGTGGCAGCCCACACAGCTGTTTTCTATCCCTGCGTGCGCACCTGTGCTGCCATAATTGAAATCCTCCGCCCTGATTCCGCCCGTGGCGGTAAAAATATCGGCCTGGCTGCTTTTGTGCGGCGCGGAACGCTCGGCGTCCTTCACATCGCCGGCGTGGCGCGAGTTGTGGCATGACATGCACAAGGCACCTGTCCCGCCTTTCACGTTTTCCGCAGACGGGATGTCTACCGTCCCCGCCTCCATTAACTCGACGCCCCGGCCTGTATGGCAGGCCCGGCAGTCAATGCTGACGTTAAAATCACGGTCCAGTTCGCCTATTTCAGACTGGTTGGCGGCAAAAGCACCGCCGTCATGGCAGAGGACACAGCCGTCGCGCTGGGCGGGTGAAAGCAGGATATTGCTGTGGCTCGATTCCACCCACTGTGCCGTCAGGGCATTAATGTCCAGTGCTTCCGTTTCCTGTTGGGCAGGCGGTTCGTTTTGCTGTCCGTTTTTTTCCTTATCGGTGTTGCCGCCGGCGCAGCCGGCCAAAGACAATAGGAATAACAACAAAACAAGGCCAAGGGCGGCCAGCTTCCTCCCGTTCATTTAGACACTCCTTTCAGCATCATTCTTTGCCTATAGCATTGCCTGCACGGTGACAAATATGTACAACAGTCTGCATAAAAGCAAAGAAAATGCCAAAAAAAACTTGCCCCGGAAGGGGCAAGCTCGTCTTTTGTTTCATCCCCGGCTGATGCGGCGCCAAAGCAATGAGAGCGCCAATTCAAGCTCCCTGATTTTCAAAATATAAGCCAAAACAAAATAAACCAGCGCACCCATCATGATCACTATGCCCAGCCGCGCCGCCTGCAGCAGGAACCCGCCTCCCTCAAGGTACGGCAGGGCAAACCGGACCGCCGCCCCCATGAAGAGAGAAGCAACGCCCGCTTTCCAGAGAGTATCCAGAATCTGCGACACGCCATAGGGGCCAATCCGCCTGTGCAGGGCGACCGCCATGCCGATTGCTCCGAAATAAAGGGAAAGGGATGTCCCCAGGGCCAGACCGCCGTAAGCCAGCGGCTTCATCAGGAGCCAGTTTAAAACCACGTTCAACAGCGTGGTGAAAAAAGAGAAATACATGGGCGTTTTTGTGTCCTTGGTGGAATAAAAAGCCCGGTTGAACAAAAGCATGACCCCGGAAGGCAAAAGCCCCAGGCTGTAAAAGATCAGGGCATAAGCCGTATTGTGCGTTGCCTGTGCATCAAAGGCAGCACGTTCGTAGATCAGGCGCACTATAGGGGTGCTGAGCACCATCATGCCCACCATAATGGGGAACATGAGCAGAATCATCAGCCCGGTACCCTGACAGACAGTTTCCTTAAACTCTTTCATCTCCCGCCGGTAATACAGTTCCACCATCGTCGGGTAAATCACCGTCAGCAGGGCAAGGACAAGAATGCCGCCCGGCAGGGAATAAATCTTGGCGGCATAGTTTAGATAAGAAATGCTCTGTTCCGCCAGAAAACTGCCGAAGATTTTGTCAGTCAGTGTTTTTAATTCTACGGTGGCACTGCCGATCAACACCGGGACAAGCAAGACCGCCATGCGTTTTATGGCCGGGTGACGCCAGGCCGCTTTTCGCGCCGTAAAAATGCCGTGCCGTGCCACGGCAGGCACCTGGATCAGAAACTGCAGGGCAAAGCCGGCCGCTGTGGCCCAGACCAGGGCCATAATGCCAAAGCGTTTGCCCAAAAGCAGGACGGTCGCAATGATTACCAGATTATTGGGAAAGGCGGTAAGAGAAGGAATGACAAAATTCTTTTTTATATTCAGCACGCCGCTGCAAAGGCCGGCCAAACCCAAAAACAAAAGGCCCGGCAGCATGATCCTGGCCATGGTAACAGACAGCTCATACTGGACGCCGGAATAACCTGGGACAACCAGCCGCATGACCAGGGGTGCAAAAATTACCAGCAAAATACTGGCTAAAAGCAAAATACCTCCCAGGCCAAGAAACACGGCCAGGGCAAGGGAATTGCCTTCCTCTTTGTCATGGTAATCGCCGTAAACCGGGATAAAGGCGGTTTTAATCGCATCGTTAAAAGCCAAAAAAAGAATGCTCGGGATACTGGCCGCCGCAAAATAGGTATCCGTCAACCAGCTTGTTCCGTAGCAGGCGGCAATTGCTGCTTCCCGGGCAAAACCAAACAGGCGGGACAAAAAAAGCAGCACCGTCACAATGCCGGCAGATTTGATCATTGTCCGTCCAGTCATTGCACTCTTCCTCTATCTGTCTAAAATAATAAAAACTAGTATGCCCCTTTCAACCCAGGCTAAACCCGATAACAAACCACGTCATGGCAAGCATAATCAATCCTGCCGCCAAAACCCCCAGGCTGATAATCGCAAAGGCTTGCCTTGATGGAATACGGAAAAAACGGGCGGCCACGCAAGCCGTCCAGGCCCCTGTTGTGGGCAGCGGCACAGCCACAAAGATAAAAAGGGCGTATTTGCCGTAGCGGGCAAACAATTCTTTCTTTTTCACGGCTTTTCGCAGCATGATCTGATAAAAAGGAGCTGTTACCCTGTTTTTAGCTATAAACTTTTCCAGCCGCTCCAGCACCCATAAAAACGGAGGGATAATGACAATATTGCCAAGGTAGCTGCAGAGAAAGGCTTCCCACACTGCAAGTCCCAGCGAAATGCCAAGGGGCAGGCCTCCCCGCAGCTCCACAACAGGCAAAGTCGACATGATGAATACTTTCAGATAGTCCATAAAGATACCCTCCGCACCCCAGCATATTACATTTGCTGCAAGATGGGCAAATCTTGCGCCAGGACAGGGGGTAAAATCTCAGGCAAAGGGAAAAAGCTTTCTCAAGCTCTTTTTACCGCACAACCTGAATCCAGGTGGTACCGGCGCGGAGGTCCACTTCCGTACCGTCGGCAAAACGGTAGCTTGTTTTGCCGCCTGTTTTCTCCCAGGTGATGTCATATTTTTGACCCAGCTCGTACAACACGGCAGTGCCGGAACCGTCAAGGTCAATATTAACCAGACCGTTCTCCACGTCAGTATGACGGTTTTTGCGCACAATCACCCGGGTTGCCCGGTATTGCTCTCCCGTTTCCCGGTCGGTATGGGGCGTGCTGCCGTGGAAACGGAGGTAGCTTTTACATTCCTCATCGTAGGTATAGCGGATGACAGTGTCTTTGCTGTAGACTACTTCCAACTCCCTGCCTTCTTCACCGGGAGGAAGCTCAGCCGGCAAAAACTTTACTATTTCCACATCCGACGGTCCCCGGCCGTCATACAGCTTCCCCAGGTCGGTGTAAAGATTGTGGGGCGCCTTGCGGTTTTTGTCCCGCCAGAAATACTTGTCGGCGCTGATTTTCTTCAGGGGCATCCCGGCAATGAGCTGCTCCGTCCGGAAGGACATGCCGGAATACATTACCGCCCCGCCATATTCCAGAGCCGTCTCGGCAAAATAGGGGCGCAGGCTGCGGACAGGACCGATGACAAGGCCTTCATCCAGCACCCTGTCAAAAACAGCCATCAGGCGCGAAATCCCGCCTTCCGCCAGAAACTCATACACAATGGTGGCTTCCTGCAAGCCCGAATGAGGCCTGGCGGCAGCATGGTTGTCAATGACCACACAGGCCGGGGTTACCTTTTCCAGGGTTATTTCAGGGTCCTCAAGAGGTTCTTCCGGATCCGGGTCCGGCTCCGGCTGCTCTTCTGCCGGGTTGATAACCGGGGGCTCGTCCGTTTTTTTACCGCAACCGTACAGCAATAAAATACATAAAAATAAAACTGCCAGTATCTGCAACCATTTTTTGTGCATCATCTCTTCCTCCTGCAGCCCGTTGCCAAATTGTTTTTCCAAAGTTTTTGTATTCGCCTATGAACCTTCATTTCCTTGTTGCCATTGTACACCGGTACAGTTTCCATCATTGCCACAAGCCGGGCCGGCAAGGCCGGTGCGCCGTCAGCCGGCATGAGGCACAGCCCCGCCTGCAAAACCGCTTGCTCAATAATATCCCTGCTTAATATCCCTGCAGTTTCAGCCAAATCAAGAAGTCAAGTCCACGGCTAATGCAGCGCAACAGTTATTTCCTTTTTTTTTTTACAGCACCAAATTGCGCAGCGGCAGTCCCTTGATGTAGGCTTCCAGGTTTGCCAGGACAAGCTCCCGCAAGCGTTCCTGCACCTGCCCGGAAGCAAAAGAATTATGGGGAGTTACCAGCACACGTTCATGCTGCCACAGGGGGCTCTCCGCCGGCAGCGGCTCCCGGGAAAATACATCCAGGGCCGCGCCGCGCAGTTTGCCGCTTTCCAGGTGCGCCAGCAGGTCATCTTCATTAATCACCCCGCCCCGGGCAATATTGACAAGCACGGCATCGTCTTTCATATACCGCAGTGTTTCCCTGTGCAAAAGGTGGTGGGAAGAGGGGCTGTAAGGCAGGGCCAGGACCACAATGTCCGACTGCGCCAGAAGTTCCGCCAGTTTTGTGCGCGGCAGGCAGCTGTCAAAATAAGGACGCTTGTCCCCGCGGGTATTCAGGCCGATCACCCTGCAGCCGAAAGCCTGCGCCCGCTTGGCTACTTCCGTGCCGATACTGCCCGTACCGATAATGCCCATTGTTTTCCCGTAAAGCTCCTGCAAATCTGTCTTCATCTGCCAGCGCCGTTCCTTTTGCACGGCGAGAAAATAACGTGTATCCTTGTATATTTCCAGCACTTTCAGCAGCACCCATTCCGCCACCGGGATGCTCATAACCCCGCGGGCATTGCAAAGTGTAATCCCCCGCGCCCGCAGTTTTTCCAGGGGGACCTGGTCATACCCGGCGCTGCACAACTGGACCATTTTCAGCGCCGGCATGTCGTCCAGGCGGGCGGCAAGAAAATGCCCCATGCCGACAAAAACTTCGGCCTGCTCCATCCCGGCCACCGGCCCCGTCTGCGGCGTGCTTTCCAGAACCACGCAGTCCAGCCGCACAAGCCGCTCCCTGTCTTCCTCCCGCAGGGGATAAGGCGCTGCATACAAAAGCATCGTCATCTTCATCAGCCCCTTCTGTAGCTCTTCAACTGATCTTTTTGAGATCCGCACCGCGGTGGTGTTTTACGGCAGGTCGATCCCGGCCTTCTGTGCCTGGGCATGCTGCAGCCGGCGCGGGATGCGGTAAATCCTGCCGTCTTTGCGGAAAACCGCTCCTGTCTGCTTGAAATAAAAGGGGACGCCTGCCCGGCGGCACTGTTCACGGATTTTCAGCACCCATTCATAATCACAGACCCGGGCATTGTCGCCCGACTCTCCTCCCGCTACCACCAGGCCGATTTCCGGGGTCAGGTAGGGCGACAGGTCCACTTCTTCCAAAAGCGGTTCACAGACAATTTCCTTGTTCCTGGCAGGCAGTGCCAAAAGCAGCGGCAGCCGAAAGTCCGCCCTGTCCTGGTTTTCCGCCGTGACACAGATGGTGACATTCCCATATCCCCCGCCCCAGTCTGCCGGCAAATTAACATAAAAACGCTCAATGCGCTTGGTAATAATGACAAAATGCAAATCCTGCCGCAGGCGGATCATCTGCCAGGCTTCAGCCCGCCAGCCGTCAGCCTCGGGCAGGAAAAAATCCGATGTCAGGCAGGTATATACAGTCTCGCCGCCCCGCAGTTTATACCTGCCGTCACGGCCATGCTTCAGCGGCAGGTTGAAATTTGCCGTTTTCTCCACTTTGGTGCTGTCCCTGTCGAAACGGGCGTCAATACGGTAAACGTAACAGTTCCGGCAGCCGGCACTGATTTTATGACAGCCGTGCCAGGGATTCCAGGTTACCACCGCCGCTTCTCCTTTCCTGCGGACTAACCGGGTTTGTCTGTAAAGCTTCAGCGCGGCAGGGAATAGCCGCCGTCAATGGTGACCACCGCTCCCGTAATCTGACCGGCAGCCTCGGAAGCCAGAAAGACGGCCAGCGCGCCCACTTCAATAGGCTCCCCGAAACGGCCGGTCGGCGTTTTGGCCAGTATTTCCTTCAGAAAGCCTTCGTGCTCTTCCCCTTTTTGCATCAAGTCGGAATAAGTATAACCGGGAGCAATGGCGTTCACGCGGATATTATAGGGGGCCCATTCCACGGCCAGCATTTTCGTCAGCCTGTCCACGCCGGCCTTGGCCGTGCTGTAGGCGCTGTGGAAGAGGGGAAGATTGACTATTTGGGCTGCATTGGAAGAAATGTTAATCACAACCCCGCCGCCTGTGTCCCGCATATGTCTGCCCACCAGGTAGCTCATCACAAAGACGCCGTGCAAATTGACATTAATGACGTCATACCAGTCCTTCAGGTTTTCGTCCATGTCAAGGACGGGCCCCACCCGGGCGATGCCGGAGTTGTTGACCAGGATATCAATTTTCCCATAATCTTCTATTGCCTTTTCCACGGCCGCCTTGGCGCCGGCAAAGTCCGTCACGTCCCCCTTGTAAAAACGGTGTGTGCCGCCCCAGGCAGCCAGTTCGGCCAACGTCTCCTCCGCCTTCTTTTCCGCCCGGGCCATAATGGCCACATTGGCTCCGCTCTGGGCCATGGCCAGGGCAATGCCCTTGCCGATGCCACGGTTGCCGCCTGTAATAAATGCCGTTTTCCCTTTCAGGCTGAAGGCGCCTTCCATACCGGTAATCACAGTGATCCCTCCGCAGCACAAGTTTCCTTTTTATTTCGCTGCGGGCGCTGCCTTTCCCTGTCATCTACCGGCACCGGCTGCCAGGTCGGTAAAAATTTTCTGCAAGAAGCCGGCGCTGAAACGTAGAACATGGGGGATAACCAGCGGAGCCACCTGCCGGAATGTTTCTTCCGTAAAACCTCCTTTGGCAAAGTAGCTTTCAAACCAGGGGAAGGAAAGGTGGGCGCCCAGGTCTATCCAGTCAGAGAAACTTTGGCTATTCAGCCTGTGGCAGGTCCCGTCCTCCCGGCAAAATTCCCGGGACCAGCTGTAGCAGCCTCCGCTTGTTACCCGGTACTTTTTCCAGTCCTTTGTCAGCCATTTTTCCAGCGCGGCATGGCCATAGCAGCCCGTGAGGGCGCTGTGCTGCGGGATAAAAATATCCTGCAAAAGATGCAGCGCGCGGCCCAACTGCCAGGCAGCCCTGCCCGTCTCGCCCGCCTGCCACAGTTTTTGCGCCCGTTCACATAGGCCGGCAAAAACATCGGCCGAGCTTTTCCGGGTCAGATAGCCGCGGTGCGACCAGGGGTGGTGAAAATGCCACAGCGTAAGGATATACCCCCCGGAATAAGGCAGGTCCGCATCCCGTGAACCGTGGGCCACAAGCTCCGCCAGCAGCATGCCCGTTTGCGGGTCTTTGCTGTAAAGCAGCCGGTAGGCGGCGGTTTTACCGTCCCCAAGCATTACCTCGGCGGTCGCTTCCACTAGTTCCATATGGCCGGCAATCTGAAAGCGCGGTTGGATAATGACAAATCTTTTCATGCTGCAGTATATGCAATTTTACCCGTATTGGACAGTCGGGAAAAGAAATAACCGTAAGGGTGCAGGCGACAGTGGCAAAGCGGGCGGCGGGCAAATATGCTGGTACTGTAAACCATTCACTGGAGGGATGAGCATGGCCGCACCGCTTTCCACGGGCGACCCCGGCCTGGACCTGGCCATTGCCGCCGCCGGCTATCGGTATGACCCCGGGCAGAACATTTTTTTCTCCCGTCTCAATGCCTGGCAGCGCAATTTCGGCTATTTCCGCCTTTATGACGAACTGCTGGCCCCGCTGCACATGATCCTGGACTGCGAACCCATTTATTTTCCATACGCGGGCAAACGCTGGCTGATTGAATTCTGGAAAGGCCAGTATGCCATGGCACTGGGCTGTGAAATCGGCGTCTACAACACGGACAGGGAGGACATTGAAATACCGGGCATTTACAGCGGCCCCTTCTTTGACTGTGCAAGCGACCTGGATTTGCTGGAGATGGCCTGCACCCTTTATTATCATGACAAGCCGCTCTTTACGCGGCGCGACAGGCACTGGTGGCTGACAGGCTTCATCCTGGGCGGCTTTGCCAACCCGGAAGAACTGTCCATGGAAATTTGCCTCACACTGAAGGACGGGCAGATGTTGGCCGTATTTCGCCGCGGCCTGGAAGAAGCAGGCTACGACAGGCAGGAATACAGCATCAGCGGCAACAGCATCTCTCTGCTCTTTGACACTCCGCGCACCCCCCAGCCCGGCACGCGGAACCCTGACACGGACCGTATGATCCAGTGGAAAAACAAGATGCTCTGCGATTTATTTGTCAGCCTGACAAAAGACAAGGAAACAATGGCTGAAAAAATTAACACAATCCTGCGGCTGGCTCCCGGACTCTATGAACACATCCTGGAGTTGGGCAAAAACAAGCAGCTTTTCGGCCAGTTCGGCCGGCCGCTGACCATCATGCGGCAGCAAAAATAACGCCGGCAGGAAGTCCGCATCGAGAATCCTGCCGGCGTTTTTCATCAAAAGGCATGTACACCTTACGTTGCCTATCCCGGCACAAGGGCGGTACAAAGCCGCAAACCGGCGGGTCAAATGCCTGAGGCGGGCGATTTTTTATGACAGCTTCTGCAGCACCCGCTCGCCGGTGACGGTGAGGCTGTTGTACAGGAAAAGCACTTCCGCAATCTTGTTTTCCTGCAGGTAAGCCGAGACCGGGCGGTGGTAGTAGCGCAGGTCCAGGACATGAATTTCGGCAAAATGCAGCGCCAGAAAAGGCAGCAGGGAGTTGGCAAAAGAATCTTTTACCACCAGCAGGCGGCGCCCGGGGACGCCATCAGTCCGGATTATCACCTGCGGGTGGTCTCCGTCCAGAAAAACGGCATACTGGTCAAAAGTCTCCAGCCGATCCAGGGCGTAAAAGCCGTCCGCCACTTTCCCCGCCTGGACATATTCCACCTCGACTTTGGGCGCTGTTGCGGGCAGCCAGAGCTCAATTCTGTCAGGCGCCACATCCCGCCTGCCGCTTCTGGCCGCAAGGGTCCCGTAAAAGCCGGTGGCGGCCACTTCCTTGCGGAAGGCGGACGGCGCAAGCCCCTGATACCCCAGGGCCTCCCCTGCCGCCACGTAGGCATAATAGGCTCCCCTTGTCGTCCAGTGGTGGTCCGTACGGTAAAACAAGCCTTCACCTTTTTTGGCCAAAAAGAGCGGCAGCGGGTCAATCAATGTTACCTCCCGCGCCAAGCCTTTTTTCACTGCCGCCGGCAGCCCCTCAAGCTCATTTGGGGCATAGGGCGGCAGCTTGTCTGCATACACCTGCATAGAAACGGGGGCCAGAAGAAAATAGCATTCTGCTTCCGTTGCACGGGCAAATTCATTCAGCGCCGCCAGGTTGGCGGCCAGGATTTCAGTGTCCGCACCGTTTGCTTTCTGCAAAAGGTACCCGTCCCGGCCGAAATAGACATCATGCTGTTCCTTTTTCCCACACGCCTTTTCCACCGCCGTCTTCAGGCGCAGCCACAGCTCCCGCAGGGGGAAATGATCGGCCAGATACTTCTCCGCCGCCTCTCCGAAGCGGCCGGAAACAAGATTTGCCCCGCTCAGCACAGGTTTTTCCGCCAGCTGTCTTCTTTCCGCCGCGGAAAAAGTGTCGTCCGGCAAAAGCAGGCCCAGGCAGGCGAAAAAAGCAAGAAATGCGGCTAAAAGGACTGCGGAAAACTTGTTGTAGCTATGCACGGCGGCCTCCTAAAAGCGGAAATACAAAAAAGGATTAAAAGTGGCGTCAACCAGGTAGGCGGTAGCGACAAAAAGCAGCGCGGCATACAACGCTCCCGCCAGGGGCAGGTAAAAGCGCCGGAGGGGCCCGGCCTGCACAGCACGAGCGACACGCCTAAGCGGCAGGCAGCAAATAAGCGCCGCCGCCAGCTGGATGCCGTAATTGCCGAGGAAGTAAAGGGCTTGCGTATCGGCCCAAGGACTGCCTCCCAGCATGGCCTGCAGGTAGGCAAAAGCTGCCGGCAAATCCGTTATGGCAAAAAAGACCCACCCCAAAAGGACCAAAAAGAGCGTATACAGGTGACGCACAAACTGCGGCACCTGCTCGAGGCGGCACAAAAGAAAAAGCTTTTCCACAACAAGCAGGACACCGTAATACAAGCCCCAGAGAAGGAAATTCCAGCTGGCTCCGTGCCACAAGCCTGTCAACGCCCAGACCAAAAGCAGGTTGCGCACCAGTCGCAGCCGCCCTGCCCGGCTCCCCCCCAGCGGCACATAAACATACTCGCGGAACCAGGTGCCCAGGGTCATGTGCCAGCGCCGCCAGAAATCCGTAATACTGGCGGACAGGTAGGGGGCGTTGAAATTCTCCGGGAAAGTAAAGCCGAACATCTTGCCGAGACCGATGGCCATGTCGGAGTAGCCGCTGAAATCGAAATAAATCTGCAGGGCAAAGGCAACAATGCCAAGCCAGGCCGCAAGCACGGTCAGCTCGGCGGGAGCCAGGCACTGCACATCCTCCCACAGCATGCCGACATTGTTGGCCAAAAGCACCTTCTTCCCCAGCCCCAGGATGAAGCGGCGCGCCCCGGCACCGAAGCTGTCTATATTCTCCCGGCGGCCGTGCAACTGCTCCGCCACCTCCCGGTAGCGGACGATGGGGCCGGCTATCAGCTGCGGGAAAAGGGACACATAGGTGCCAAAGGCCACAAAGTCCCGCTGTGCCGGAATCTGGCCGCGGTAAACGTCAATGGTGTAGGACATGGTCTGGAAAGTGTAAAAAGATATTCCTACAGGCAACGGCACCTCCGGTACGGCAAAGGAACTCCCCAGGATGCTGTTTGCCGCCTGCACGACAAAACCAGCATATTTGAAAAACCCCAGAAGCCCCAGGTTGACTATGATGGAGGCGAGCAGGACCAGGCGGGCCCGTCCCTTCCGCTCCCCGCACCGGGCCAAAAGCAGCCCGCAGGTATAGTCCACCAGGGTGGAAAAAAGCATGAGCACTATGTAAACAGGCTCGCCCCAGGCATAAAAAAGGAGGCTTGCCAGAAAAAGCACCAGGTTGCGCAAACGCCGCGGCACCAAATAATAAAGGGCAAGCACGGCCGGCAGGAAGGCAAAAAGAAAAATCAGGCTGCTGAATACCATCGCTCTGTCCTTACCGCTTCAGCTGCGCAGCCACAACTTTCCTGGCGGCTTCGTTGCGGCCGGAGACGCACAGAATGACATAGCGGCCCGTCACCTGCAGAAACGGGTCTTCCAGCTTGGGCACCTCGGCCGGCAGGTAGTCGGCAAAGGCCGCCCGCTGCTCCGATATACGCTCTTCCACCGCCGCTTTGACGCGTTTGGCTGCTTCCGGCCCGGTTGTTTCAAAAACGGCAATTTCTTCCGCCGTTGCCCCGCTGCTGACATAGACCTGCCGCTTAACCACATCGCCTTCCTCCAGCCGGTAAAGCACATCCACCATGTTGTCGCTTAAAAGCTCCAGTTCATCGCTGAAAGGGACTTCCTCCCGTAGGGCCGCCGCACAGGCAGCCACATCCAGCACCGCTTCCCCGCCGCGGCTGCAGCCGGCGGCGGCCGCCGCCAAAAGCACCGCCGCGAGCAGCAGGCAAAGCTTTTTGCTCATGCTGCATCCTCCTTCGCGACAATAAAATGTTTCTGCAAGTACTCCGCCCACCGCCGGCAGTATTCCGCCTTCAGGTGGATGCCGTCAGTGGCCGCTCCGGCAGGAAGATTGCCTTCCTCGTCGGTAAAGCAGGAAGCCACATCCAGAAAGTATAGCTTTTCTTTTGCCGCCAGTTCCCGGAGCAGTTCATTATACAGGCGGATTTTTTTATTGTTGTAAATATCGTCTTCCCCGTCGCGCTCCGCGGATACGGGCAAGAGCGACTGGATATAAAGCAGGGCATGGGGATTGATCTCCAGGATGGCCTGCGTCAGTTCCGCATATTTCTCGATAAAAATTTCCGGGTATGCCCAGCCCAGTTCATTGATGCCCAGCATGATATAAACTTTGCCAAAAGGCCTGCTGCGCAGGGCTTCCATGACAGTCACCTTCTTCTCTCCCAGCGGGATCACCTCTTTGGTGAACACCGTATTGACGTTAAGCCCTGTGGCCGCGTAAAAAACTGCTTCCAAATCGCCAAACAGCTC
>JAAYMN010000016.1 GCA_012521345.1 Bacillota bacterium
ATCCTGCAGGGCCTGGGACTGGCACCGGCGGCAGCCGGCGAAGAGGTGCCTGCAGGAGCGGAAGGGCCCGAGGCCGCCGTTCTCACCGCTCTGGAATGCGAACCGGTGCATTTTGACAGCCTGGCCTCTTTGACTGGCATGTCTGCAGCGGAGTTGCATGCTTTTTTGGTTCGGCTGGAGCTGGAGGGAAAAATTAAAAAGCTGCCCGGGAATTTTTTTCTGCGCGTATAGAGCAGGGAAAAATGGTGTATCTACTTATAAATAAAAAGAGAGGTTATCTGGGGGTGCGGCATGGCAGACTATCTGGTTGTTGTAGAATCACCGACTAAAGCAAAAACCATAAAAAAATACCTGGGCAGGCGTTTTCGCGTGACGGCTTCGCTGGGCCATGTGATTGACCTGCCCAAGAGTCAGCTTGGCATTGATATAGAAAACAATTTTACCCCAAAATACATTACCATCCGCGGCAAGGGCGAAATTTTAAAAGCTTTGCGCAAAGAGGCCCAAAATGCAAAGAAAGTTTTGCTGGCAACAGACCCGGACCGGGAAGGGGAAGCGATTTCCTGGCACCTGGCACATGCGCTGGGGATCGGGGAAAACAAGCCCTGCCGGGTGGAATTCCATGAAATAACTGAAAGTGCTGTCAAGGAAGCTTTTAAAAAACCGCGCCCGATAGATCTTAACCGCGTGAACGCACAGCAGGCAAGGCGTGTGCTGGACCGCCTCGTGGGTTATAAAATTTCCCCGCTGCTTTGGAAAAAAGTAAAAAAAGGCTTGTCGGCAGGACGCGTACAGTCTGTTGCCCTGCGGCTGATCGTGGAGCGCGAGGACGAGATTGCCGCCTTTGTTCCGCAGGAATACTGGACGCTTGAGGCGCAGCTTGCCGTAAGTGACGTGGAGATTAAGGCGCGCTACCATGGTTATAACGGGAAAAAATCCGTGCCGGCCACCGAGGCTGAAGTCCGGGCGGTAATGGAAGCGGTAGCAGGCAGTGAATTCCGTGTGGCCGAGGTTAGCAAAAAGGAGCGCCGGCGGAAAGCGGCAGCTCCTTTTACTACCAGCAGCCTGCAGCAGGAAGCGGCGCGCAAGCTTGGCTTTACCGCCCGCAAAACCATGCAGATTGCACAGCAGCTGTATGAAGGGCTCCAGTTGGGCCCGGACGGAGTGGTTGGCCTGATTACTTATATGCGGACTGATGCAGTCCGTGTTTCGCCTGTTGCCGTCCAGGAGGCACGTGCCTATATCGCGGAGGAGTTCGGCAAAGCATATCTTCCTGCCAACCCGCCTGTTTATAAGGCAAAAAAGGGAGCGCAGGAGGCGCACGAGGCAATCCGCCCCACTTCCGTCCTGCGCACCCCGTCCGCAGTCAGGCAGTATTTGACACGTGACCAGCTGCGTTTGTACAAACTGATCTGGGAGCGCTTCCTGGCCAGCCAGATGAGTGCCGCCGTTTATGACACGGTGACGGCAAAAATAACGGCCGGCAAATATGAGTTCCGTGCCTCAGGTTCACAGCTTAAATTTGACGGCTTTATGAAATTATATACTGAAGGAAATGACGGAGAGGAGCAGGAGGAGGAAGCGCTGCTGCCGGATTTGGCGGCAGGGGAGCTGCTTGCCTTAAAGCAGCTTTTGCCGGAACAGCATTTTACCCAGCCGCCGCCGCCCTACAGCGAAGCCATGCTGGTGCGGGCGCTGGAGGAAAAAGGTATCGGCCGCCCCAGCACATATGCCCCTATTATTGAGACACTGCAGACCCGGGGGTATGTTGTCCGCGAGAATAAAGTTTTTCGTGCCACGGAGCTGGGAAGGGTGGTCCTGGAGCAGCTGCTGGAATTCTTTCCCGAGATTCTGGATGTGGATTTTACCGCCCAGATGGAACTGGAACTGGACCGCATTGCTGCCGGGGAACTGGACTGGGTGGAAGTTATCCGCAAGTTTTACGACAGTTTTGTTGTCAGCCTGCGTGCTGCGGAAGAAAAGATGGAGAAGGTTGTCCTTGCCCCCGAGGAAAGCGATGAGACCTGTCCCAACTGCGGGCGGCGCCTGGTTTATAAAATGGGACGTTACGGCAAATTTTTGGCATGTCCAGGTTTTCCTGAATGCCGTTACGCCAAGCCGATTGTTAAAACGCTGGCAGTTGACTGCCCGGAATGCGGCAGGCCGCTGGTTGAGCGCCGGACGAAACGCGGCAAAAAATTTTACGGCTGCAGCAGCTACCCCGCATGCAATTTTACGACCTGGGACGAACCGCAGGCGGAAAAATGCCCTTACTGCGGCTACCTGACCGTGCTGAAGGGCAAAACCTTGCAGTGTGCCAACAGCAAGTGTGCAGCCGTCATTAAAGAGGCCAAGGCAAAGAAAACCCGGCAGAAGAAAGAGAAGAGCGACGCCGGCGAAGAGATGCTGACAGCAGGCAGGAGGGGTCCCCGTGCATGAAATTACCGTAATCGGCGGCGGCCTGGCAGGAGCGGAAGCCGCCTGGCAGGCCGCGGAAAAAGGGATTAATGTTACGCTTTGGGAAATGCGCCCGCACAAAATGACGCCCGCCCATCACAGCGGCGCCCTGGCCGAGCTGGTCTGCAGCAACTCGCTGCGTGCTGCGGAAATCACAAGCGCCGCCGGCCTCCTGAAGGAGGAAATGCGCCGCCTGGGTTCACTGATTATGACCATGGCCGACAAACACAAAGTTCCGGCCGGCGGCGCCCTGGCCGTAGACAGGGAAGCTTTTGCAAATGCGGTGACCGCCGCTGTTGCCGGGCATCCGCGCATCCGCCTGGTCACGGGAGAAGTCACGGAAATACCATCCACTGCAGCAGGGCCGGTCATTATCGCCACCGGTCCGCTGACTTCAGCACCGCTGGCAGAAAAAATCTCCCGCCTGAGCGGCCAGGAAGCCCTTTATTTTTATGATGCCGCGGCTCCTATTGTGACGGCCGAGTCCGTCAACATGGAAAAAGTATTTCGCGCTTCCCGCTACGGCAAGGGAAGTGAGGATTACCTCAACTGCCCTCTGACCGAGGAAGCATACAGGCGCTTTTATGAGGAGCTGCGGGCTGCCGATGTACATCATGGCCACTGCAACGAAGAAGACAGGTATTTCTCCGGCTGCCTGCCCATCGAAGTAATGGCCGCCAGGGGGTACGAAACTTTGCTTTTCGGACCGCTTAAGCCGGTGGGGCTGATTGACCCGCGGACGGGGAGGCAGCCCTTTGCCGTGGTTCAGCTGCGGCAGGACAATGCGGCGGCCACGCTGTATAATCTTGTCGGTTTTCAAACACGCCTGAGGTGGCCGGAACAGAAAAGAGTTTTCCGGCTGATTCCGGGTCTGGAGGAGGCGGAATTTGTCCGCTATGGCGTCATGCACCGCAATACTTACATTAACGCGCCTTTGCTGCTTAAGCCTACATTGCAGTTTGTCCGGGAGCCGCGGCTGTTGTTTGCCGGCCAAATCACGGGAGTGGAAGGCTACATTGAATCTGCCGCCACTGGACTGATAGCAGGGTTGAATGCGGCGCGCCTGGTTTTGGGCCAAAAACCTCTGGTTCCTCCCCCCGAGACGGCGCATGGGGCGCTGCTCCACTATATTACCAACGCCGATGCCGCAAATTTCCAGCCCATGAATATTAATTTCGGCCTTTTCCCGCCCCTCGGCAAGCGTGTGCCTAAAAAAGAGCGCAAAGAGCAGCTTGCCCGGCGGGCTCTGGACAGTCTGCAAACCTGGCAGCTGCAGGAAGCAGGTGACCGGCAGTAATATATCACCGGGGAAAATATCACTTATGTGTAATTACACTTGCATAATTTGCTTGCCTTATATTAAAATATTTTGAAAAAGGAGAACGCCGTCGGATGATGGACATTGGTGACGGTTTTCTTTCTTACCTGGAAAGCCAGAAGAATGCATCACGGCATACAATCCGCAATTATGCCGAGGACTTGGCACAGTTTCTTTCCTACCTTGAAACTGAAGGTCTTAATTTCCCGGAAGGAGTTAATTACCTCACCGTTCGGCATTATTTGGCTTACCTGAAAGCCAGTGCTTACGACCGCAGGACAATTGCCCGCAAACTGTCCGCACTCCGTTCCTTTTTCCGCTACCTCAACAGGGAAGGACTCCTGGCCGATAAAACCTGGACTGCTGTTTCCACTCCCCGTGCTGGCAAAAAATTGCCCACGTTTCTTTATGTTGAGGAGATATTGCAGTTGCTGTGCGCGCCGGATACGGCCACGCCTGCGGGCCTGCGTGATGCCGCCATCCTGGAAACGCTGTATGCTTCAGGGGTCAGGGTGAGCGAACTGGTGGCCATGGACACGGACGATGTGGACCTGGGAGCGGGGCAAATTGTGGTAATGGGAAAAGGCGCCCGGGAAAGGCTTGTTCCGCTGGGACGCTTCGCCTGCCGGGCGATTACCGCATATCTCCAGTCCGCAAGGCCGCATTTTTTGCGCAACAATAAAAACGGCGAAAGGGAAGAAGCACTGTGGCTGAACAAGTACGGCAAAAGGCTTTCCGACAGGGGGGTTCGCCGGATAGTTGACAAATATATCAGGCAAGTTTCTCTTAGTAGAAAAATCAGCCCCCACAGCATCAGACACAGTTTTGCCACACATTTGCTCAATGCCGGGGCCGACCTGCGGTCTGTCCAGGAGCTTTTGGGCCATGTGAATATCTCCACAACCCAAATTTATACCCATATTACCCGGGATCAGCTGAAGGAAGTCTATCAGCTGGCCCATCCCAGGGCGTGAGGATGAGGAAAATGTTTCACGCAACAACAATTGTCGCCGTGCAAAAAGACGGCCGCTGCGCCATGGCGGGAGACGGGCAGGTAACTTTTGGCGGCGCCACTGTCATGAAACACCGTGCTGTCAAAGTCCGCCGCATTTATAAAAACTCTGTCCTGGCCGGTTTTGCCGGCTCTGTTGCCGATGCTTTCACTCTCTTTGAAAGGTTTGAAGAAAAGCTGGAAACTTGCCAGGGAAACCTGCGGCGCGCGGCAGTGGAACTGGCCAGGGACTGGCGAAGCGACAAGGTGCTGCGGCGCCTGGAGGCATTGCTTGTTGTGGCGGACAGGGAAACTTTGCTGGTCATCTCCGGCAACGGCGAAGTAATTGAGCCTGATGACGGGATTACGGCCATCGGTTCCGGCGGCCCGTACGCCCTGGCCGCAGCCCGGGCGTTGTGCCGGCACACCACATTATCTGCGGCCGAGATAGCCCGTTATGCACTGGAAATTGCCGGTGAAATCTGTATTTATACCAATGACCAGATTGTGCTGGAGGAACTGTAAATGGCCGAGAAAAATCAAATTTTACATGAGGAATTAACCCCCAGAGAGATTGTAGCTTATCTAGATCAGTATATCGTCGGCCAGAAGGAAGCAAAGAAGTGTGTTGCCGTTGCTCTGCGCAACCGCTATCGCCGCAGGCGGCTGCCGGAAGAACTCCGGGAAGAAGTATTTCCCAAAAATATTATTATGATCGGCCCCACCGGCGTCGGCAAAACGGAAATTGCCCGTAGACTGGCCAAGTTGGTCCGGGCGCCATTTGTTAAAGTAGAAGCTACAAAATTCACGGAAGTTGGCTATGTGGGCCGGGACGTGGAGACAATGGTCCGTGACCTGGTGGAAACATCCATCAGAATGGTGCAGGCGGAAAAAATGAATGCTGTGGCGGATAAAGCCAAAGCCATGGCTACCGAGAGGCTGTTGTCCCTGTTGCTGCAAAAGCCGGGGAAGAAACGCCCGCAGCAGAACCCGCTAGCCGTGCTTTTCGGCCAGGAGCAAAGCGGCGAACAGGAGCAGGGAGAAGAAGACACGGAAGGGTTGCAGGGCGGCAGGGAACGCCGGCAGGAGCTGCGGCAAAAACTGGAGGCGGGGCTTCTGGAAGACGTGCTGGTGGAAGTGGAAGTGGAAGACAGGCCGCCCATACTTGATGTGGTGGCAGGCAGCGGCCTGGAGGAGATGGGCATTAATTTTCAGGATTTAATGGGGCAGTTTTTGCCCCGGAGAAAAAAACTGCGCAAAATGCCTGTCCGGCAGGCACGGAAGATCCTGGAGCAGGAAGAAGCGCAAAAACTGATCAATATGGATGAAGTTTACACCGAGGCTGTTGCCAGAGCTGAACAAACGGGAATCATTTTCCTTGATGAAATTGATAAAATTGCCGGTAAAAATTCTACCAGCGGCCCGGATGTATCGCGGGAAGGTGTGCAGCGGGATATACTCCCCATCGTGGAAGGCTCAACAGTAATGACAAAATATGGACCGGTCAAAACCGACCACATTCTCTTTATTGCTGCAGGAGCATTTCATGTGGCCAAACCATCTGATTTAATACCGGAACTGCAGGGGCGTTTTCCCATTCGTGTAGAACTGGACAGCCTGACACAGGAAGATTTTTACCGTATATTGACGGAGCCGAACAACGCCCTGATAAAGCAGTACGCCGCACTTTTAGCTACGGAAGATGTCCATGTTGAGTTTACTGGTGAAGCCATTGCGGAAATTGCCAAGATAGCCTGCGAGCTAAACCAGGAAATGGAAAATATAGGTGCACGCCGTTTACATACCATACTGGAAAAAGTACTGGAAGACTTGTCTTTTGCCGCTCCGGAAATTCCCGGACAGGAAGTTACCATTACTGCCCAATATGTGCGGGATAAATTGCAGGGAATTGTACAAAATAAGGATTTAAGCAGGTATATTCTGTAATTTTAAAGAAAAGAAAGGATGATTGCCATGGTAATAGAAGATCTTTTGGAAAAAACGCGTCGGATTAATCGTATTCTTCAGAAAACGGCAGGCCAGCATGTGGATTTCGGAGAAGTGGCCGAAGTGCTGCGGAACGTAGTGCGGGCAAATATTTATATTGCGGACCGCAACGGAAAAATACTGGGCTATTCCCTGGTAGATGAATTTGAATGTCAATTAATGGTAAACAATGTGCTTGAAAACGGTGCTTTCCCTGCAGAGTACAATGCCCAGCTGCTAAATGTGGATGAATCAAAGGTAAACTTGCGGCAAAAGAAGAATGACTGTGTTTTTCTCAATGAGACAGAATGCATTTTTAGTGATAAACTGACTACCATTGTGCCTATTGTTGGCGGCGGCAAACGCCTGGGCACCCTGCTTCTGGCCCGTTTCTCCGAAGAATTTACGGCACAGGATTTGATTCTTGCCGAATACGGCGCCACCGTCATCGGGATGGAAATTCTGCGCATCCGGGCGGACAGGATTGAGGAAGAAGCCAGAAACAAAGCCGTGGTGCAAATGGCTATCGGCACGCTTTCCTATTCGGAACTGGAAGCGGTGGAAAATATTTTTGCCGAACTTAAGGGTGACGAAGGCATCCTGGTGGCAAGTAAAATTGCGGACCAGCTAGGGATTACCCGCTCCGTCATTGTCAATGCCCTGCGCAAATTTGAAAGCGCCGGTGTTATCCAGTCACGTTCGCTCGGTATGAAGGGCACATATATTAAAGTGAAAAACCCGTACCTGCTGGAACAGCTTGAAAAACGGAAAGTTGTCAACATCTGACACTGCGACGCGGGCCGTCCGGCTGCGCGTCTTTCTTTTTGCCGCCTTGTCATAATCCGCTGCCGCCGGTGTTATAATATAATGTTGAATTCCGGAGAGAGCGGCGGTGGCGAGTCATGGGACAAAGAAACGCGCGTCGGCTGGATAGCAGATCATTCCTTTTGGGTGCGGGCAGTGTGCTGGCCCTTTTTGTCCTGCTGCTTGCGGCTGCGGTTGCCATGCTGACTTCACGGGGGGTTGCCATCCAGCTGGACTGCGAAGATGTGGCCCTGCTTGTCAGGGAGCAGGTGGAAAGCCAGGCCAAAGCCGCCCTGCCAAGGATGATAGCGGGAGCAAAGGCGGAAATACCGCGGATTGTGCGGGAACAAATGCAGGATCAGCTTTCCGACCGCATGGAAATTGCCGGTTTTGTTTTTACCATGCCCGCCGAACTGCTGCAGCAGCTGGAACGCAGCCTGCAAAAAAATGTGGAAAATGCCACCGGCCAGATTCTGGATGGCATTGATACGGCTACCCTGGCGGCGCAATTCGCCGGGGATGCTTACAGAATGGTCAGGCAAACGCTGCAGGAGGAATTGCACGGGCAGACATTTATGGTCTTTTTGTTTGACAGGATACCAGTCCCGGTGCATGTCATTGTCCGCTAAAGGACAAGAAGCGAATTATTGCCAAATGCCATGAACTGTGCTATACTACTTGCGGTGTAAAATAAAACACACGCTTTGCTGATTGCGGCAGTTGTGCCGGAAATACGGTGCTGCGGCAAAATGACGGAGCGGAGGTTAAACAGAGAGGAGGTGCAGGAGAGATGCCTGTCGTTTCCATGAAGCAGCTCTTGGAAGCCGGGGTGCATTTTGGTCACCAGACACGCCGCTGGAATCCTAAAATGAAGCCCTACATTTTCACGGAGAGAAACGGGATTTATATCATTGATCTGCAAAAAACTGTCCGCATGATCGATGATGTTTATAACTTTGTCCGTGATCTGGCCAGGGATGGCGGCAAAATACTGTTTGTCGGGACCAAAAAGCAGGCACAGGAATCAATCCAGCAAGAGGCGGAGCGCTGCGGCATGTATTATGTTAACCAGCGCTGGCTGGGTGGGATGCTGACCAACTTTAAAACGATTCGCAACCGCGTCAATCGCCTGCTGGAGCTGGAAAAGATGGAGGAAGACGGCGTATTTGACGTCCTGCCGAAAAAGGAAGTGATTAGGCTTCGCCATGAATATGAGAAGCTTAACAAATACCTTTCCGGCGTGCGCAATATGCGGACTCTTCCCGATGCGCTTTTCATTGTTGACCCGCGCAAGGAGCGCATTGCTGTTGCCGAAGCAAGAAAGCTTGGCATTCCCATTGTGGCCATTGTCGATACAAACTGTGACCCGGACGAAATCGATTACATTATACCCGGCAATGACGATGCCATTCGGGCCGTAAAACTGATTGCCGGCAAGATAGCGGATGCAGTCCTGGAAGGATTGGAGGGCCGCCAGGATTACGTCCCGATTGCTGAGGGCACAGAGGAAGTAGGGGAAGCAGAAGAGGAAGAAGCCGCAGAAGCAAGCGACGACGCCCCCGCAGAAGTTGAATCTGAAATGCAATAAGACAGACGGCCGGGCGTGAGCCCGGCCTTTTAACAACATTTACAGGAGGGTAGTTTATGATCCCTGCATCATTGGTGAAAGAATTGCGTGAGAAAACAGGCGCCGGTATGATGGACTGCAAAAAAGCGCTGACCGAAGCCGGCGGCGACATTGATAAAGCCGTTGAGATTTTGCGTGAAAAGGGGCTGGCTGCGGCGAAGAAAAAAGCCGGCCGGATTGCGGCGGAAGGTATCGTGGATTCATATATACACATGGGTGGACGCATCGGCGTTCTGGTGGAGGTAAACTGTGAAACCGACTTTGTGGCCAGGACCGATGAATTCCGTGCCTTTGTCCGTGATATTGCCATGCAGATTGCCGCCGGCAATCCGCAGTACATTTCCCGGGAAGAGGTGCCGGAGGAGGTGCTGGAGAAAGAGCGGGAAATCCTTCGCACCCAGGCAGTTAATGAAGGCAAGCCGGAGAAAGTTATTGACAAGATTGTTGCCGGCAGGCTGGAAAAGTTTTTTGCCGAAAACTGTCTCCTGGAACAGCCGTTTATTCGTGATACCGATATAACAGTCAAAGAACTGCTGCAGGAAAAAATCGCCAAAATCGGCGAGAATATTTCTATCCGGCGTTTTGTCCGTTATGAGATGGGTGAAGGCCTGGAAAAGAAAGAAAGCAATCTGGCTGCAGAAGTGGCGGAAATCAGACAGTCTAATCAATAATGTGGAGACAACTGTAAAAAAAGAGCACTGCGGTGTTCTTTTTTTACAGGAGAAAAGTCGCAAATGTTGAATAAAAAAATGGGGGTTGTGCAGCCTGTATGGAAAAGGCGATTTATAAGCGGATTGTCCTGAAATTGAGCGGAGAAGCGCTGGCCGGAGAGCGTGGCTTTGGGATTGATGCCGATGTTTTGCGGGAAACGGCAAAACAGGTTGAGGAAATCTGGAAGATGGGAGTTCAGGTAGCCATTGTGGTCGGCGGCGGCAATATCTGGCGGGGAGCACCTGCCGGCGAACGCGGGATGGACCGGGCTACCGCCGATTACATGGGCATGCTGGCTACTGTCCTCAACGCCATGGCGCTGCAGGATGCCCTGGAAGCCCGCGGCGTGGACACAAGGGTGCAAACCGCCATCAGTATGCAGCAGGTGGCAGAGCCGTACATCCGCCGGCGGGCAATCAGGCATCTGGAAAAGGGACGTGTGGTGATTTTTGCCGGGGGTACAGGCAATCCTTATTTTTCCACCGATACAACAGCGGCCCTGCGGGCGGCCGAGATAGAGGCGGAAGTAATTCTATTGGCCAAAGGTAAAGTCGATGCCGTATATGATGACGACCCGCTGAAAAACCCAGCGGCGAAAAAATATACCGAACTTACTTATATTGATCTTTTGAACAAGGGCTTGGGAGTGATGGACTCTACAGCCGCATCCCTGTGCATGGACAACAAGATCCCGCTGATTGTTTTCGGCCTGAATGAGCCGGGTAACATTAAAAAAGTACTTATGGGAGAAAAAATCGGTACCTATGTAAAGGGGGAATAATGATGCTTGAGGATGTCTACAAGGACGCCCGTGAACGCATGGAAAAAGCAGTTGCCGTCCTGAAACAGGACCTGGCATCACTAAGGGCCGGCCGCGCCACACCAGCCTTGCTGGATAAGATCATGGTGGACTACTACGGTTCCCAAATGCCCATTAAACAGCTGGCCAATATTTCCGTTCCCGAGCCGCGGCTGCTTGTAGTCCAGCCCTGGGATAAAAAGGCTGTGGCGGAAATAGAAAGGGCAATCCTGAAATCCGACCTTGGCCTTACCCCCAATTCGGATGGTACAGTTATCCGCCTTGCCATTCCGCAGTTGACGGAAGAACGCAGAAAAGACCTGGTGAAAGTTTGCCGGAAAAAGGCTGAGGACAGCCGGGTTGCCATCCGCAATATCCGCAGGGATGCCAATGAAGAACTGAAGCGCCTGGAAAAAGCAAGCGAAATTACGGAAGACGACTTCCGCAAAGCCCAGGAAGAAATCCAGAAAATAACGGACAAAATGATTGAAGCGGTTGACAAAGTGCTGGCGGACAAAGAAAAGGAGATTATGGAGGTTTAGCCGGATGCCGGCTGTTGCGCAAATCCCTGATGTGCTCTGTTTTTTCGCTGCGGAAGCGGAACACTTGCTCCGGGAGAGCGGTTATCAAACGTCTATTCTCTACAGCCTGCCTCCCGCCGGTGAGCTAAAAGCAGGCTCAGCACTCAGAGTTATCAGACAGCGCTATCGGCCTGAAGCAAATGTGGTGGAAATAACCGTGGCCCCCGAGAGTTGGGACTGAACATACGGGAGTTGCAGCGACTCCTGCACCCCCTCCGGCAGAGGGGGTTATTGTTTGGTTTACTTGCGGAAGCGAGGTGGGCGCAGTGCCATTTTCACTGCGACGGCTGCTGCGGCGGCCGCGGACAAAATCCGGTCTGCCGGACACGGTGAAAAAACCATACCATATAGCCATCATCATGGATGGCAACGGTCGCTGGGCCAGGCAGCGCGGTTTGCCGCGCACTGCGGGACATCGCGCCGGGATGGCCGCCCTGCGGCGCACAGTTCGTGCCGCCGTCGAACTGGGCATCGGCGTGCTGACCGTTTATGCCTTTTCGACGGAAAACTGGCGCCGGCCCAAAGCGGAAGTAGATTTTCTCATGAACCTGCCCAGCCAGTTTTTAAAAACCGACCTCCCGGAACTGAAAAGGAACAACGTTCGTATCAGAATGTCCGGCAGCAGGGAGGGACTGCCTGCACATACCCTCCAGGCTGTTGACGAGGCCATTGCCCAGACGGCGGACAATACGGGCATGATACTCAATTTCGCCCTGAATTACGGCGGCCGGGCGGAAATTATCCGAGCTTTCCGCAAGCTGGCAAAGGCCGTTAAGGAAGGCGTGCTTGAACCGGAGGAAATAACGGAGGAGCTGGTCAGCCGGACGCTGGACACGGGCGACCTGCCTGATCCCGACCTCCTGATCCGCTGTAGCGGGGAAATCCGGCTGAGCAATTTTTTGCTCTGGCAGCTGGCATATGCGGAGTTATGGTTTACTGATGTTTACTGGCCGGATTTTGACAAAAGCCACCTGGTGGCCGCCATTAATGCCTACAGTGAACGAGACAGGCGCTTTGGCGGCATTAAGAGCGGGGAGGGATTGGATGCTTAAGCAGCGTTTTCTGAGCGCTCTCCTTGTCATCCCGCTTGTCCTTGCTGTCACCTGGGCGGGCGGCTACTTTTTCCTGCTTGCCGTCATGGCGATAGCTTTTTTAGCTTACAGGGAATTTTCCCGCCTGGCAGTCCTTTCGCAGGCGGCGGTTGCCCATATCTTTCCCGCAGCAAGCTTTGCGATCCTGCTTGCCGCCAAGTTTTTCGGCAAAGAAGGTCTGTTTGCCGCCCTTGTTACTTTTTTCCTCCTGGCCCACATTTTTTGGGTTGTGGCATTTCCGGCAGATTTCCGTCGGCTCTTGCTGCTGGTCTGGGGGGAATTCTATCTATCCGGCCTGCTTTCCTTTTTTATCCTTTTAAGAGACCTGGAAAACGGCCTCATGTATGTAGTTGCCCTGCTTTTTACCGTCTGGGCGTCTGATTCGGGAGCCTACTTTTGCGGCATAGCCTTTGGCAGACACAAGCTGTTGCCGGCAGTAAGCCCGAAAAAGTCGGTGGAGGGTGCGGTGGCCGGGCTTGTTTTTGGTTCTGTTTGCCTGGCCTTGCTGGCGCCGGCCCTCCGGATGACACGCCTGGCAGGCGCTTTGGCAGGCCTGGTTTTGTCTTTGGCCGGGCAGGCGGGGGACCTGGCGGAATCGGCTTTCAAGCGGTGGGCCGACACCAAGGATTCCGGCCATTTCCTGCCCGGACACGGCGGTGTCCTTGACCGGATCGACAGCCTGCTGTTTGCCGCCCCGCTGGCATATGCAATTTTTTCATTTTTCTCCTGACGGGAGGGGTTCGGGATGAAAACAGTGACAGTGCTTGGCGCAACCGGTTCCATAGGCACACAGGCCCTTTCCCTGCTTGCTGCACACAAAAAGCGTTTTTCCGTTTACGCCCTGACGGCAAACACAAAGGTGGACGAGCTTGCCCGGCAGGCGAGGTTGCTGCGGCCCCAAAAAGTTGTCATTGCCGATCCTGCCCGCTACAACGAACTGAAGCAGGCACTCGGGGATACAGCAACCGAGGTGGCGGCCGGGCCTGAGGCAGTCTCGGAAGTGGCGGCGGAAAAGACCGGCCAGCTTGTTTTGAATGCCCTGGTAGGCTTTGCCGGGCTGGCGCCCACGCTGGCGGCCCTGGCAGCGGGCAACACCGTGGCGCTGGCCAATAAGGAATCGCTGGTGGCAGGCGGCCACCTTGTCATGCCGCTGGCGGCACGGCGCGCGCATTCCCTGCTGCCTGTGGACAGCGAGCATTCTGCCATATTCCAGTGCCTGCAGGGGCAGGACAAGGCTGCGGTGGAAGAGATAATCCTGACCGCCTCAGGCGGGCCTTTCCGGGGGCGCAGGCGGGAAGAACTGGCCGGTGTAACACCGGAGGAAGCTTTGCACCACCCCAACTGGGAGATGGGGGCAAAAATAACCATAGATTCGGCCACCATGATGAATAAAGGCCTGGAAGTAATAGAAGCACACTGGCTTTTTGCCTTGGATTACGCTAAAATCAGAGTGATCATTCACAGGGAGAGCATCATTCATTCCATGGTCGTGCTGCGAGACGGTGCGGTTCTGGCCCAACTGGGCATGCCTGACATGCGCGTCCCCATCGGTTATGCGCTTAGCTTTCCGGAAAGAATGGCAGGAAACGCTCCCCGGATTAACTGGGAAACATTGCGGGAACTGCATTTTGAACAGCCTGACACTGAAAGTTTCCCCTGCCTGGCTCTGGCTTACGAGGCGGGAAAGACCGGCGGCAGCATGCCCGCCGTGCTGAATGCGGCCAATGAAGAAGCGGTCAGGCTATATCTTTTGGGGCAGATCCGTTTCCTGGATATCCCCCGTATAATTGAAACGGTAATGAATAAACATAAAGTAATTCCATTGCCGGATTACAACGCCCTGGTTGAAGCAGACCGGCAGGCACGCCGCCTGGCACGGGAGTGCGCAGGAAAGAGAGGGTAATTCATGCTGACATTTGTTTCGTCCGTCATTATTTTCGGGTTGCTGGTTTTCTTTCATGAACTTGGTCATTATACGGTAGCGAAAAAAGCGGGAATCGCCGTGCTTGAGTTTGCCATCGGCTTCGGGCCGCGTCTTTTCTCCTGGGAAAGGGGGGGGACAACCTACTCCCTGCGCGTCTTCCCGCTGGGCGGCTTTGTCCGGATGGTAGGCGAAGACCCGGAGGAAAGCGAAGAGGAAGGCAGTTTTCAAAAGCAGCCTGTCTGGAAGCGTTTTGCAGTTATTGCCTGCGGGCCGCTGATGAACATTCTGCTCTCCGTCCTGCTTTTTTCCCTGCTGTATTTTGCCTTTCTCGGCGTGCCTGATTACGGCTCCACCGCCATTGGCAAACTACTGCCCGGAGGAGTGGCTGAAAAAGCCGGCTTGCAAAACGGCGACCACATTCTCTCCATTGCCGGGGAAGAAGTGGACAGCTGGCTGGAAGTGGTTTCCGTTATCCATGCACACCCGCAGGAAGAAATTGAAATAGTTTTTGTGCGCGGCAATACTACCCATACTGTAACAGTAACACCGACGCGCGACCCGCAAACCGGCAACGGGCTGATCGGCATCCAGGCTGAAACCAGGTTCTATAGCCTTCTTGGCTCTCTCAGGCTTGGTTTTGAGCATACCTTCTGGCTGTTGCGCTATATTGCCGTCAGCCTTGTCCAGATGGCTACCGGCCGTGTTGCCCCCGATCTGGTTGGACCTGTAGGCATCATCCACATTGTGGGGGAAGTGGCCAAAACAGGCATTATGAACCTGATCCAGCTGGCCTCCATTATCAGCCTGAATCTAGGTTTTCTCAATCTGCTTCCCATTCCCGCCCTGGACGGCAGCCGCCTCTTGTTTTTAATCGTGGAGTGGGTGCGCGGCAGGCCTGTTGACCCGCAGAAAGAATCTTTTATCCATTTTATCGGCTTTACCCTCCTGATCCTGCTGATGATCGTTATTGCCTATCGCGACCTGACACGTTTTGACATCTTTTTTTAGAGGCCTAAACCATGATTACCAGATATGAAACAAAAGCAATCCGAGTGGGCGCACTGACAATAGGCGGAGGTGCGCCTGTTGCCATCCAGTCCATGACGAAAACAAAAACAACGGATGTAGCCGCCACTTTGCAGCAAATCAGGGAACTGGCCGCAGCCGGCTGCGAACTGGTCAGGGTGGCTGTTCCCGACGAGGCTGCTGCCGCGGCTTTACCGGCCATTGTTGCCGCATCACCCCTGCCGGTGGTGGCGGACATCCATTTTAACTACCGCCTGGCGCTGGCGGCACTAGATGCCGGAATTGCCAAACTCAGAATCAACCCGGGCAATATTGGCGGTCAGGAACGGCTGGCCGCCGTCGTGGAAAAGGCTGCGCAAAAGAATATACCGCTGCGCATCGGCGTTAATGCAGGCTCCCTGGAAAAAGACCTGCTTGCAAAATACGGCGTGTCGCCGCAGGCCTTGGTGGAGTCTGCCGTCAATCATATCCGTCTGGTCGAGCGCCTTCATTACGACCAGCTGGTTATTTCGCTCAAAGCATCCAGCGTCCCCTTGACGGTAGCCGCTCACCGCCTGCTGGCGGAGAAGGTTTCCTATCCCCAGCATCTGGGCATTACCGAAGCTGGAGCGGCCTTCAGCGGTACCATACATTCTGCTGTTGGCATCGGCGCCCTGCTATTGGACGGGCTTGGCGACACTGTGCGGGTATCGCTGACTGCGGATCCGGTGGAGGAGGTCCGGGTGGCCAAGGAAATCTTGACGGCCGCCGGTGTCCGCCGCTTCGGGCCGCGCATTATTTCCTGCCCAACCTGCGGCCGTTGCCGCCTCGACATCAGGCGGCTTGCCGAGGAAATTGCCGCCAGGCTTGACGGCATGACCGAACCGCTCACGCTGGCTGTAATGGGCTGTGCCGTCAACGGTCCCGGCGAAGCCCGGGATGCCGATTTGGGCATCGCCGGCGGCAAAGATGCCGGGTTGATATTCCGCCGCGGCAAGGTGGTGAAAAAAGTACCGCAAAACAAACTTGTGGCTGAATTTGTCCGCATGGTGGAAGAGATGGCCGGTAAAAGGAATGAGGAGCAGTTTTAAGGCTGTTATTTCAGTTCTGCCTGTCGGCTTTCGGGTATAAGTCATTCTTAATGCGGTAGTGTAAGAAGGATTTTACAGGAAAATGCAAGAACGTTTTAAAATATCTGCCGTATCCGCAGGCTGCAGGTGACATCACGACGGTTGCCTGCTGCTTGTGCGTTTGGCACAGGTTGACCTGCAGGCAGCGGCTTAAAATAATAAAAAGGGAGATGAAAGAGAGTGAACCTGAAGAATTATCCTCGGCGCGAATATGCAATTGACCAATTTACGCAGCCCCATTGTTCCGAACTTGAAGGTGAGTCGTTTCATTTTGTGATGGATGACGGCTATGACTTTTACCTTAATTTTACAGGCAAGGACACGCTGGAGTGGAACTGGGCCGGTGAAAAAAAGGGGAAAGCCGCATATCAGTGCATGAAGGGCGACGACACAACTTATTTGGTGGATTATGAACTTGAGGAGTATCAAAATACACCCAACCGGGTCAATCATCTCTTTTGCATTGATTTGGAGCAAAGACTGGTCACAAGGGTTGTTTGTACAATCGGCTACAATCCAAAATTCCCTTATCTGATTAAAAGCGACTACACTTTTGGTGCCATTGAAATGGAAGGAATGGAGCTGCCTTTTAAACGGCACTGCTTTACAACGGACTTGCTGGGGACAAGGGTGGAGTGGCACTGGAGTACCATGACAATTACACGCCATATGTATTACTCTTCCGATTACTACCGTCTGACCAGCAAAGGATCGGAACTCGTCAAAGTCAGGGACGACAGCAACATGTTTAATTTCCTGCCCGGTCCGGACGAGTCAGCACGGTATATTAAAATCAAAGATAGATTGTATCTTTTCTGCTTGACGGAAGAACTGATGGAACGTGTTTTGCACGAGACCAATCCGCCCTTCCGCTCCAACAATATGATCTTTCTGCAGAATTATGAGCGTATGTACCATGTAGGACGGACTTTCGGCACTGTTCTTAACCGCACAACAAATCAGCTCGTACCCTGCCATATCAGGTTCGGTGCGTTTGGCAACCCTGTGAAATTGCCCGATAATTTTGAGAATGCTTCAAACCCGTATACCGTTTAGTGCCGGCGGCAAAAAAATTCGGAAAGGAGTAAAAACATGTTTAATCACATATATGATGAAGGCGGCGTCTACATTAAAAACTTGAGCAATACGGGGGAGCATTTGGGAATCAGCCAATATCGCTTTCCCCTCAATTATGAGCTTGTAGGCAAGCAGTTTACCATCAGCGACGGCACTGAGAAGCATCACCTGCATTTCATCCGGAAAGGTTATATGGAAATTGACGGCAAAGGCCGTGAATTTGAAGCTTTAAAGCTGGAAACTACCACCTATTTTGTCCGGCTCGGCTTTGATGTTGCCGTGGTCGACCTGGAGCAGGGCCTCATCACCCTCATTCAAAAAGACAAGTATTTCTTCGGCAGGATCGAAGGCTCGGGAGAGTACGACTGGCGCCCCGGCAGGGGAGAACATAAAGATGCCGGCGATGAAATGGTGGGCACGTCTGTTGCCTGGGTTCTTGGCTGCGATCGTTACGTAGTACATGAATTTATTAAGGAAGGTGTCTGTCGTGTAAGCTGGTCGCCCCTGAGAGAAGCTACAAACGACCATCCCTGCAGGGCAACAAAAATAAAAGGCCCGCTTTATCTTGTGGACATTAAAGGCTGGGTCCCCTATCACACTTGCGCGCCGATTTTGACAGAGCGGGTCATCATGCTGCAGGATTACGACCATTTGATGACAGTCGGCTGTGTCATGGGCGGCGGCATGATTCCCATCATGGTTTCAGGCTATGCAAGATTCTTTGAAGACGATAATATTGTCAAAAGGCCTGATGGTACCATTATTTACCTTGATGCTGCAGAATAAGCAAGTTACCCGGATGCAAAGCCCTTTCCCAAAAAACGGGAAAGGGCTTTGCTTGTGATTTAAGCAGTAAAAAACAGAAGCCCTTTCGGTGTATTTGGCGGCCGAATCTTGCACAATCTAAACCAGGAAATGTTGAGGAGGGTTTCTATGGAAATTACTACACTTTTGCAAAAAAAGCCTGAATTGAAGTCTCAGTATGTTGACATACGGGAAGCATTTGTCCTCTGGGACATACTGAATTCAAAATACATGACTTTGGACAGACTGCTGCTTTGCAAATCATTCGTCAAAGACCTGGACTTAAAATATATCATGAAAAAGATGGAGCAGGAAATTGAACACAATATAGCCATCCTGCAGAAGCAGATGAAAAAATACAATATCATTTCGCCCAACAAAAACAGGGCCGCCGTTGCCGAACACTCAGACAAGGAATTAATGTCCGACGAGGCCATTGCCATGGAGTTGCTTCTTTACGAGCAGGAGCATATGGAGAACCTGCTGATTTCAGTTTATGCCACCGTTACAAATGACAGTTTGCGCAAATTAATTATCGATATGCTTTTCCGGACGATGAAAAGCACGGATGAATTGATGAAGCATGTAGCCATGCGCGGCTGGATCGGCATTCCTCCGGCGTACCGGCATACACCAGTCGGCACAAATGAGAGAATTCACTGCGGGGAGGCTGGATCTCTGTGGGACATGCTGACTTACCGCTATGATACGCTGCACAATACGGAGGTTATGCTCGGCATTATCAATGATGCAGACCTTAAATTGATTTTTACCGCGGGGATCAAGCTTTTGAAAGAGCAGATAAAACTGCTGGAAAAAGAGCTCGTTTACTTTGGACTGGCACTGCCGAAACGCCCCTCCGATATTACCATTTCTTTAAACAATAAAGACCTCTGGGAGGACTCTCATATTTATCGCATGACCCTCATGGGCATGCAGGGGGCAGGGGCGCTGCATGTGCGCACCTACAAAAAACTGTCTTCCAACCACCGCCTGCGCAGCTTGATCATGGACCTGCTAAAGCAGGAAGTGGAGAAAATTCACGAGTTTATTCTCTACGGGAAGCTGAAAGGCTGGCTGCACCAGGTTCCCAAGTACGGCCCCTGAGGCTTTCCGCCGGTGCAAGAACAGCAGGGCAGCCATTTTTTACCTGGTCTGCTTTTCACCTGCTTGCCGGGTGGAAAAAAGAAAAACAACAATACTGGAGAGTAAAGCCGGAAGACACTGTGTCCAGTGTGTCCGGCTGTTCGTGCGCATTAAAGGTTTTGTGCGGAGAAGTTACATGAGGCCTGCCGCCCGGCGGACAGTGTCCTGGTGGTCGGCCTGCATTTGATTATCGCTGTGCCTGGTGCTGTTGAGGAAATGAATACAAAAATGGCCGTCAAAATCATTGTCGGCAATTGTCTCGATACTGTGGGGCATGGCATGGGACGATGCGGCAATTTTTCTCCCGTTGACAGTTACAATGACAGGCCTAGCTGCCCAGCTCCAGCCGCCCCAGATTTCTTTCATGACAGCGCTGTCGGCCGTCGTCAGAGGTTCCGCATCGGCATGATTTGCCCCGTATGACCTGCGGACATGAAAACTTTTGCCCGTTGCCAGATCTGTTACCAGGGCGTCCGTTCCGATTGGCCACAAGTACTGCGCCTCGGTCCACCAGTCGAGCAGTTCGCCGTATTGAGGGCCCGGCGTGCTTTTTTTCGGTATGTGATGCTGCGGTATCGTTAATGTCATCCCTTCATACAGGATTGTATTTTCAGTCATCTTGTTGACGGCAAGCAGCTCCGCCATGGGAATGCCGAATTTACGGGCAATAAGCCAGAAAGTATCGCCCCGCTGCACTTCGTATGTAAAGTAAGTCACACTGTCACCGCTGCTTTTGCCGCCGCCTTTGCCGCCTCCGTCCGCCGCCGGTTGTTTACCGGTTTTTTTCTCATTTTGTTCCCTGTCAGTCGCGGCATTTTCCGCCTCTTTCCGTTCCTGTACCTTCTGCGGCTCTTCAGCAGCGTCCTTTTTGTCAGGGGCGGCCGCCTGAACAGCAGGCTGCTCTTTTCCCGCCTCTTTTTCGTCTTCAGTAACAGCTGCTGTCTGAACAGTTTGCCCTTTCTGTGCTTCTCCCCCGGTTTCAGCAGCATCATCCGCTTCGGCAGGCTTTTTCTTCCCTGCCTCATTTTTTTGCGATGCTACGGCAGCACCTGTATATCCGGCGGGCAAAGAGGGGCCGGACCGCTCGGCTTCGCGTCCATACCAGTTCCGCATGCTGACAGCTCCCAGCACAATAAAGAAAAGGATAGCCGGAAGAATTTGCAGTTTCTTTTTCCAGATTTTCAAAACTCGCTCCTCCGTTTCCTGGTGTCCTTGCCTAAAAACCAAGTTCGGCTAAAAATGTTAAGAATCCTTCATAATTTGCATGCCAAATTATGGCCGTCGTGGAGTATACAGGCAATAATAGGACAATGCTCATACCGGGCAGCCTTAATTGAACATGGGAAGCTTTTTGTGTGCTATAATAGCAGTTAGTATAGCGCAAGGGAGGGAGCTTTGTGGAACGATATTTGTCTGTGGGAGAAATGGCTGAAATACATAATCTCACACGCCAGACACTGATTTATTACGATAAAATAGGCTTGTTCAAGCCTGCTTATGTGGATGAAAACGGCTACAGATATTACAGTTCCTATCAAATCCCTTTTTTACGGGAGATCTGTTTTTTAAAAGCGGCGGGAATCAAGCTGGAAGATATAAAGAACCACATCAAAAAAAGGGATTTGCAGACGGCAATATCATTGCTGGAATTCCACAAAGGATTTATTGACAAGGAAATAGAGAGACTCAAGTCAATCAGGGAATCCATTGCCAACAGGCTGGCTATCTATGAAAGGGCAAGCAATTTCCAGGAAGAGTTGTCGAAACCAATCATCGAAACATTTCCGGAAAGACATGTTGCCTTTAGCCCTTACAGCGGCGAATTAAAGAAAGAGGTCCTGCATTTGACAATCATGCAGATCTGGAATACGCTGGCGAAACATGAAATCATGCCTTCTGCAGGCTTTGGCACGATTATCAAAAAGGACAGTCTCGGCAAAGAGAATATCCTGGAGGGTGCGGGCGCTTATGTTACCATACCCGCCAGGACGGAACAAATTGAACATATTGCCAATGTTGTGATCCTGCCGGCGGGAGAGTATGTTTGCATGTACAAATACGGCATGCCTTACGATACTCATTTTTTATACAGCCTGCTGTCATGGATCAGGGAGAATAATTACGAGGTGGCAGGAGATATTGTGGACGCCTGCATTCTTGATACTACTTTTTATGACAAGAATACTGAAGTTGACCTGTGCCAGCTGCAGATTCCGGTAAGAAAAGCGGCGAAAGAAGTAATCGGGTCTTGACTGTATAGTAATTATACGCTTTACAATTACCTGTAATAAATGAATAGTTTCACAAAGTATGATGGGGGTGTGCCGCACTGTAAGTCGCCTGTTAAACCGGCGGTTGCCCGGCTGCTTTTGGGAAAAAGAGTGCTTTTTGCCGACTATTTCTGGAGGTGAGGGGAATTGAAGCCGTCCCAGTATATAGGGCTTATTGCAGCTTTATTGGTTTTAGTTTTCATGAACTTTATCCCGGAAACGGAAATGCTGACGCGCAGCGGCATCAACACCATAGGAATTCTGCTCGCAGTGCTCATTCTCTTTATAACTGAACCTATCCACATCGGGTTAACCTGTCTGATCACCATTCCCCTGCTGGTTATTTTTCGTGCGGCACCCAATGTGCCTGCGGCACTGAAAGGATATACCAATTCCATTGTTTTCTTTGTCCTGGCCTCATTCGGTGTTTCGCAAGCCTTGGTAAAAGTGCCTTTATCCAACAGACTGCTGCGTATTCTGATCAGTTCCTTCGGCAAAAACGTAAGGCTGATCCTGCTTGCTTTTATGGTAACCTCGGCGGTTTTGTCTTCAGTTATTTCCAACGTGGCAACCACGGCGGTTTTTATCCCGATTATTCTTACTTTTTTGGGCATTTATCAAAACGAGGAAGACCGCATGCGGACGGGAAAAGCGTTTATGATCGGGCTGCCTGTGGCCAGCATGATCGGCGGCATGATCACACCGGCAGGGTCTTCCCTGAACCTGATGACCTTAAGCTTTTTAGAGGAACTTACAGGCACCACTGTTTCTTTTGCCCACTGGATGGCCATAGGCATACCTGTTGTGATTGTTATGCTGCCGATAGCCTGGTACATTGTTCTGAAAGTATACGGCGTGGTAGAATTAAGCGAACAGGAAATCAGGCAGTTTGTTGACGGGCTGGATGTCCCCGGAAAAATGGAAGCGCGGGAAATCTACGTCCTGGTTGTCATGGTGGGAATGTTTATTTTCTGGCTGTTGAGTTCCTGGTATCCTGTGTTTGACATTACAGTGGTGATGATGGTTGGCTTTGCCCTCTTGTTTGTCCCGGGCTTTCCCATCCTTACCTGGGATGAGTTCGTGGCCAGCGTTTCCTGGCCGGCGTTTTTCCTCCTCGGCAGTGTTATTACCATTGGCAACAAGCTTATTGAAAACGGGGTAAGCGACTGGCTGGTTGCCACCCTTTTCCCCAGGACCATTGACCTGCCGCTGGTGGGCATTGCTTTTATCATTGCCATCCTGGTCTTTTTGCTGCTGATCGTTGTGCCCGTTGCCCCGGCACTTATACCCTTGCTGTCCGTGCCGCTGGTGGGGCTGGCAAACAATATGGGCATCCCGCCGGCTCTGCCGATGATGGTGATGGGGCTGACAGTGTCAAACTGCTACCTGCTGCCGCTGGATACAGTACCCCTTATTACTTACATGACGGGCTACTACAAAATGCTGGAAATGCCAAAATCAACGGCGTTTATCCAGTTGATCATGTCAGTGGTTGTTGCAGTCCTGGTGCCCCTGTCGCTGAAAATCCTGGGCTACTTCTAAACCTGAAGTGATACTGCGCTAAACTGTGCTGCCTTCATTTGCCCTGACGGCTGGTGAAGGCAGTTTTTATCGTTATAACGCAGTACTGCAGCACTATTTTTGTCATACTTGCGGTTTTCTGCCAGGTGTGGTAAAATTACTGTGAGTACAATTATGAAGCATGAGCGCAGAGTGGGCCCGCCCACTCTAAATTTTTGGCTGGATCTGCTCCGGGTTTTAGAATTGGGTAATACTAAAACGGGTGACGGCGCTTGAATACATAGCATATGGAGGGGTTGACATGTCGCAGTTGACAGAAAAAATGACCAGGCTGGCCGAGCCCTTTGCCGCGCAATTGGGGCTGGAACTGGTGGATGTTGAGTTTGTGCGGGAAGGCGGGCAGCATGTGCTTCGTTTTCTGATTGACAGGGAAGGCGGCGTGACGCTTGATGACTGTGAGGCTTTGAGCCGGCTTCTGGACAGCGAACTTGACCGCCTGGACCCGATAGAACACAGTTATCTGCTGCAAGTTTCTTCCCCCGGAGTGGAAAGGCCCCTGAAGAAAGCAGGCGACTACCTTCGCTTCCGGGGAAGGCCGGCTGCAGTAAAATTGATTGCGCCCCTTGACGGACAGAAAGTGTTCCGGGGAGTGCTGCAGGGGCTGGAAGCAGATCATGTTTTGCTGGAAACTGACAACAAGGGCATTGTCCGCCTGCCCCTGGACAAAGTGGCAAAAGCCCATCTTCTCTTTCAAGACCGCCAGGAAGGAGGTAACGAAAAATGAACGAAGAATTCTTGGCTGCTCTGGCGGCAATTGAACAGGAGAAAGGCATCAAAAAGGAAGTTTTATTTGAGGCAATTGAGGCCGCTCTTGTCTCAGCATACAAGCGCAATTTCAACACAGCGGCAAACGTCCGCATACATCTGGACAGGGAAACGGGCAACATTAAAGTATATACCCGCCTGACCGTGGTGGAGGAGGTTTCGCAGCCGCAGCTGGAAATTTCTCTCGCGGAAGCGCGAAAAATTGACCCTGCCTACCAGGTGAATGATGTTATTGAAAGGGAGGTAACGCCGAAAAATTTCGGCAGAATTGCCGCCCAGACGGCAAAGCAGGTGGTTATCCAGCGCATCCGGGAAGCGGAAAGAGAAATGGTTTTTGACGAATATATCGACCGGGAAGAGGACATAATTACCGGGATTGTCCAGCGTACAGAACAAAAAAACATCATTGTCGACCTGGGGAAGACAGAGGCTTTGCTTTTGGCCTCGGAGCAGATGCCGGGCGATGATTACAAGCAGGGGGAAAGAATCAAGGCCTATATTACGGAAGTCAGAAAAACAACAAAAGGCCCGCAGATTTTTCTCTCCCGGACGCATCCGGGGCTTTTGAAAAGGCTTTTTGAACTGGAAGTGCCGGAAATCTATGACGGTACCGTGGAAATCAAGTCGGTGGCGCGGGAAGCAGGTTACCGCTCCAAGCTGGCAGTCTGGTCAAAAAATAAGGATGTGGATCCTGTCGGCGCCTGCGTGGGACCGAAAGGAGCCCGTGTCCAGGCTATTGTCAATGAACTGCGCGGGGAAAAAATTGATATTGTAAAGTGGGATGAAGATCCGCACGTATTTGTCGCCAATGCTTTGTCTCCTTCCAAGGTTATATCCGTGGAGCTGCACCCGGAGCAAAAGCTTGCCAGTGTTGTTGTTCCGGATTACCAGCTTTCCCTTGCCATTGGCAAGGAGGGACAGAACGCACGGCTGGCCGCCAAGCTGACCGGCTGGAAAATAGATATAACCAGCGAAAGCAGAGCGGCTGAAAAACGGGCTTTTTCTCCGGAGACAAAGCATGAAATAAGACCTGGGAAAGATGATATTGCTGCGGAGGCGGCAAGCGCAGACACAGGTCTTGCGGAGGATGTGCCTGCATACGACAGGGAAGCGAACAGGGGGGATGAGGGCAATGAAACAGCGTAGAGTTCCGCTTAGGACCTGTATCGGGTGCCAGGAACAAAAAGCCAAGCGTGAACTGATTCGTATTGTCCGGACCCCGCAGGGGGAGATTGTAATCGATCCTACAGGGAAAAAAGCGGGACGCGGCACCTACATTTGCAGGAAACGCAGCTGCCTGGAGGCGGCCGTGAAAGGCAAACGGATTGAACGCAGCCTAAACCATGCCGTATCGCCTGCCGTTTATGAAGAACTGGCAG
>JAAYMN010000017.1 GCA_012521345.1 Bacillota bacterium
GAAGAGCACAGCGCCCAGATAAACATGACGTCGTTGAAGCTGTAGCCGCCGATTGTGCCGCCCGTCTGCTTAAAGGCAATCCACCAGAAAAAAACAAACGTGGCATTGGAGACAGCCATGCCAAAAGCCTGCAAAAAGAAACTGCTCCTGTATTCCATGGCGGAAGCCAGGTTGATTTTAAAATACAAAAGCACCAGGCGCAAAAGTGATGTCCTTTTTTCCACTCCCTGCACCTCCTATCCCCCGTGCCCCTGGAGGGCGGCAACATTCAGGCGGTACATCAGCAAAGCAAACAGGATGGATACTGCCGCCCACAGCAGCTGGACAGGAAAAACTTCCAGAAATAAATCCCACGAGAAGGCAACCGCCAGCCGGGCGGGCGCCCATGCCACATAGGGAAAAGGCAGCCGGCGGGCGGCCGCAGCAAGCCAATCCGGCAAAAACTCCAAGGGGATAAACATGCCCAGCATGAAGACAAGTTTTTGATAAACAAGAAACACGGCCAGGTTTTCTTCCAGGCGAAAAGCAGTCAGCCCCAGCGCCAGGAGAAAAAAGAAGTTGATGATGAGGCCAAGCAAGGCGGATAAAACGACAAAAGGAGCGGTGGCAAGGTTAAACTTTTCCAGCGGCCCCACCATCGCCAAGCCCAGCACAATAGCCAGCAGCCCGTAGCAAAGGATGTTAAAAACCATGCCGCCCAAGGCATGAAAAAACTGATAAAAAACATAATTGTAGGGGCGGTTTAGCTGGTAAGCGATGCTGCCGGATTTGACCTCTTCATTCATCCTGGCAAAGATATCCGTCTTCGCGCCGAAAACAATCAGCTCGGTAATGCATAAATACCACACCACCTGTCTCAGCGAATATCCGGCCACGCTGCCGCTCTGGTAAATGGCGTGCCATAAACTGAAAAAAATAAAAACAAACAGCGTGTAAAACAGAAACCCGCCCAAAACGCTGCCCCTGTACTGGAAAGCATTTTGCAGGCTGATGAGAAACACAGCCCCGTATTTACGGATGCTCTTCATAACCGGCAGCCTCCCTCTGCTGAAAGATAGCGGCAATTGTCTCCTCCAGCGGCGGATTTTCCACGGTAATATCAGCTACACCGCCCCTGTTTACCAGCCAGCGCATCACCTCGTCAACGGAGCGCACGCGTGTATCCACCGCAAGACGGGCGGCAGCACGGCCCGCCTTAAGCAGGGTTATTCCTTCCGGCAAGGCAAGCACGGGCTGCGGCTGCCCGAAGCGCACCGCAATCAGTTTCCGGTTGAGGTAGTCATACTTCAGTTTCTTTACCGTTTCATCAAGCACAATTTTGCCGCGGTCAATAATAATGGCCCGCCTGCAGACATGTTCCACATCGCCGGTATCATGGCTGGTTAAAAAAATTGTTGTCCCCAGTTCCCGGTTCATGCGCAGGATCAGCTCGCGGATATTCTGCTTGACAACCACATCCAGGCCGATTGTCGGCTCGTCAAGAAACAGGATCTCCGGATTGTGCAGAAGGGACGCCGCCACCTCGCACCGGATCCGCTGGCCAAGGGACAGCTTGCGCACAGGTATTTGCAAAAGATCCCCCAGCGCAAAAAGCTCGGTCAGTTCCTCTATTCTTTTGCGCAGGGTGCGGCTTTCCACATCGTAAATGGCGCCCAGCAGCAAAAAGCTGTCCATGGGAGGCAAGTGGAACCAGAGCTGCGATCGCTGGCCGAAAACAGTGCCGATGCGGTAGGCTAGGCGGGTACGCTCCTTCACCGGATCGATGCCCAGGACGGAAACCGTCCCCGCAGTCGGATGCAAAATACCGGTCAGCATTTTGATCGTAGTAGATTTCCCGGCGCCGTTGGGGCCGATAAAAGCAATAATCTCGCCGCGTTCAACGGTAAAGCTGATATTGTCAACCGCTTTTACCAGCCTGTATTCGGGCCTGACCAGCGCCCGCAAAGACCCTCTGAACCCTTCCGCCTTGACCCGTGTACGGTAATTTTTTTGCAACCCTTTTGCTTCAATTGCCTGCATTGCTGCTCCCCTCCGGATGCCAAAACCCCCACGGGAGCCACGATAGTGACTCCGTGGGGGTTTATGCCACGTGTAGGGCAGTGCCGCCCTTATGCAGCTCGAGCGGTAAGCTCTTATGCATACTCACTATTGGGAATTATTATTCCACAAGCCGGCAGTATTGTCAAGCAGGGTTCAGTCCAGCTGCGAGTCCAGCCGTTCCCGCAACAGCCTGTTTGCCAGCTCCGGATTGGCTTTCCCCCGGGACAGCTTCATTACCTGCCCCACCAAAAAGCCAATCGCTTTTGCCTTGCCTTCCCTGTAATCGGCAACGGGCTTGGGGTTGTCTTTAATGACCTGGTCCACAATGGCGGCAATTGCTCCTTCGTCGGTAATCTGGACAAGGCCTTTTTCCCTGACGATTTCCGCCGGCATTTTGCCGCTTTCAAAAACTTCTGCAAAGACAGTTTTGGCAATTGTGCCGCTGATGGTCCCCTCATCCACAAGCTTTAGCAGCTCCAGCAGGTGAGCCGGTGTCAGCCTGCTTTCATTTATTTCGATTCCGGCCGCATTCAGATGCTTGGCAATTTCACCCATCATCCAGTTGGCCGCCGTCTTGGCATCATGGTAGTCGGCCATGACGGCTTCAAAGAAATCCGCCATTGCCTTGGAGGCTGTGATCACTTCCGCATCATAGGACGAAAGCCCCCATTCAGCCATATAGCGCTGCCGGCGCTCTTCCGGCATTTCCGGCAGGCTCTTGCGGATCTCTTCCACCCAGGCCTCATCCACAATGACAGGCACCAGGTCCGGGTCGGGAAAATAGCGATAATCTTCGGCTTCTTCCTTGGAACGCATGGCATAAGTAACGCCCTTGTCTTCGTCCCAGCGCCGCGTTTCCTGCACAAGTTCGCCGCCGGCAGACAATATTTCCAGGTGCCGCTGTTCCTCATATTCCAGGCCGCGCTGCACGGCACGGAAAGAATTCATGTTTTTAATTTCCGTCCTGACGCCAAAGTAATCTGCCCCGACGGGGCGCAGGGAAATATTGGCGTCACAGCGCAGGCTGCCTTCTTCCATTTTTACATCCGACACCCCGGTGTACAGCATAATGCTTTTCAGTTTTTCCAGGAAAGCCTTTGCTTCGGCCGGTGAACGCAGGTCCGGTTCGGTGACAATTTCAATCAGGGGAACTCCGCCCCGATTGTAATCGGCCAAGGAATAGTCGCCAAATTCCGAGTGCACCAGTTTCCCCGCATCTTCCTCCAGGTGGACGCGATTGATGCCGATCCGTCTTTTCACCCCGTCACACTCAATTTCCAGGTAGCCGTGCACCGCCAGCGGCAGGTCATACTGTGAAATCTGATATGCCTTCGGCAAGTCTGGGTAAAAATAGTTCTTGCGGTCAAACTTGGCATAAGACGGGACATGGCAGTTCAACGCCAGGGCTGCCTTGATGGCGTATTCCACGGCTTTTCTGTTCAGTACCGGCAAAGTCCCCGGCATGCCAAGACATATGGGACAGACATTGGTATTGGGCGCACTGCCGAAGTCCGTGGGGCAGGAGCAGAAGATTTTTGTCTTTGTAGACAGTTCCACGTGAACTTCAAGGCCGATCACAGTTTCATACTTACTCATGCCGTTCACCTCCTGCCGCTATGGGCGGTTTGCTTTTTCTCAAGCCGCTGTTTTGTTCGTATGCATAAGCCGCGCGCAGAATTGTCCCCTCGGCAAAAGGTTTGCCAATAAACTGCAGGCCGACGGGCAGCCCCCCGGCAAAGCCGCACGGCACGGAAACCGCCGGCAATCCGGCCAGATTGGCGCCGATTGTCAAGATATCATTTAAATACATTGTCAGCAGATCGCTCACGCTGCCGACCTGGAAAGCCACTGTCGGCGTGGTGGGGGTAACTAAAACGTCATACTTGGCAAAAGCCCGGTCAAAGTCGTTTTTAATCAGTGTTCTGACTTTTTGTGCCTTTAAATAATAAGCATCGTAATAGCCGGAACTGAGAGCGTATGTCCCCAGCATAATGCGGCGTTTGACCTCACTCCCCAGCCCCTGGCTGCGTGTTTTCCGGTACATGTCAAGCAAATTGTCCGCTTCCGCCCGGAAGCCGTACCTGACTCCGTCGAAACGGGCCAGGTTGCTGGAAGCTTCCGCGGGAGCAATCAGGTAATAGACAGGGATGCCGTATTCCGTATGGGGCAGGGATATTTCCTCTGCTTCCGCACCCAGCGACACCAGAAGGTCTATGGCTTTGCGCACAGCCGCCTTGACTTCGCTGTTCACGCCGGCGGCGAAATATTCCTTTGGTATCCCCAGCTTCATCCTCCTGATGTCTTCTTCAAGGAAGGCGGTATAATCGGACACCTCCACGTCCGCCGAGGTGCTGTCCCGTTCGTCGAGGCCGGCAATGACGTTGAGCACCAGGGCGCAGTCCCGCACATCTTTTGTCATTGGTCCGATCTGATCCAGGGAAGAAGCAAAGGCAACAGCCCCGAACCGTGAAACCCGGCCGTAGGTCGGCTTCAGACCCACCACACCGCAGAAGGCCGCAGGCTGGCGAATAGAACCTCCCGTGTCCGTCCCCAGGGCAAAATAAGCTTCATCCGCAGCAACGGCCGCCGCCGAGCCGCCGGAGGAACCTCCCGGCACCCTGGCGGTATCCCAGGGGTTGCGGGTGGTAAAAAAGGCCGAGTTTTCCGTGGACGACCCCATGGCAAACTCATCAAGATTGGTTTTGCCCAGCATGACCGCCCCCGCTTGCCGCAGACGCTCCACTACGGTGGCATCATAGGGCGGGATAAAATTCTCCAGCAGCTTTGAGGCGCAGGTAGTCGGCACTCCTTTGGTGCAAAGGTTGTCCTTCAGGGCCATGGGCACTCCCGCCAGCGGCCCCAGCTTTTCACCCTTGCTGCGCCTGGCATCCACCGCGTCGGCGGCGGCCAGCGCCTCATCCGCCGTCACCGTTATGTAGGCTTTAATCTTCCGGTCCAGTGCTTCTATCTGCTCCAACGCCGCCAGCGCAGCTTCCCGGGCGCTGACTTCCTTCTTTTGCAGCTTTTCCGCAAGCTCGGCAACCGTTAAATGTGCAAGCATTGCCATTCCTCCTACTCTATCACAGGCGGTATGCGAAACATGCCGTCTTCCGCTTCCGGTGCATTGGCCAGCACTTCTTCCCGCGACAGGCAGGGACGGGGCTCGTCCTCGCGGAAAACATTTGCCAATGGCAGCACATGCATTGTCGGCGGCACGTCAGTGGTGTCCAGGCGGTTCAGTTTGTCCACATACTCCAGTATATCGTTCAACTGGCCGGCAATCTCTTCCATCTCCCCGGCATTCAGCTCCAGCCTGGCCAGCATGGCGACATGAGCCACTTCTTCCTGTGTGATTTTCATCTTGCTACCTCCTTTGCCCTCACCTGTTTACATGGGCAAATTATACCACATGCAGTACGGCCAGACAATGCCGGGCTTAGAAAACCGCCGCCAAAGAGCCGGCCGGGCGGCATCAATCTTTCAGGCCGGCGCATTCCCCGGCACCTGGCAGGAAGGGAACAGGTCGTTTTATTGCGGCCTGTGGCATTGCAGGCAATCATCATAATTGCCTTCCCCGAACTGCTCATTATGGGAGGCAACAATACCGCCGTGGCAGTTGAGGCAGTTCTCATAAGCACCGGTTGTATCATGGGGCACGGCCGGTGCGGCGCCGCCCTGAGGCTCCGAAGGCAAATCCCAGCTTGTGCGGATATAAAACCCAACCACGGCCATGATCACCAGGGCCAGTATAAGAAATGTCGTCCTTTTCATGGCAACCTCCTGTTTTTTTTATTCTCTCCTGCCGCAGCAAAGAATGTCTCTCCGCCCGCTCCGGGCGCACATCCCAACCAACAGGCAAAGTCATTCTTGCGCCAGCAATGCCAGCAAGTCGGCCTCGGACAGCACGGGAACGCCAAGCTGCCGCGCCTTGTCCAGCTTACTGCCCGCCTTTTCCCCGGCAACCACAAAATCGGTTTTTTTGCTGACACTGCTCGTAACCTTGCCGCCCGCCTTTTCGATGAGGGCGGTCGCTTCCTCCCGGCTGTATGTCGGCAGCGTGCCTGTCAGCACAAATGTTTTGCCCGCCAGGGGCTGAGACGCGGCCGCCTGCTCTGCTTCCGTGAAATTCAGACCGGCCGCCCGCAAACGTTTAACCAGTTTTTTGCTCTGCGGCAGGGCGGCAAACTCCCGGATGCTTTCGGCAATTTTAGGGCCTATTTCGGGCACGGCTTCCAGTTCTTCCCGGGAAGCCGCCATGACGGCATCCAGGCTGCCAAAATGCGCTGCCAAAAGTTTTGCCGTCCGCTCGCCCACATAGCGGATGCCCAAAGCATACAGCAGGCGCCAGAGCGGCCGTTTTTTGCTGGCGTCAATGGCAGCAAGCAGGTTGTCCACCGACTTGTCCGCCCATCTCTCCAATTTGAGCAACTCCTGCCTTTTTTTCGGCAGGTCGTAAATATCGGCCACATCATGGATCAGCCCGGCCGCCAGAAGCTGGTCCGCGCTTGCGCCGCCCAGCCCTTCAATATCCATCGCCCCGCGGGAAGCAAAATGCACAATGCGTTCCAGCACCTGCGCTGGGCAGGCGGGATTAAAGCAGCGCAGGGCCACTTCCCCCGGCAGGCGGCTTACAGGGGCGCCGCAAGCCGGGCATGCGGACGGCAGCGCAAAAGGTTCTTCCCGCCCGGTCCGCTTGTTTTTCACCACTTCCACCACTTCCGGGATAATCTCGCCCGCTTTCCGGACTATGACATAATCGCCAATCCGCACATCCTTTGCCCGCAGAATATCTTCATTATGCAGGCTGGCCCGCTTGATCACCGTCCCGGCCAGCCGCACCGGCTCCAGTTCGGCAATAGGGGTAAGGGTGCCGGTACGCCCGACCTGCACCGTAATGCCCAGCACACGGGTTTCCGCCTGTTCGGCGGGAAATTTATAAGCAATGGCCCAGCGGGGGCTTTTGGCCGTGTTGCCCAGGCGTTCCTGCAGGGCCAGATCGTTGACTTTAATGACCATGCCGTCAATATCAAAGGGCAGCTCATACCGCTTTTCCCGCCAGCTTTCACAGTAGGCAACCACTTCTTCCAAGTCCCGCAGCACTTTAATGTAAGGGCTGACGCGCAGCCCCAGCTCGCGGAAGGTCTGCAGCGCTTCATAATGGGTGCGAAAAATCAGCTCGGGAGAGTAACCCAAAGCATATGTCACCATATCCAGCTGACGTGCAGCGGCCACTTTCGGGTCCAGCTGCCGCAGGCTGCCGGCCGCCGCATTGCGCGGGTTGGCAAAAAGGGGCAGCCCCTGCCGTTCACGTTCTTCATTCAAGCGCAGAAAAGAGGACCGCGGCATGTAGACTTCGCCCCGCACCTCAATGGTAACAGGCCTGCGCAGGCGCAAGGGGATGCTTTTTACTGTCCGCAGGTTATGCGTGATGTCTTCACCCGTTTCGCCGTCGCCGCGGGTGGCGCCGCGCACCAGCAGCCCGTTTTCATATTGCAGCGAGACGGCAAGGCCGTCCACTTTCAGTTCCACCACAAACTCCAGATCCGCCCCCGGCACCAAGTTCTGCGCCCGGCGCACAAAATCGCGCAAATCGCCAAGGCCCAGGGCGTTGTCCAGGGAAAGCATGGGAACGCGATGTGCAACCGGGGCAAAACCGGCCTGCACCTGCCCCCCCACCCGCTGGGTGGGAGAGTCGGGGGTAACCAGCTCCGGAAACTGCCTTTCCAGCTCCTGCAGCCTGTTAAGCAGGACATCAAACTCCGCATCGGAAATTGCCGGATCATCCAGCACATAATACCGGTAATTATGCTCGTTAATCTGTTGTTTTAAATCTTCAATTAGCTCCTGAGCCTTGTCTCTGTCCATCCGCGGCACCTCACTTTATTATGCGCAGCGGCGCATAGCGTGCTATTACTTTTTTCAGCCCCAAAGCCGGGAAAAAGATTGTCAGCACCACGTCTCCGTCGCTCAACTTGTCTACGCTCTTAATTTCACCAATTCCCCACTTTCCATGCTCCACCATATCACCGGCGGCCAGGGCCGCCGCTTCTTCCTGCGGCAGCCTGTCAGGCGGCTGGGATGAATAAACTTCCGCCACTTTTGTCATCGCCTCCGCGGGCAGTTCCCCCAGGAAGCGGGATGGCCGGTTGTAGAGTTCCAGGCCGAAAATGCTGCGCCGCTTGGCATAGGTCAGGTAAAGCAGCTCCTGAGCCCTGGTTATGCCTACGTAGCAGAGGCGCCTTTCTTCCTCAATCCCGTCGGGCGCATTATAGGAACGCTCATGCGGAAACAGTCCTTCCTCCATTCCTGCCAGGAAAACAACGGGAAACTCCAGCCCTTTGGCCGCATGGAGCGTCATCAGGAGAACCGACGGCCCGTCCGCTTCGTTTAATGTATCCAGGTCACTGAGCAAAGACAGCTGCGTCAGAAAAGCGGTCAAAGTTTTATCTTCACTCTGGTGCAGAAATTCCCTGGCCACCGTCAGCAACTCCAGCAGGTTTTCCTCCCTGCTCCGGGCTTCTTCCGTCCCCTCTGCGCGCAGTTCGTCCAGGTAGCCGGTCAGGATCAGGACCTGCTCGATCAATTCATCCACCGCCAGGTACGGCACCATGCTGCGCAGTTTCTCAAGCAGGCCGGCCAGCTCGCGCACTTTTTTCAGCGGGCCGGAGCCGAGGCCCGCCGCTGCCGCCTGCGGCAGGACATGGGCGATGGTAGTGTTTTCCCGCAAAGCCAGCGCGCGCAGCCGCCCCACGGTGGTGGCGCCGATGCCGCGCCGCGGGACATTAATGATGCGCAAAAGGCTGATTTCGTCAGAAGGGTTGTCCAGGACGCGCAAATAGGCAATGATATCTTTTACTTCCTTCCTTTCCCAGAAGCGCACCCCCCCCACAACCTGGTAGGCAAGATTCTCGCGCAGCATGGCGTCCTCCAGGGCGCGGGACTGGGCATTAGTCCGGTAAAGGACGGCAAACTGCCTGTATTTGTCCGCCAGTCTTTTGATTTCGCCGGCAATAAAGCGAGCTTCATGCTGTTCATCATCCGCGACAAACACCGTCACCGGCTCGCCCGCCGGCTTTCTTGTCCAAAGCTTCTTTGCCTTCCTGCCGGTGTTGTGCTTTATTACATGATTGGCCGCCGCCAGGATATTCCCGGTGGAACGGTAGTTCTCCTCCAGCTTGACCACCTTTGCCTCGGGCCAGTCCCGCTCGAAGTCCAGGATATTGCGGATATCGGCCCCCCGGAACTGGTAAATGGACTGGTCGTCATCGCCGACAACGCAGAGATTGCGGTGCCTGCCGGCCAAAAGCATCACCATTTCATACTGGACACGATTGGTATCCTGGTACTCGTCAATCAGGATATATTTAAATTTCTCCTGGTAACGCCCCAGGACTGCTTCATGCTCGCGAAAAAGCTTCACCACGGCAAAAAGCAGGTCGTCAAAATCAAGGGCATTCTGCCGGCGCAGCCGCTCCTGGTATTCCCTGTAAACGCGCGCTACCGTGTTGGTATAATAATCGGCTGCCGCTTCCGCATAGCGTTGTTCGTCAAGCAAGTCGTTTTTGGCCCGGCTGATGGCCGCCAGCAGCCCACGCGGCTTAAAGCGGGAATCTTCAAGCAGCAAATCCTGCATAATGTTTTTCATCAGTTTCAGCTGGTCTTCTTCATCATAGATCACAAATGACGCCGTCAGTCCGGCCAGGGGTGCGTTTTCCCGCAGAATGCGCGCCGCCGCCGCGTGGAAAGTAGATACCCACATTCCTGGCACCGCTCCGACCAGGGCACTGATCCTGGTCCGCATTTCCTCCGCGGCTTTATTGGTAAACGTCAGGGCAAGTATTTCCCACGGTCTTGCCAGACCCTGTTCAATCAGATAGGCAATCCGGTAGGTAATCACCCGTGTTTTCCCGCTGCCTGCACCAGCCAAAATTAAAAGAGGCCCTTCCACGCATTCGACCGCCTGCAGCTGCATCTCATTTAAATGTTTGCTGTAGATTGTCATTTCTGCCTCCCCGGTTTGTGCATGCATTTTCTGCACTGACGCAAGAAAAAGCAGTAATAATTAACTGCTTCTTTCCCGTCTTGCTACATTTGCTTCTCTTTCAGGCGTGTCAAAATCAGGCCGTATCCGCCGGCACCGTAGTAAAGATAGCGCTTTATCCGGCTGATGGTTGCCGTACTTGCCCCCGTGCTGCTTTCAATCTGCTGATACGTTTTACCCTCCATGAGCATTTTGGCCACCTGCAAACGCTGTGCCATAGCCTTGATTTCACTGATGGTACAGATATCTTCAAAAAACTGGTAGCATTCCTCCTCCGTTTCCAGGTGCAATATGGCCTGAAAAAGCAGGTCTACACTCTCATCCTTCAATTTCGGATTTGCCACAGTCTCACCTCCGGCCAAGCTTTTACTTTAATTCGTGAAAGACATAAAATTTCCTTCCTGCCGGCCTGCTTTTAGCTGCAGGACGAAAACCGGCAAAAGCCCCAGGACTTTTTTTATTTTAACCAAATACGGGAAAAATTGTTCAGTTATTGAGACTGGCTTGATCTTGTCCGGTCAAGAAAAAATACTGTGTGAAATTTTTGCGGCAAAAGGAAACACTATGTCTGAAAGCTGTTTTGGAGGTGCCCGCCTTGGGAAAAAAAGAGGAAAGAAAAAATGCCGCCCCCTATAACCAAGAACCTGACCTTGACGACATCCGTCTTTGATAAAAAGGAAGGCACCATGCCGGTGCCGCAGAAAAAGGACCGCTGTTGTCAGCGGCCTTTTTGCTGTGGTTCCACCCGCACCTGCCCGGGGCAAAGCGGGTTATAACTGCTTTTCCACGTATTCCCGGACACGGCAAAAATCATTGACTAAGACGTCGGCTTTCACCGTGCCGCGCACAACCGCCGCCGGGTGGTAAGTCGGGTATATTTTATAGCCGGGGCCGTCAAACCAGCGCCCCTGTACGTCTGCCAGGCGCACCTTCGGCATAAGCAGGTTGTGGACCGCTACCAGCCCCAGGCAGACCACCACCTGCGGTTGAATGATCCGCAGCTGCTCCGCCAGAATTGCCCGGCAGGCGGCCAGTTCCTTTTGCAGCGGGTTCCTGTTTTTGGGCGGCCGGCATTTGCATGACCCGGTAATATAAACATCCTCCCGCCTGAGGCCCGCCTCTCGCAGCATTTTCGTCAACATCTCGCCGGCCCGCCCCACAAACGGCCGGCCCGTTTCATCTTCCCTGGCCCCCGGTGCCTCGCCCAGGAAAAAGATTTTTGCTGCAGGATTTCCTTCACCAAAAACAAGCCTGTTCCTTGACGCACCCAGGCTGCACCTGCGGCAGTCCTGGCAGGCTGCAAATAATTGCCGTAAACTTTCCCCTTTTGTCATGGCAGCCGTCCTTTTTCTTTTTTTGTTTATTTCGACACGGAAAGCCCTTTTCCCTTGCCGGCCGCAAGCACAACCAGCGGCAGCGCATCGGAAACAACCAATCCGTCGCCGTCGGCGGTCACCTTGCCGGTCAAAAGCAGCATTCTTTCATCCAGGCGGTAAAGCAGGCGCCTGTAGACGGCGGGGTATAGAACGGCTTCCGCAAAACCGCTCTCGTCCGATAAAAAAAGGGTCAGCATTACTCCGCCCTGCCGCAGGCGCTTGCGGAAGCGGGCAAGCACATAAGCCGCCACCGTTACAGTCTGCCCTGCTTCCACTTCCGGCAGCCCGGCCAGGGGAATGCGCACCGCTTTTGCCAATAAATCCGCGTACTGCTGCAAGGGATGCAGGGAGAGCATGATACCCAGCGACGCCTCTTCCGCCGCCGCCCGCTCGCGCTCCGTATAGTCCGGCAGGTCCGGCACCTCCTCCGCGCCGGACCATTCCCAGAAAGACAGCTGTCCCGGCTGGCGCGCCGTCCACCCCAGGACGCGGTCC
>JAAYMN010000018.1 GCA_012521345.1 Bacillota bacterium
GTTCATGCAGGATGAGGCACTCCTTTCGGTACTGTTTTGTGGTCGTAACTTAACAATAACCGAATTGTCCTCATCTTGCATTCTTTTTTTAAAGCCTAGTGTCCAAGATGTATTGTAGTCCTACATTATGTGAACAGGCAGTAGGGCAGGAGGTCTTGACAAAAACAAGCACCGTTTCTATAATAAAAATGATGCTTCGGGGCGGGGTGAAATTCCCCACCGGCGGTAAGCGGCCACAGAGCCGACGAGCCCGCGAGCTGTTATCAGCCGAGCCGGTGAGATTCCGGCGCCGACGGTATAGTCCGGATGGGAGAAGCGGATATTAGCATAAGCATATTTGAGCTGTGCGCAATATTCGTAGCGCCCCCGAGCAGAAGCCGGGGGCGTTTTCACTGCCAAAGCATCCGTAAATATTCTGTAGAGGAGGTAGTTGCTGATGAAAATGAACACGAAAAAAATGGTGACTTTGGCCATGCTGGCGGCCGTTTCCCTGCCGCTCATGTATTATGTTCATTTTCCGATTTTCCCGTCTGCTCCTTTTCTGGAGTATGACATGGCCGATGTGCCGATTTTGATCGGGACCTTTTTGTTTGGCCCGGTAAGCGGCCTTGTGCTTACCGTTGTTGTCTCAGTCATTCAGGCGCTGACCGTTTCGGCTAGCTCCGGCTGGATCGGTGCGCTGATGCACATTTTTGCCACCGGTGCTTACGTGCTGGTTGCAGGCAACATTTACCGCCGTATTCCCACCCGCAAGGGCGCCATTGCCTCCCTGTGCTGTGGCGCGCTGGCCATGACACTGGCCATGATTCCCCTCAACCTTATCTTTACAGTCATCTTTATGAATGTGCCGCGCAGTGTGGTGGCGGGAATGCTGATACCTGTCATTATACCTTTTAACCTGATTAAAGCCGGGCTCAACGGCGTGATAACTTTTGCCGTCTATAAATCCGTAGCAAGAATTCTGCGCCTGGAAATCCTGGAAACTGCCAGGAAAGCGACCGCCGAAGCATAAGACGTTTTGGTCCCCCTGTACCAGGGGGATATTTTTTCCATCAGCGGCGATTAAGAAATTTTCGGCTTGCAAGAAAATTCAAAAAAACCTTGATCGCCTGCAGGATAAATGATATGTTTATAACATAAGCATTGCGTTACCCCGTTTGGGAGGCCAAACGGGGTATTTTATAAAGAAAATAAAATTTTTTAAGAAGGAGAGATGCTATGACAGCCGTACGCAAAGTTTTAATTACCGATACAACTTTTCGGGATGCACACCAATCACTGCTTGCCACCAGGCTCAGGACGGAACATATGCTGGAAATTGCTGCGCTGATGGACCGGATCGGCTTTCATTCCATGGAGGTCTGGGGCGGGGCAACTTTTGACAGCTGTATGCGCTTTTTGGACGAAGATCCCTGGGAGCGGCTGCGCGCTTTGCGCAAGGCCATGCCCAACACGAAACTGCAGATGCTCTTGCGCGGGCAGAATCTTTTGGGTTACCGCCATTATCCCGATGACGTGGTGGAAGTGTTTGTCAAGAAAGCGGTGGCAAACGGCATTGATATTATCCGTATCTTTGATGCTTTAAATGACGTGCGCAATATGGCCAAGGCGCTGCAGGCCACGCGCGAGGCTGGCGCCCACGCCCAGGCAGCTCTGGCCTACACGCTGTCACCGGTGCATGACAATGACTACTTTGTCAGGCTGGGCAGGGAACTGGTGGAATTGGGCGCCGATTCGCTGGCGATAAAAGATATGGCCGGCTTGCTTTCGCCTTATGATGCTTATGAGCTGGTGACAAAGCTGAAAGAATTGGGCGTCCCCGTGCAACTGCACTGCCATTATACCAGCGGCATGGCCTCCATGACTTACCTGAAGGCCATTGAAGCAGGTGTGGACATTGTGGACACGGCCTGTTCAGCCTTGGCGCTGGGAGCATCTCAGCCGCCCACGGAAAGCCTGGTAGCCGCCCTGGCAGGAACCCAGTATGACACCGGGCTGTCGCTGGATTTGCTGGCCGAGGCAAGCGCTTACTTTAAAGAAGCAAAGAAGGCTTATGACCGGCCGCCTGATGAAGCGCTGGGAGTGGACACAAATGTCCTGTCTTACCAGATACCCGGCGGGATGATTTCCAACCTGGCATCCCAGCTGGCTTCCCAGAATGCATCCCACCTGCTGCCCCAGGTGCTGGCGGAGGTGCCGCGGGTGCGCAAAGACCTGGGGTACCCCCCCCTGGTCACACCCACTTCCCAGATTGTGGGCAGCCAGGCGGTTTTCAATGTGCTGCTTGGGGAAAGATATAAAATGGTTTCCACAGAAGTGAAAAATTATATCCGCGGTCTTTACGGCCGGCCACCGGCTCCTGTGGCTGCAGAGCTGCAAAAAAAGATTCTGGGAGATGAAAAGCCTCTTGATGTCCGGCCTGCCGATTTACTTGAGCCCCAGATGGGGAAGATCCCGGAAGAAGTTAAGAATCTGGTGGAAAGCGAAGAGGACCTGCTGTCTTACCTGATGTTCCCGCAGGTGGCCGTATCCTTCTTTAAGCGCCGCCGCGGGCTGGAGCCGCCCCTGGCGGCTGCCGGTGCTGCGGCTGCGGCGGCAGGCGCGGCCAAGAAGGCACCAAAGGCAGAGGCAAAGGCTGCGGAGCTTTCGCGCCTGGGTGCCATCGACAGCAGCCTGATGCTGGAACAGGACGAAATTATTGTCTATCCGGTGGCATAGATAAAAAACCGCTCCTGTGGCCAAACTAGAAAAAAGGCGAACCGTTGTGGTGGACGGGGAAGCTGTCAACGGTTTTGATGAAGAAAAACTGGACAGACTGCTTTCCTGAACATACAAGTTTTTTATTGACAAGTTCAGCGGGCTTGGATATAATAAAATTCAAATTTTTATTATGCTTTGAATGGCAATGATGGGGGAAAGTATTCCCCGCCCGTTGTTTCAGAGAGCCGGTGGGTGCTGCGAACCGGTAGACGGCGGTGAAGAAAGTCACCTCGAAGCTGCCCGCTGAACGCACTGCAAGTAGGCGGAGTCGGGTCCTGCCCGTTACTGCAGGATGCCTGAGGCCGGCTGATGCCGGTGAATAAGGGTGGTACCGCGGAAGGAACCCTTTCGCCCCTTGCTATCCGCAGGGGCGGAAGGGTTTTTTGTATTCAAGCCGGGCCGGCGGAGATCAGAAAGTAAGGAGGCAGTAGAGTTGAGCAGGATTATTTATTTAAACGGAAGTTATGTCAGGGAAGAGGAGGCCACTGTTTCAGTTTTTGACCACGGATTTCTTTATGGTGACGGTGTTTTTGAGGGGATCCGTGCTTATCAGGGAAAAATATTTAAACTGCGTGAACACCTTGATCGGCTTTATGAGTCGGCAAAATCCATTTTGCTTGATGTCCCTGAAAGCTATGATGAAATGCTGGCAGCGGTGCTGGAAACGGTCCGCCGCAACAGGCTGCAGGATTCCTACATCCGTGTGGTTGTATCCCGGGGACCTGGCGATCTGGGGCTTGATCCGCGCAAATGCTCCCGTGCCACTACAGTCATTATTGCCAGCGACATCGTCCTCTACCCCAAGGAGCTATACGACAACGGAATGGCGGTCATTACCGTCCCCACACGGCGCAATGCCCCTGATGCACTTGACCCGCAAATTAAATCACTAAATTACCTAAACAATATTTTAATGAAAATAGAAGCCAATCAAGCCGGTGTCATGGAGGCCATCATGCTGAACGGCCAGGGGTACGTAGCGGAAGCGACTGCCGACAACGTCTTTATTGTGAAAAAAGGCGTGGTTATCACCCCGCCCACTTATTTAGGGGCTTTAAATGGCATTACCAGGCAGACCATCCTGGCGGAAGCGGCGGCTGCGGGCTATCCGGTGGCGGAAAAACCATTTACCCGCCATGAACTATACGTGGCGGACGAATGCTTCCTGACCGGCACGGCTGCCGAAGTCATTCCGGTTGTATCCGTGGACGGCAGGCAGATTGGCAGCGGCAAACCGGGACCCGTAACCAAAGATTTGATTGCCCGCTACCGCCGGCTGGCCGGCAGCGAAGGGGAGCCGGTTTATCCGGCAATCTGAGACTGACAGGAGGAAGGCTATGAACAGCGACAAGATGAAAAAAGGTGTGGAGCGTGCACCGCACCGGTCCCTTTTGCATGCCATGGGATTGGTGCGGGAAGAGCTTGACCGCCCGCTCATCGGCATTGTGAACGCGGCCAGTGATTTTGTCCCGGGGCATAAACACCTGCACCAGCTGGCCGCGGCGGTGAAAGACGGTGTGCGGCTGGCCGGCGGCACACCTTTGGAGTTTTTCACCATTGGTGTCTGTGATGGTCTGGCTATGAACCACGAAGGGATGCATTATTCCCTGGCGAGCCGGGAACTGATTGCCGATTCTATTGAGGTAATGGTCCGTGCCCACCCGCTGGACGGACTTGTCTTTCTCCCCAACTGCGATAAAATTGTGCCTGGCATGCTCATGGCCGCGGCCCGCCTGAACCTGCCCGCCGTCTTTGTCAGCGGCGGTCCCATGCTGGCCGGCAGGCACCGGGGCAAAGCGGTGGACTTAAACACTGTTTTTGAGGCTGTGGGCAGCGTCCGGGCAGGCATTATGGACGCTGCGGAACTGGCGGAGCTCGAAATGGAGGCTTGTCCCGGCTGCGGGTCCTGCTCAGGCATGTTTACAGCCAATTCCATGAACTGTATGTCGGAAGTTCTGGGCATGGGGCTGCCGGGCAACGGCACCATTCCTGCCATGACGGCGGCCCGTGTGCGCCTGGCAAAAGCTGCCGGGATGCAGGTGATGGACGCGGTGCGGAAGCAATTGAAACCCGGGATGATCCTGACGCAACAGGCCTTTAACAATGCGCTGACTGTGGATATGGCCCTGGGCTGTTCAACCAACACGGTGCTGCATCTGCCTGCCATCGCCCATGAGCTGGGCATCCGTCTTGACCTGGACTACATTAATACCATTAGTGAACGGACACCGCAGCTGTGCAAGCTGGCGCCTGCCGGCGATCACCATGTGGAAGACCTGCATGCCGCCGGCGGTATCCAGGCGGTGCTGAAGCGGCTGGCAGAGAAAGGTTTTATTCATACAGACTGCCTGACTGTCAGCGGCTTGACCATCGGCCGGCAGTTGGAAGGGGCAAAGGTGCTTGATGATGAGGTCATTCGTCCTTTTGACAGGCCGTACAGCGCAAGCGGCGGTATCGCCATTCTCCGCGGCAACCTGGCTCCGGACGGCGCCGTGGTCAAGCAGGGGGCAGTGGCGCCGGAAATGCTGAAAAAAACGGGGCCGGCCCGCGTGTTTGACAGTGAAGACGAGGCGGCGGCGGCAATTCTGGGCGGCAGAATCAAAAAAGGTGATGTAATTGTCATCCGCTACGAAGGGCCAAAGGGTGGTCCCGGCATGCGGGAGATGCTGACGCCGACCGCTGCCGTGGTTGGCATGGGCCTGGACAAAGATGTGGCTCTTATTACGGACGGCCGTTTTTCCGGAGCGACCAGGGGCGCCGCCATTGGCCACGTCTCACCGGAGGCCATGGAGCGGGGGCCCATTGCCGCGGTACGGGAAGGCGACCTCATTGCCATAGACATTCCGGCACACAAGCTGGAGCTCTTGATCAGCGAGGAAGAAATGCAAAGAAGACTGGCAGAACTGACACTGCCCAAACCTAAAATTACCACAGGCTATCTGGCCCGTTATGCCAGGCTTGTTACCAGTGCCAGCACGGGTGCAGTGTTCAGAGAGGATGAAGCAACATGAAATTAAGCGGTGCGCACATGATTGTGGAAGCACTGAAGCAGGAAAAGGTGGACGTTGTTTTCGGCTACCCCGGCGGCAAGGTGTTGAATTTATACGACGCCCTTTATGATGCGGGCATTACGCATTATCTTTCCCGGCACGAGCAGGGCGCCATTCATGCCGCGGACGGCTATGCCCGTGTCACGGGCAGGCCGGGGGTGGTATTTACCACTTCCGGTCCCGGTGCCACCAACATTGTGACAGGGCTGGCCAATGCCTATATGGATTCTGTACCCCTGGTGGCTTTCACCGGGCAGGTGGCCACCTCCATGATCGGCACGGATGCCTTCCAGGAAGCTGATATTTTCGGCATCACCCTGCCGATCACAAAGCACAACTACCTGGTTACAAGCGTGGAAGATTTGCCGCGTATAATTAAAGAAGCATTTCATCTTGCCGCTACCGGCCGGCCGGGACCGGTCCTGATTGACCTGCCCACCGACGTGCAGTCGGCGGTGGCCGATTTCCGCTACCCGCAGACTGTCTGCATCCCCGGTTACAACCCGACTTATGACGGACATCCGGGACAGATCAACAGGGCCGCCAAAGCCATTGCCAGGGCCAAAAAGCCTCTTTTCTATGTCGGCGGCGGCGTGGTAACCGCCGGTGCGCATGAAGAGCTGCGGCAGCTGGCAGAGAAGGCCGACATCCCTGTAACCACTACGCTGATGGGTATAGGCGGCTTCCCCGGAAACCATCCCCTTTCCCTCGGCATGCTGGGTATGCACGGGACTTACTGGGCCAACATGGCCATGCACGAGGCGGACCTGATCGTTGCCGTAGGCGCCAGGTTTGACGACCGGGTGACGGGCGACTTGAGCACCTTTGCCCGGGGAGCCAAGGTGGTGCACATTGACATTGACCCGGCGGAAATCGGGAAAAACGTAAGCGTTGACATTCCCATCGTGGGCGATGTGAAAAGGGTGCTGGCAGAACTGTTGAAAAAAGTGGCGCCAAAGACCCACCCGAAGTGGCTGGCCAAGATTGAGGACTGGCGGCGGGAAGTTCCCCTTGCTTATGTGCAGGAACCGGACGGTGAAATCCTGCCCCAGTATGTCATAGAATCCATCTGGCGGGAAACGGGCGGCCAGGCGCTGATAGCAACTGATGTAGGCCAGCACCAGATGTGGGTGGCCCAGTATTACCGTTTTACCAGGCCGCGCGCCTTTATTACTTCCGGCGGTCTCGGCACCATGGGATTTGGTCTGCCGGCGTCCCTAGGCGTGCAAATCGGTGCTCCCGGAGAAACAGTTTTCTGCATTGCCGGGGACGGCAGTTTCCAAATGAACCTGCAGGAGCTGGCAACTGCGGTAAGCTATAATCTGCCCGTCAAGGTGGCCATCATTAACAACCGTTACCTGGGCATGGTCCGCCAGTGGCAGGAACTGTTCTACAAAAAAAGATATTCTGCCGTGGACCTGAGCAAGAGCCCCGACTTTGTCAAACTGGCGGAGGCTTTCGGAGCCTGCGGGCTGCGGGCGGAAAAACCGCAGGAAGTGGTGCCGGCAATTAGAAAGGCCCTGGAGACGCCCGGGCCGGTGGTTATTGATTTTCGTGTACGTACGGAGGAAAATGTCTTCCCCATGGTTCCGCCCAACAGTCCCATCAATGAAATGATGAGGGGGAGTTGCGTGTGAGGCATGTGCTGGCGGTTCTGGTAGAAGACAAACCGGGTGTTCTGGTCCGTGTAGCGGGCCTTTTTGCCAGGCGCGGCTTCAACATTGAAAGCCTGGCTGTGGGAAGGACGGTGGATCCGGGCATTTCCCGCATGACCATTGAACTGGACGCGGATGAAAAAACGCTGGAACAGGTTGTAAAGCAGCTGCACAAACTGGTAAATGTCATTAAAGTCACCAACCTGACAAGGGAGCCGTCCGTCAGCCGGGAGCTTGTGCTGATCAAAGTCAGGGCGCCGGCGGCGAGCCGGGCGGAAATCCAGCAAATTGTGGAGACATTCCGGGCGAAAATAGTGGATGTTTCCCTGCAATCCCTGATTATCGAAGTGACGGGCAATGACGAAAAACTGGAAGCCATCCAGCTGCTTTTATCTCATTACGGTATTCTGGAACTGGTGCGCACAGGCAAAATAGCACTGCTGCGCGGTGCAAAAACAATCCGGAACGGGGAGGGAAATAATCATGGCAAAGATTTATTATGATGCTGATGCCGATTTAGCTTTATTGCAGGGACGGACTGTGGCGGTGATGGGCTATGGCAGCCAGGGCCACGCCCAGGCACAAAACCTGAAGGATTCTGGTGTAAATGTCATTGTCGGGCTGCGTGCAGGCAGCCGCCGCTGGGCGGAAGCGGAAGCGGCGGGCCTGAAAGTGATGACGGTGGCCGAAGCCGCCCGGGCGGCCGATGTAATCCAGATCCTTTTACCCGACGAAAAACAGCGGGAAGTATATGAAGCGGAAATCAAGCCGCATCTTAACCCGGGGGACGCCCTCTTTTTCTCACATGGCTTTAATATCCATTTCCGGCAGATTGTACCCCCGGAAACGGTGGATGTGATTATGGTTGCCCCCAAGAGCCCGGGCCATCTGGTCCGGCGTACATATACCGAGGGAGCGGGCGTGCCGGGGCTTTTGGCCGTTGCCCAGGATGCAACGGGCAGGGCGCGCGAAATCGGCCTGGCATATGCTAAAGCAATCGGCTGCACGCGGGCCGGCGTGATTGAAACCACCTTCAAGGAAGAAACGGAAACGGACCTCTTCGGCGAGCAAGCTGTTTTGTGCGGCGGCGTGTCCGAGCTGATCAAGGCCGGTTTTGACACCTTGGTAGAAGCAGGCTACCAGCCGGAGATTGCCTATTTTGAATGCCTGCATGAACTTAAACTGATTGTGGACCTGATTTACGAAGGCGGCTTGTCCTATATGCGCTATTCCGTTTCGGACACCGCCCAGTATGGCGATTTTACGCGCGGCAAGCGGATTATAAACGAGGAGACACGCCGCGAAATGAAAAAAATACTGCAGGAAATCCAGACAGGGAAGTTTGCCCTGGAGTGGATCCAGGAGAACCAGGCCAACCGCCCGTATTTTAACGCTACCGACGCCATGGAGAAAACCCACCTGATTGAACAGGTTGGCAGGAAACTGCGGCGGATGATGAGCTGGATTGAGGCCAAGGAAGATTTTTAGCGCAGGACAGCACGGAGAGAAGGCGGTGAAGAAAAGTGGGCATGACCATTGCTGAAAAAATACTGGCGCGGCATGCAGACAAAGATTGCGTCCGGCCGGGGGAATTGATCAATGCCAGGGTGGATCTGGTGCTGGGCAATGATGTGACGGCGCCTGTGGCTATCAAGGAATTCCGCCGCCTGGGTGTGGAAAAAGTGTTTGACAGGGACCGCATTGCCCTGGTGCCGGACCATTTTACGCCCAACAAGGATATCCAGTCGGCGGAGCAGGCAAAAATAGTCCGGGAATTTGCCCGGGAGCAGGATATCACTTATTATTTTGAAGTGGGGCGCATGGGCATCGAGCATGCCCTGCTGCCGGAGGAAGGCCTCGCGCTGCCCGGCGAAATAATTGTCGGCGCCGATTCCCATACCTGTACTTACGGCGCCCTGGGAGCCCTGGCCACCGGTGTTGGCAGCACGGACATGGCGGCAGCCATGGCACTGGGAGAAGCTTGGTTTAAAGTGCCCCCCACCTTGAAATTCATTTTTAGAGGCACGCTGCGCCCCTGGGTCAGCGGCAAGGATTTAATTCTCTACCTCATCGGCAAGATCGGCGTGGACGGTGCTCTTTACCGTTCTATGGAATTTGCCGGCGAGATTATTGAAAATCTTTCCATGGACAGCCGCCTGTCCATGTGCAATATGGCAATTGAAGCGGGCGCCAAATGCGGTATTATTGCACCCGACGCCGTGACGCTGGACTATGTGTCAGCCCGCGCTAAGCGTCCTTTTGAGCCTGTGTATCCCGATGCGGACGCGGAATATGAAAAGGTCTACACTTTTGACGGTGCAGACATTGAACCGCAGGTTGCTTTCCCCCACCTGCCGGAAAATACGCGCGGCATTAGCGAAGTGGGCGAGATCACTATTGACCAGGTTGTGATCGGCTCCTGCACCAACGGGCGTATAGAGGACTTGCGTGTGGCCGCAGAGCTGCTGAAAGGGAAAAAAGCGCATAAAAATGTGCGCCTGATTATCATTCCCGGCACACAAAAAATCCTGCGCCAGGCACTGCAGGAAGGCTTGATTGACATTTTCCTCGCGGCCGAGGCAGTGGTTTCCACTCCTACCTGCGGCCCCTGCCTGGGCGGTCATATGGGCATTCTGGCCAAAGGAGAGAGGGCCTTAGCCACCACAAACAGAAATTTTGTCGGCCGCATGGGCCACCCGGAAAGTGAAGTCTACCTCTGCAATCCGGCTGTGGCGGCTGCGAGCGCCGTCACCGGCAAGATTTCAGCTCCGGAGGAGGTGCTGTAGATGCAGGGACGAGTCTGGAAGTTCGGCAATGACATTGACACGGACGCCATTATTCCCGCCCGTTACCTGAATACATCGGACCCGGCGGAACTGGCCAAACATGTGATGGAAGACGCGGATGCAACCTTTCCGGAGAAAGTAAAGCCGGGAGATATTATTGTCGCCCTCAAGAATTTCGGCTGCGGCAGTTCCCGGGAACATGCCCCCCTTGCCCTGAAGGCGGCGGGCGTGGCTTGTGTCATTGCCCATTCCTTTGCCCGGATTTTTTACCGCAATGCCATTAATATCGGCCTGCCCATCCTGGAAAGCCCCGAGGCGGCCGTCCGGATAGAGGAAGGGCACGAGGTAAAGGTTGACCTTGCAAAAGGCAGCATTGTCAACCTGACTACAGGGGAGACTTTCCAAGCGGCGCCTTTCCCGGCTTTCATGCAGGAGATCATGGCCAGGGGCGGTCTGATCGGGTATGTGCAGTGGAGGCTTGCGCAAAAATAAACTTACGCCGGTTCTTCGGGAATGATCACAGCGCAGATGATATAAGCGAGCAGTCCGCCAATGCCCAGAGAAAAAAAGAAGGACAAAAGCACCCACGCCAGGCGGATAATAGTGGGATCGACGTTAAAATAAGCGCCGATGCCGCCGCAAACGCCGCTTATCATTCTCTGTTCCCGGGAGCGATACAGTGTTTTTCCTGTCATCATACTTTCCTCCCTGTTTTTTCTGAGAATATTCTCTGCCGCCGAAAAAATTCCTTTCCGGCGGCGGAGGTTAAGCACATAGCTGCTCCCCGGAGCAGCTATGTGCGGGTTAGGGGCTTGACGCATGCGGTCATAAAAATGTGCGAAAGAGAAATATTAATAGCCTGAGCAGGAAATGCGTGCGGGCTGGTCGAATTAAGCTTTGTTATGCAGCATTTTTACCGGTGAGATGTTCCGGTAAGGTTAAAGGAGGCGTTGGCGTGAAGTATTACACCACGGAAAAGATTCGTAACGTTGCTCTCATTTCGCACGGAGGGGCGGGCAAAACATCGCTGGCGGAAGCAATGCTTTTTACCTCCGGTGCGGTTACTCGTCTGGGGAAGGTTGAAGCCGGGACAACAACCACAGACTTTGACGCGGAAGAAATAAAGCGGCAGATTACCATAAACACTTCGCTGGCCCCTGTGGAGTGGAATGGCGTAAAAATAAATTTACTGGATACCCCCGGATTTTTCGATTTTATCGGTGATGTTGCCAGTGCACTGCGCGTCGCGGATGCCGCAGTGGTTGTGGTTTCCTCCACGGCTGGTGTGGAGGTCGGCACGGAAAAAGTCTGGACGTATGCTGATGAAAACAACCTGCCGCGTCTCGTTTTTGTCAACCGCATGGACCGGGAAAATGCCAACTATGAAAAAGTACTGGCCCAGCTGCAGGAATTTTTCGGGTTGAATGTGGTGCCCGTCCAACTGCCCATTGGTGCGGAAGCCTCTTTCAGGGGCGTTGTTGATTTGGTGAAAATGAAAGCTCTTACTTTCAGCGGCGACGGCAGAAAGGTGGAAGAAGGAGAAATTCCGTCCGAACTTGCTGCGGCGGCGGAAGAATACAGGGAAAAGCTCATGGAAGCCGTAGCGGAAAGTGATGACGACCTGCTGATGAAATACCTGGAAGGGGAGCCGCTTACGGACGAAGAAATCAACACGGGACTGCGCAAAGGCACTTTAACGGGGAAAATTGTTCCCGTCATGTGCGGTGCGGCCACACTTAATTTTGGCACGCAGCCGCTATTGGACATGATTGCCACGGCTTTCCCCTCTCCGGCCGATGTTGGTTCGGTTACCGGCAGTACACCGGACGGCGGTGAAGAAATCAGCGTGAAAATTGATGCGGCAGAACCTGCATCGGCGCTGGTCTTTAAGACTTTTGCCGACCCTTATGTGGGAAAAATCTCCTATTTTAAGGTTTATTCAGGCACCCTGTCCGCCGACAGCCAGCTGTTCAATGCCAATAAGGGCAAAGACGAGCGGCTGGGGCAGCTCTTTACCATGCTCGGCAAAAATCAAATAAACCTGGACAAGGTGCCGGCTGGTGATATTGCCGCCGTGGCCAAGCTGCAGGTAACGACCACGGGCGATACGCTCTGCGATAAAAAGCGCGCCCTTGTTTTCCCGCCCATTACTTTCCCCGAGCCGGTCACAACTTTTGCCGTGGAACCGAAAAAACAGGGCGAAGAAGATAAAGTGGCAGCCGGCTTGGCCCGTTTCCTGGAAGAGGACCCCACTTTCCGCATGGAGAGAAATACGGAAACAAAACAAACGCTGATTTCCGGCATGGGCGAACTTCACCTGGAGATTATCACCAGCAAACTGGCGAAAAAATTCGGTGTGGAAGTGGATTTGACCCTGCCCAAGATCCCGTACAAGGAAACTATCCGCGGAACGGCCAAGGTGGAAGGAAAGCATAAAAAACAATCGGGTGGCCGGGGCCAGTACGGCCATGTCTGGATTGAGTTTTCTCCGCTGCCGCCCGGCGAGTATTTTGTCTTTGAAGATAAAATCTTTGGCGGCGCAGTGCCGCGCCAGTATATTCCCGCCGTGGAAAAAGGCTTGCGGGAGGCAATGGAAAACGGTGTGCTGGCCGGCTATCCCGTGGTTGACATTAAAGCCTCCCTTTATGACGGTTCTTATCATACTGTGGACTCTTCAGAATTGGCTTTTAAAATTGCAGCCCACCTGGCATTTAAAAAAGGCATGGAGCAGGCCCAGCCGGTCCTTTTGGAGCCCATTATGTACGTGGAAGTTACGGTTCCGGAACAGTTCATGGGCGACATCATGGGTGATCTGAACAGCCGCCGTGGCCGGATCCTGGGCATGGAAGCGGCAGGCGGCAACCAGGTGATCAAGGCCCACGTGCCGCAGGCGGAAATGCTGAAATATGCCATTGACTTGCGTTCCATGACGCAGGGGCGGGGTAATTTCAGCATGAAATTTGACCATTATGAAGAGGTGCCCGCCCATATTGCCGAACAAATCATAGCGGAGGCCAAAGCGCGGCAGGCAGAAGAATAGGAAAAAGCGCAAAAAGGCAAGCGTTTCGGCGCTTGCCTTTATCTGTCAGACTCATACTTGCCGGCAGGCAGGAATAAATTACAGTAGCATGCCGGAATGGAGGAAGAAGATGGTAAAGAAGGTTGCAGTATTATATGGTGGCCGCTCGGGAGAACACGAAGTTTCTCTGCGTTCCGCTGCTGCGGTAATAGACGGATTGAAACAACTGGACAATATCGAAGTGCTGCCGGTTTTTATTACAAAAGACGGAACCTGGCTGCTGCACGGCAACCGCGTTGCCTTTTTACCCGACCCTAACATTGGCGGGCTTTACCTTTTGGAAGGTGAAAGCGCAGGACAGGTGCTGACCGTCGATGTGATTTTTCCCGTGTTGCACGGTCCCCTTGGCGAGGACGGCACCGTTCAGGGGCTTTTGGAGCTGGCGCGCCTGCCTTATGTAGGCGCAGGAGTAGCCGGTTCCGCCGTAGGCATGGATAAGATTTTAATGAAGGCAATCCTGCGGGAGGCGGGATTGCCCGTAGCCGACCATATCTGGTTTACGGCTTACGGATGGGCGCACGGGGAGCAGGAATATGTAACAGCCGTCAGCGAAAAACTTGGTTATCCCTGTTTTGTGAAGCCTGCCAACCTGGGTTCCAGTGTGGGGGTTAGCAAGGCATATAACAGCGATGAGCTGAAAGCTGCAGTCGCAGAGGCGCTGCAATATGACCGGCGTGTCCTGGTGGAAAAAATGCTTGACGGCCTGGAAATTGAATGCAGCGTGCTGGGCAATGATGACCCGCAGGCATCGCTGCCGGGGCAGATTATCCCCTGCAATGATTTTTATGATTACAGGGCAAAATACCTCGATGACCGCTCGCAGTTGATTATCCCGGCGGAATTGCCGCCAAAGCTGACGGAAAAGGTTAGGGAGCTGGCGGTAAAAACTTTTCGTGCCGTGGACTGTGCCGGTTATGCCAGGGTCGACTTTTTCGTCGAGGTGGAAAGCGGAGTGGTCTGGGTCAATGAAATCAATACTATCCCCGGCTTTACGGAGATCAGTATGTTCCCGAAATTATGGGAGGCAAGCGGCCTGCCGTTTCCCCGGCTGCTGCAGAAACTGCTGGATTTGGCGGAAGAGCGGGCGAAACAGAAAGCAATGCTGAAAACGGAGTATGCAGTCTGATTTTCAAGCCGCACTTTTTCGGATCGGCCGGCTGAAACACTTGCCCTGGAAGGAAAAATGAAGTAAAATACAATATTATTTATGTACATTTATGCTGAAGCCCGAGGGGGAATGAAAAATGACGGAACAAGACACTTTCCGTGTGAAAGCGGGCCTGGCAGAGAGGCTAAAAGGCGGCGTCATTATGGATGTGACCACGCCGGAACAGGCAAAAATTGCAGAGGAAGCCGGCGCTGTCGCCGTCATGGCGCTGGAACGTGTCCCGGCTGATATCCGTGCAGCCGGCGGCGTGGCCAGGATGGCGGACCCGGATGTCATATTGCGTATTATGGATGCGGTTACCATTCCAGTCATGGCCAAAGCCAGGATCGGACACTTTGCGGAGGCGCAGATCCTGGAAGCGCTGGGCATTGACTTTATTGACGAAAGCGAAGTTTTGACCCCGGCCGATGAGGAATTTCACATAAATAAACATTTGTTTAAAGTGCCTTTTGTCTGTGGCGCCCGCAATCTGGGTGAAGCATTGCGCCGGATAGGCGAGGGAGCCGCCATGATCCGGACGAAAGGTGAAGCGGGAACGGGCAATGTGGTGGAAGCGGTACGCCATATACGCATGGTTATGAGCGAAATCCGCAAACTGCAAAATACCCCGGATGAAGAACTGATGACTTTTGCCAAAAATATTGCCGCCCCCTACGACCTGGTTGTGGAAGTAAAACGCCTGGGGCGCCTGCCCGTGGTGAATTTTGCCGCCGGCGGCATAGCCACTCCCGCAGATGCTGCGTTGATGATGCAGCTGGGTTGTGACGGCATTTTTGTCGGTTCGGGTATCTTCAAATCACAGGATCCCATAGCGCGTGCCCGCGCCATTGTCGGCGCCACCCGGCATTATGATGATCCCCAGATTCTGGCGGAACTGTCCAAGGGTCTGGGTGAAGCCATGCCCGGCCTGGAAATTGCTTCACTGGCAGAGCGGATGCAGGAGCGGGGCTGGTAAGAAATGAAGCGCCCTGCGTTTGCAGAGGCGAAGAAGAGGCGTCAGCGAAAAAAATAGCGGCAGACACAAAGAGAAGGGTTGCCCCTTCTCTTTGTTAATTTCTGAAAAAGGAGAAAATCTATCTTTGTGGAAGTTATGAATAGGTGAAGAGCAATGAAAGAGCCGTATTTATTTGATCTGCTGGCGGGGACAAAGCCATGTGTACGGCAGGTGCCGCATGATGCTGCTGTGCAGGCAGTACGGGCGAACCCCGCGGCTGCGCTGGCTGCGCTGCAGCAGGAAGTGGCTGCTTGCTCCCGCTGCCGCCTGCGCAAGGGTGCAACGCAGACTGTGTTCGGTGAAGGAAATCCGCAGGCAAAACTGATGTTTGTGGGCGAGGGGCCGGGAGCCGACGAGGACAGGCTGGGTCGTCCCTTTGTCGGTGCGGCGGGCAAATTGCTGGACAAAATCCTGGCGGCAGCCGGATTTGCCCGGGAGGAAGTCTATATTGCCAATGTGGTAAAATGTCGCCCGCCGAAGAACCGCCTGCCGGTCAGGGATGAAGTTAATGCCTGCCTGCCGTATCTTTTGCGGCAGCTGGCGCTGATCCGCCCGCAGATTATCGTCTGCCTGGGGGCACTTGCCACACAGGCGCTTATTGATGACAAGGCGCGCATTTCAGTTGTCCGCGGCAGGTGGTTTGAAAAATATAATGCCAAAATCATGGCAACATACCACCCTGCAGCTTTGCTGCGTGATGCGACGAAAAAAAGACCTGTCTGGGAAGACATGAAGCAAGTGCGGGATCTTTACCGGACATTGCAATAAAGAAAGGGGGAGACCTGTGGCGAAAATACTGGTGGTTGATGATGAGAAGACCATTGTCAAGGGTCTGAAATTTGCCCTGGAAAAGGAGCATTATGAGGTGCTGGCTGCTTACGACGGCGAAGAAGCCCTGCGGCTGTTTGAGGAAGAAGCACCGGATTTAATTGTGCTGGATTTGATGCTGCCGGGTGTGGACGGGTTTGAAGTCTGCCGCCGGATCCGGAAAAAAAGCGAAACCCCTATAATCATGCTGACAGCGCGCGGAGAAGATATTGACAAGATTCTGGGGCTGGAACTGGGAGCCGATGATTACATGACAAAACCGTTTAATCCCAGGGAGTTGGTTGCACGGGTAAAAGCCATTTTGCGTCGTTCCCGGAACAAAACGAACGACCAGGCCAACCTGAAAGTAATCCGCCTCCAGGATTTGGAGATTGATCTCTTTTCCCATAAAGTTAAAGTCAGGGGCAAGGAAGTCGACCTGACAAGCAAGGAATTTGCCCTGCTGAGCCTTCTGGCCAGCCAGCCGGGGCGCGTGTTCAGCAGGGAGCAGCTGCTGGAGCATGTGTGGGGTTATGATTACTACGGCGATGCACGTACTGTGGATGTGCATATCCGGCACTTGCGGGAAAAAATTGAACCGGATCCGTCTGCTCCCGAGATGATACTTACTGTCTGGGGAGCTGGCTATAAATTCCGGGAGGGGAAAAATGTTTAGCAGTATTCGCACCAAGCTGACCATCACGTATATTGTTCTTTTGGTGGTGGTCATGGTGTCGGCTTCCTTTTTTCTGCTGAACCTTTTAAAAAATTATTATTTTAGCTACCAGCAGACGAATATGATGGCTGCAGCCAAGGTGGTGCGCGATCTGGTGGCCCCCAAATTGCAGGCAGTACACGATGTGGTGGATATCTCCAACCAGGCCGAACTGGTGGCGCGCCAGAGCCGTTCCCGCATTCTGATTACAGATGACAGGCAGCGGGTACTGGGCGACTCTGTCCGGGTGGAAGGGCTGGTGGGGACTGTCCTGAACCGCCCGGAAATTACTCATGCCCTGCTTAATCAGCATGACAAGAGCTGGAGTTTGCAATATTCGGAAACCGGTGGGTTTCTGGTCATGCAGGTTGCCGTTCCCATTGAAGTGGACGGGAAGATACTTGGCGCTGTTTTTGTTTCCTCGTCTATGCAGGCAATTGATGAACTGCAAAAAGATATCCGCAATTATTTATTGCTCATTACTTTGCTGGCCATCCTGACCGTCAGTATTATCGGCCGCTTTTTGGCAAATAAAATCACCGGTCCGATACAGTCCCTGAGCGAAGCGACAGAAAAAATGGCCAGGGGCGACCTTTCCCAGCGTGTTCCGGTCCGTTCGCGGGATGAAATCGGCAGGCTTACCAGGCAGTTTAACGAAATGGCGGCACAGCTGCAGGAAAATACGCGGAAATTAAAAGAGTTTGTGGCCGATGCATCGCATGAGATGCGCACCCCCCTGACTTCACTGAACATCCTGGTCAAATCTATGCGGGATTTCCCTTTGGAGCCGGAAGAAAGGGAAGAATTCCTGGATGATATAGACCAGGAGCTGGAACGCTTGATTCGTCTTGTTGAAAATCTGCTGGATCTGACCCGTCTTGACAAGCTGGCTACGGAAGAAACGATGACTGTGGCCGATGTGGTGCCCACCATCCGGCAGACGCTGGAAATGCTGCAAAAAAAGGCGGAGGAGAAAGAGATCGACTTTCGCGTCTTTCTGCCCAAGCAGGCGGCGCCTGTTTTTGCCGTCCTGCATCAAATTAAACAGGTTGTGTTCAACCTGGTGGACAATGCCATTAAATATACTCCGGCCGGGGGCAAGATAACAGTGACGCTCACACAGGAAAGCGACTGCCTGAAACTGATTGTCACGGACAACGGAATCGGGATTCCGCCGGAACACAGGGAAAAAGTTTTTGAGCGTTTTTACCGGGTTGACAAGGCCCGTTCCCGTGAACAGGGCGGAACCGGTCTTGGTCTGGCCATTGTCAGGGAAATAGTCCGCAACCACGGGGGACAAATCTGGATTGAAGACGGTCCGGACGGGAAAGGTTCCAAGTTTGTGGTCACTATTCCCCGCGCCAGTCTACCGGCTGCCGATTAGCACTTTTTAATAAAAATTAAAATAATATTAAATTGATAACAGTATTTGCAGATTACAATAAAATGTGCTGCTGCATTTTCTGCGGATAACCGAGGCGGGAGACAATGATGAAAAAAAGCGGATGGCTTTTAATTTGTATAGTCCTGCTTTTCCTGCTCGGCGGTTGCACCCTTCGCTACACCGCCCAGGAAGGCAGCCCCATCGAACCGATTACACCCGATGCAGAAGAATCCCAGTCATCTGCAGTCGGCCAATTTAATGTGAAAAGCACGGAAGTGCAAATTACGGACCTGGCAGTTACAAACGACGGTTCCCTGACGGTTGTGGGTACGGCGGCCAAGATTGTCTACTTGCTGCAGCATAACGGCACTGCCCTGTGGGAGAGGCAGTTGTCGGCAGTACCGAACAAGACTTACCTTGATCCTGAGGGACGTTTTTTGCTGATCGGTACGGATGACGGCAGGCTGATCAGAATGACAACTGAAAAGGCGGAATCTTTTACGCATCAGTTTGATGCTCCGATAACCCAGGTCTCTGTTTCCGCAGGCGGGAACCTTATGCTGGTGGTGTTAAGCGACGGCGGCGAGGAATCCCGGGACAGGGCGGTGCTTGTCGACCTGCAGGGAAAAGAACTCTGGGAAAAAGAAGCGGACACTATTGTCAATGTGCGTATTGCCGGGGAGGATAACCGTCTTGTGCTCAACTGGCAGGAAGACGGCACTTCCTATTTAGGGGCTTATACCGTCGAGGGGGAAGCGCTCTGGGAAGTGACACAAGGCTCAGAACTCAACCTGGACAACAGCGGGCAAATAATTGTTGCCTCCCAGGAAGACAAGATTGTCCGCTACGGGCAGAATGCCTCCGAAATCTGGGGCTATGTCACGCACGGCACTGTGGAGCGCGTGGTAATGGCCCAGAGCGGTCTTTACCTGGCGGCGCTTGTTAAAGACAAGGCAACACAGAATAAAGATTTGCTCTATCTCAATATGGAGGGCAGAAAACTGTGGCAAAAACGGCTGCCCGCCGGTGCCGACTTCCTGGTTTCCGAGGACGGCAACCGTGTCATTGTGTCTTCCTGGCAGGAGTACCAGGATGATGTGACCAATATTTACATTTACAACCAGCAGGGAGAAGAAATAAATGCACTGGATGTGGCCGGGCGGGCGCAGAAAATGGCTTATGCATCCAAGGCTGGCACGCTGGTGCTGGGGCTGGAGGACGGCAGCATTTTCTTCCTGAATACCGAAGAAAAGAAAGTGCCGGTTGAAGAACCTGCGGCTGACGAAACACTGACGGATTTTTACCATCCTGTCCTTTTTAGTAAAAAAGAGGGAGATACACACCTGCAATTATTTTTCTTTGATGAAAATGCAAGTTATTTGATCCCTGTGACGAGAATTATCAAAAAGGGCCAATCCCTACTGCAGGATACCATCAGCGAACTGGTGCGCGGGCCCGCCCAAAACAGCGGACTTTTGCGCACCATTCCCAAAGATGCCGTAATTAATGTCAAGATCGTGGAAAACACAGTCCTGATTGACCTCCCGGCGGCACTGGACCAGGCGGCAGGGTCTACTTTCCTGACCGGGGTCCTGAATTCGCTCCTTTATACTGTCAGCGCTGCTGTGGAAACAAACACAGCTGTACAGGAAATCCGTTTTCTGGTTGACGGTCAGGAAAAGGAAACCTTCGGCCGGGAAGGGATTCTGCTGGAGGAAAGCTACAGCCCTAGGAGCGTTTTCCGGCCGGAAAAGGGCGTCCTGCTTTTCTACCCGCGCCGTACCGGTGAAAGGTATTATCTGCTGCCTGCAAGCATAACCTTCCCGGATGTGAAACAGGCGGCACTGCTGCAGGCCATAGTCCAAACTGTCGTCAGCGAATATAACAGCAACTTCCGCGCACTACTGTCCGTCAACTCTGTCCTTGTCGACAAGCAAACGGCAGTGGTGGATTTTTCCGCAGCTTTTAACGACCTGCTGGCGGGTACTCCGGAGGCTGCAGCCCGCGCTGCCGTCTTGCGGGATGCACTGGCTTTGTCTTTAATGGAGAATGCGGCTGTTACCACTGTCCGTTTTACCGTCAACGGCAACGCACCCCAGGCACTCCCCAATTATCTGCTCTGGGAGCTGCAGGTAACGCGCCCTTACTATATCAATCCAGAGAATTGATTTCACCTTAAGCTGTTTTCCGCCGCAGCAGTCTGCACGCAGGCGCACTTGCTCCAGTGCCCTGCTTGCAGGCCGGCCCTGTTTTGGCTATAATATAAAACTGACAAAAATAGAGAAAGAGGACCTTTTTTTATGCAGATGTTCCGTAATGAAGCAATCAAACTGCTGGCGGCCGTTTTGCCGGCAGCCAAAGAGGACCTTGCCGGAGAATTGGAGAATCCCCCCGCGCCGGAAATGGGGGATATCGCGTTTCCGTGTTTTAAACTGGCAAAAACTTTGCGCAAAGCACCGACAGTTATTGCCGCCGAATTAAAAGACAAGCTTCCGGAAAGCAAACTTTTTGCCCGGATTGAAGCAAAAGGGCCGTATCTAAATTTTTACTGTGACCGGGCTCTTTTGGCCCGCACCACGGTGGAGAGCATTCTGGAACAGCGGGAGGCTTACGGCCGGCTGGATCTCGGGCGGGGGAAGACGGTTGTTATTGACTTTTCCGCCCCCAATATCGCCAAGCCTTTTGGGGTGGGACACCTGCGTTCCACGGTAATCGGCAATTCCCTCTACCGCCTCTATGAAGCCCTGGGTTACAAGTGCGTGGGCATCAACCATCTGGGCGACTGGGGCACACAGTTCGGCAAACTGATTGCAGCCTACCTGCGCTGGGGCGTGGCAGAGAAAATGACGGCCGACCCCCTGCAGCATCTTTATGAACTGTACGTCCGCTTTCACAGGGAGGCGGAACAGAATCCGGCTTTGGATGACGAAGCCCGTGCCTGGTTTAAGAAACTGGAAGACGGCGACCCGGAGGCAACCAGGCTGTGGCGGCATTTCCGCGAGGTCAGCCTGGCTGATTTTAAGCGTATATATAAAATTCTGGGCGTGGAATTTGATGCATACCAGGGCGAAAGTTTTTACAATGAAATGCTGGACGAGACAGTGGCCCTGGTGGAGGAGATGGGGCTGGCCCAGGCTTCCGAAGGCGCCCTGGTGGTTGATTTAAGCGCTGAAGGGATGCCTCCCTGTCTTTTGCGCAAGCAGGACGGGGCAACCCTGTATGCCACACGTGACTTGTGTGCAGCCATCTACCGCTACAATACTTATCAATTTGACAAAATGCTTTATGTGGTCGGCGCCGACCAGGCTCTGCATTTCAGGCAGTTGTTTGCCGTTCTGAAAAAAATGGGCTATTCCTGGGCGGACCGCTGCTGCCACGTTCCTTTCGGCCTCATTCGCTTTCAGGACGGGAAAATGTCCACCCGCCAGGGGACGCTCGTTTTCCTTGAAGATGTGCTGAACCGTGCTACTGAACTGGCGGCAGGCATTATCCAGGAGAAGAATCCCGGCCTGGCCAACAAGGAAGAAGTGGCCCGCCAGGTTGGCATCGGAGCCGTCATTTTCGGCGATTTAAGCAACGACCGCATCAAGGATATTGAGTTTGACTGGGATAAAGTCCTGGATTTCAGCGGTGAAACAGCTCCTTATGTCCAGTATTCTCATGCCAGGATCTGCAGCATCCTGCGCAAAGCGGACAACTGGCCCCAGGAGTATGACGCGTCGCTTTTAACAGGCGCTGAAGAACAGGCCGTGATCAATCTTTTGGCCCGGTTTTCCGACCAGATTGTCCGGGCCGCGGAAACATGCAAACCGTCCGTGATTGCCCGCTATGTGCTTGATGTGGCGGCGGCTTTCAACACTTTTTACCATCGCTGCCCGGTGCTGCAGGCTCCACCCGACATCAGCAGAGCACGCCTGGCCTTAATCGACGCTGTCAGGCAGGTGCTTGTCAACGGGCTGTGGCTTTTGGGCATTGCGGCGCCGGAAGAAATGTAGAAAAAAAGCTCCCTTTGCGCAGGAGCTTTTTTTTATACCCGAAAAGCGGAGTAGAGAAAAATCAGTCCAAACAGAAGAAAAAGCAACGCACTGCCTGTTTTGATATGCCTGGCAGGCAGGCGGGAAAAAAAGCGAGCTCCCAGGAAACAGGCCGCACTGTGATTGATAAACTGGCCGCCCATACAGCCTACAAAAACTGCCAGCGGGTTGCCGTAGGCAGCCGTGAGGGCAATGGCGGTCAGTTGCGTTTTGTCGCCCAGCTCTGCCAGAAAAACAAGCAGGAATGTCTGCAGGAAGGCGCCGCCTTTTGGCTCTTCGATTTCACTGTCAGCTGCTTCTTTTTTCAACAAAAGAAAAACTGCCACTCCGAGAAAAAAGAAACCGCCGGCCAGCATGGTTATTTTCTCCGGCAATAGTACGGCCAGATAATCTCCCAGGATGACAGCCAGGCCTGTAATGGCAGCCAGGGCGGTGAGAGAACCGGCCAGAACGCGCAGCGGCCTGTAGCGGCAGGAGAGAGTCAGTGTGACAAGCTGCGTTTTATCGCCCAGCTCGGCAAGCAAGGTTGCCAGAAAGGCAACCCAAAAAGCTGTCAACGACATCACGTCCATTTCGCCTGTTATTTTCTTATTATATCATTGGGAAAGCAGAATTTGTACTGCACACTTGCTTTTTTCGCACGAGAAGGGTATACTGATGACAAAATAGAGGTAAAGCCAAAGAGGGGCAAAAGTAGCCTGACCTGTTCTTTGCAGAGAGCCGGTGGCAGCTGTGAACCGGCAAGACGGCAGGTGAATTCCGGCCCGGAGGCGGACAGGTGAAACAATGTAATCTGTCCCGCATTGTGCGTTAAACAGCAAGAGAGGGTTAAACACAAGTTTAGCCAACCAGGGTGGTACCGCGAGAAACTCGTCCCTGCAGGGGCGGGTTTTAATTTTTTGCAGGAGGGTTAAGCGATGCTGGATATTAAATTTGTCCGAGAAAATCTTGATGTTGTCCGCAAAGCCATTGAGGACAAAAACGAGCAGGCCGAACTGGACAGGTTTGCGGATATGGATGCCGCACGGCGTGAACTGCTGCGTGAAGTGGAACAGTTAAAAAACAAGCGCAATACTGTTTCAGAAGAAATTGCCCGCCTGAAACGGGAAAAAAAGGATGCCGCCGATTTGATTGAAGAAATGCGCATAGTTTCGCTAAAGATCAAGGAGCTGGACCAAAAGGTAAGGGAGGTGGAACAGTCCCTGCAGGAACTCTTGCTGACTTTGCCCAATATTCCCGACCCTTCCGTCCCGGTAGGCAGGACGGAGGAGGAAAATGTGCCGGTGCGTTATCATGGCGAACCCCCGTCCTTTACCTTTGTGCCCAAACCCCACTGGGAAATTGCCGCCAATTTGGATATCCTGGATTTTGAACGCGCCGGCAAGGTCACCGGGACGCGCTTTGTCTTTTACAAAGGGCAGGGGGCGCAGCTGGAGCGGGCGTTAATTAATTTTATGCTGGACCTGCATACTACAGAACACGGCTATACGGAGATCTTCCCGCCGTTTTTGGTGCACCGCAACAGTATGATTGGCACGGGGCAGCTGCCTAAATTTGAAGAGGACGCTTTCCGCGTGGCAGACAGCGAATACTTCTTGATACCCACGGCGGAAGTTCCCGTAACCAACCTTTATCGTGAGGAAATCCTGCGGGAAGAAGACCTGCCCATCAGCCATGTGGCCTACAGTGCCTGCTTCCGGGCGGAGGCCGGCGCCCATGGCAGGGATACCCGCGGCCTTATCCGCCAGCACCAGTTTAACAAGGTGGAGCTGGTCAAATTTGTCAGGCCGGAGGATTCCATGGACGAGCTGGAGAAACTAACGGCCCATGCGGAGGAAGTGTTAAA
>JAAYMN010000019.1 GCA_012521345.1 Bacillota bacterium
AAAAAGCCGGCTACGCAGATGCCGCAGGCTGCAAGGCTGTGCCGCCCCGCCCCTGCCCTCTCCAGGGCGGCATGGACGGAACCGGCCAGGCTGGAAAGCAGGGTGCGAGTGTCTTCCCGGGCCGGTGTTAACAGCTGGATGCGGGAAAGTATTTTCATTTCGCTGTCGGCGATAACCGTGTAGATTTTTGTTCCGCCAAGGTCAATGGCGGCAAAAAGCTTTTCCGTCATATTTTCTCCTTTTGTTCTTCTTTTGCCCTGCGCTGATAGATTTCTGCGCGGAAAGCGGCTTTCCTGCAGGTGAACATGTCCGGCTTCGGCTAAACACATATGAAGATTTGAAAAAATAATTGACTTTTCTTTTTATTTTGCTATGATTAAGAGTAAATTACATAGCCAAAGCAATGATTGGGAGCACATGAGGTGTCTGAAGCGCAGAGAGCCGCCGGGTGGTGCAAGGCGGACTTTGGCCCTGCATGAACTCACCCATGAGCGCTAGCCGAACGCTTATCAAGTAGGCCTGGCCGTTGCCCGCGTTAAGGGTCAGAGCGGGTTGTGCCTTTTTGGGTATTGGCACAGCCAAATAGAGTGGTACCGCGGGGACCCCTTCGCCTCTATCCGGGTGAAGGGGTTTTTTATATCCCAAAATAACAGCAAGGAGGAATAGTGATGTCGGAAAAAATTTATATTTTTGATTCCACACTGCGTGACGGGGAGCAAACGCCGGGCGCCCGGCTTAACAAGGAAGAAAAGCTGAAAATTGCCAAGCAGCTGGCCAAATTAAACGTAGATATTATTGAATGCGGTTTTCCTGTTTCCTCTCCCGGGGAATTCAAGGCCGTCCAGGCCATTGCCAAAGAAGTGAAGGGCCCTGTGATTGCCGGCCTTGCCCGGGCGGTGCAGGGCGATATCGACGCCTGCTGGGAAGCCATAAAAGAGGCGGAGCGCCCGCGTATTCATGTTTTCCTGGCCTCCTCCCCCATTCACATGCAGTATAAATTGCGTAAAGACCCCGAGACGCTGCTTTATATGGGCGTGGAGGCGGTGAAATATGCTAAAAGATATACACACGACGTGCAGTATTCCCTGGAGGATGCCACGCGCAGTGAACTGGACTATATGTGCCGGGTGATTGAGGCTGTCATCAAGGCTGGCGCCACGGTTATCAACCTGCCGGATACAGTGGGTTATGCCGTGCCGGAGCAGTACGGGGAAATGATCAGGAAGATCATGAACCGCGTTCCCAATATTGACAAGGCAATTGTCAGCGTCCACTGCCACAATGACCTGGGCCTGGCTGTGATCAATTCACTGACGGCTATCCAGAACGGCGCCCGCCAGGTGGAGTGCAATATCAACGGCATCGGCGAGCGGGCGGGCAATGCCGCCCTGGAAGAGATCGCGGTTGCCATGCTGATCCGCAAAGATTATTTCCAGGACTTCCATCATGACCTGAACACCAGGGAGATTTATAAAACGAGCCGCCTCGTTTCCAGTCTGATGGGAATTCCCATTCCCATCAACAAGGCTGTGATCGGTGTAAACGCCTTTACCCATTCCTCAGGCATCCACCAGGACGGCATCCTGAAAAACATGCAGACTTATGAAATAATCAACGCCGAACTGATTGGCGGCAAGGCGGGCCAGATGTCGCTGACCGCCCGCTCCGGACGTCATGCAGTCCGCCATGAACTGCAGAAAATGGGCTACACGCTGGATGATAATGAGTTTGAAGCCTTTTATGCCCGTTTCCTTGACTTGGCCGACAGGAAAAAAGATGTCCACCCGGAAGACCTGGAAGCTTTAATGGCAGACAGCCTGGCATATACGGTACCCACCTTCTCCCTGGAATACCTGCAGACTGTGGGCGGCTCCAAAAGCATCCCCGCCGCCGTTGTCAAGCTGAAGAAAGAAGACCAGGTTTTTATTCAGACTGAAACGGGCACCGGCCCCATTGACGCAGCCTACAACGCCATTAACAAAATTACGGGAATACAGCCCCGCCTGGAAAAATACAACTTGCGCGGTGTGACCGAGGGGCGCGACGCTTTGGGTGAAGCTTCCGTTGTGCTGGAATATCAGGGCAGAACAATAGTCGGCCGCGGCACCTCCACGGACATCATCGAAGCGTCAGTACGGGCTTATTTAAACGGCATCAATAAACTGCTTGCCCTGCGTACAAACGGCAACGGCACTGCCGGCACGAATTAAGGGGCAAAAAGACTGCAGGCACCTTATGCGCCTGCAGTTTCTTCTTCTTTTTCCGTTTTTGACTGCGTTTTGCTGTCCGCAAGCGGGAAATAATCCGGCTGCGGGTAAGACGCTATTTCATCATGAAAAATATCCCGGCGGTCCCATGGCAAATTCTCGGTCAAAGCTTTCACTCCCGGCTTTTTGCAGTTAGTCTGCACCGGGAAGCAACAAGTTATGTCACGGCAGCACCAGGATCTGCCCGGGATAAACAAGTGAACTTGACAGGTTATTGTATTTGCGAATCAGGGTGATATAACTGCGGATATCGGTTCCCGCCGGCAAAAACCTGCCGGCAATACCCCAGAGCGTGTCACCCTCTGCAACCAGAACAGCTTGCCTTATTTCTTTTTCACCGGCCGCCACGCCGCCGCTTGCGACAGTAAGAGCGACAACCAAAACACAAAGCAAAAGCAGGCAGAAAACCCTGATCAGTGATTTCTGTTTTTGCGCTTGCAGCCTGCGCCTGTATGTAAATGTGGAAAGAGTTTTCATTCCCTCATGACCCCCAAACATATGTTTGTCTGCAGTATAACACGAACGTATGTACGTGTCAATACTTTTTGCAGAAAAATACGAACGGACGTTTGCCATTTCGGGAAATAAATGTTATAATAATTGCAAAGCGAGGTGTTGCACGTGGACGATCTGACACCAAGGCAAAAGCAAATTCTTGAATATATCAGGCGTGAAGTCAGGACGAAAAATTACCCTCCTTCCGTCCGAGAAATCGGTGAAGCCGTCGGCCTGTCCTCCAGTTCAACAGTTCATGCCCACCTAGCTAAGCTGGAGCAAAAAGGCTTCATCCGGCGCGATCCCACAAAACCGCGGGCTATTGAGCTTTTGGCCGACGATCCTCCCCCCGCCTATGTACCGGAAGTTGTCCATGTTCCCGTCCTCGGCCAGGTTACCGCAGGTTTGCCTGTCCTGGCGGAGGAAAACATTGAAGATTATTTCCCCCTGCCGAAAATGATGGTGCACAGGGATACGGTCTTTCTGCTCCGTGTCCGGGGTGACAGCATGATTAACGCCGGCATTATGAGCGGAGATTATGTGATTGTCCGCCAGCAGGAAACGGCCGCCAACGGCGAAATTGTAGTTGCCATGCTAGATGGAGAAGCAGCGGTCAAACGCTTTTACAAAGAAAAGGACCACATCCGGCTGCAACCGGAAAATGAATTCTACGAACCTATCTGCTCTCCCGATGTCCGGGTCATCGGGAAAGTAATCGGCCTTTTCCGCCATTTTTAGTAAATGAAATGTGTTTTGTTCTGACTGCAATAAAAAAGACACCGACCGTTCGTTGGTGTCTTTTTTGCTGCAGCTTTTTTTGGCTTTATTTACTTTACTCTCGTTTCTCCTGCAGATAGTCGCAGTATGAGGCAATGGGGCAGCCGGCGCACTTGGGATTGCGTGCCGTACAGGTATAACGGCCATGCAGAATAAGCCAATGGTGGGCATCCTTCCACTGCTCCTCAGGCAAAAGGCGTGTCAGCTGTGCTTCTGTCGCCTCAGGAGTTTTGGCTTTTGCCAGCCCGATTCTGTTTGCCACACGGAAAACATGCGTATCCACAGCCAGGGCGGGGATATTGAAAGCATTGGCCAGGACAACATTGGCGGTTTTCCGTCCTACTCCCGGCAGCTGCTCCAGTTCCTCCCGCGTCCGCGGCACTTCTCCGGCGTATTTCTCCATTATAATCCTGGCAGTCGCCAGCAGGTTCCTGCTTTTTGTGCGATAGAGGCCGAGGCTTTTAATCTTTTCAGCCAGTTCAGCCTCGCTGAGGGCTGCCATTTCCCGCGGCCCCGGGCATTCCTGAAAAAGCCTTTCTGTTACCTTGTTAACCTGCTTGTCCGTAGACTGGGCCGACAGGACTGCAGCAACAAGCAGCTGCCACGGAGTTGCAAAGACAAGCTCCGTGGCCGGATGGGGGTTTAAGCGCTGAAAAACAGCCATAATTTTTTCCGCCCGTTCTTTTACTGTTACTTTCATGATCCTTGCTCCATCATTATTCCGTTTTAATTTTTATCCGCCGCAGCCGGAGGGAATTTAACAGCACGGAAATGGAAGACATGGCCATGGCCAGGGCCGCCAGGGCCGGGTTCAGGCGTCCTGAGGCGGCAATGGGAATGGCCAGGACGTTATAGCCGAAAGCCCAAAAAAGATTTTGCCTGATGACCCGGAAAGTTGCGCGGGACAAGGCAATGGCGGTCACAACGGAGGTTAATTCGCCCCGGATTAAGGTAATATCGGCGGTTTCAATAGCAATGTCGGTGCCCGTGCCGATGGCGATGCCTACATCCGCCTGAGCCAGGGCAGGCGCATCATTGATGCCGTCACCCACCATGGCGACACGATGCCCCTCTTCCTGCAGCCGCCGGACTTCTGCTTCTTTTTGGCCGGGCAGGACCTGTGCCATGACACGCTTTATGCCTACCTCAGCCGCAATGGCTCTTGCCGTATTTTCATTGTCACCCGTCAGCATGGCGGTGGTCAGTCCCGCTTCCCCCAGCAAGGCAACGGCTTTTTTGCTGTCCGGCTTGACAGTGTCGGCCACCGCAATAATGCCTGCCAGTTTGCCACCGGCGGCAACAAGCATGGCTGTCTTGCCCGTCTTTTCCAGACCGGTAAGCAGGCCTTCCACGTCTCCGGTATCTATTCCTTGCTCTGTCATCAGTTTCCTGTTGCCCAGAAACACCTGCTGCCCGTCAATGACAGCTTTGATGCCATGGCCGGGAATGGCTGCAAAGCTTTCCGCCTGCTTCAGCGTCAGATGCCGCTCCTCCGCCGCCCGGACAATGGCCTGCCCCAGCGGGTGCTCGGAGCCGGTTTCACCGCTTGCCGCCAAAAGCAGGAGCTCTTCTTCGCTTGCGCCGCCCACGGGAATAAGGTCGGTTACTTCAGGGTCCCCTTTGGTAATGGTGCCTGTCTTGTCAAAAATAACGGCAGTAATATCTTGTAAGGTCTGCAGGCTGGTGGCATCTTTGACCAGGATGCCGTTTTCCGCTCCCAGGCCCGTCCCCACCATGATTGCCGTGGGAGTAGCAAGGCCGAGGGCACAGGGACAGGCGATCACCAGGACGGCGATGGAGGCAAAGACTGCCCGCCCCAGGGCGGCAGTGCCGCCAAAAAGCAGCCAGCCGGCAAATGTAGCCGCTGCAATAAGCACAACGACGGGGACAAAATAGCCCGTCACCTTGTCCGCCAGCTCCTGGATCGGAGCTTTTGAGCCCTGCGCTTCTTCCACCATGCGGATAATCTGGGCCAGGAAAGTTTCCTTGCCCACTTTGGTCGCTTTGAAAACAATGGCGCCGTTTCTGTTGATGGTGGCGCCGATAACGGCGTCTCCCGCCGTTTTCTCCACCGGAATGCTTTCTCCCGTCACCATGGACTCGTCAATCGTGGTATACCCTTCCACAACCTCGCCATCGACAGGAATTTTTTCCCCGGGACGGACAACCACCAGGTCCCCAACCCGGACTTGCTCCACGGGTATTTCTTTCTCCTGACCGTCAACTAGAATGCGAGCAGTCTTTGCCCCCAGCTCCAGCAGCTTGCGGATGGCGCCGGAAGTCTTGCTGCGGGCAATGGCTTCCAGGTAGCGGCCCAAAAGATGAAAAGCCATAATCATGCTGGAAATGCCCATAAAAGAGATGGCATGGGGAATGAAGAAGGCGGCAATGCCCCAGGCATAAGCAGACAGGGTGCCGAGGGAAATTAAAACATCCATGTTTGCGCTGCCGTGGGTCACGGAGCGCCAGGCGCCGCGGTGGGTGGGCAGGCCGGCCCAAAAGACGATGGGCGTGGCGGCAACAAGCATAATCCAGTCATGGTAGGGTATATGCAAATGAAGACGATATTCCAGAAACATCAGCGTTTCCGTAACCACGGTAATGGCCATCACAAAGATCAGCACGCGCTTGCGGGCGGCCAGCTCCGCCCTTTCCTTCTCCTCCTGGTCGACGCCCCCTCTTTCTTCTGCCGCTTCCTCTTCTTTAACCTCGTAGCCCAGGCCTTCAATGACATTTATAATATCCGCCCGGCTGAGCAGACTGCTGTCATAGCGCACTGCCACCTTGCCGGCGGCGAAATTGACCACGGCTTCAATCACGCCTGCTTTTTTTGCCAGGCCCCTTTCTATGGCGGCGGCACAGGCGGCACACGTCATGCCGTCCACGGGCAGAATCAATTTGTTTTCCGACCGGGCTTCTTCCCCCAGAAATTCATATCCCAAACCGGTCACAACTTCGCCGATTTCCTGCCGGGAAACCTTCTCCGGATCGAATGTGACTGTTACCTTGCCCGTGGCCAGGTTGACCACGGCATCATGGATGCCTGTTTTTTTCTTCAGGCCTCTTTCTATGGCAGCGGCGCAGGCGGCGCACGTCATACCGCCCACGAGGTATATTTTTTTGTCCAGTTTTGCTTCGGTTCCCATCCTGTCACCCCATTATATCCCCCCTACCCCCGGGGGGTGGTTAAATATACTCTAGCATGATTCCTGCTGTCTGTCAATTAATATTCTATACGAAAAAGCCCGCGGCAAACAGCGGGCTTAAGAGTTGACAAGCTTTTTCCTTTCAGTTCAGAATACCGACAGGTAGCGGTCCAGTTCCCACTGGTGAACCTGTGCCTGGTAATCGTTCCACTCAATGGTTTTTGCTTCCATGAAGCGGTTGTAAATATGTTCGCCCAGTGTTTCCCTGATCAGTTTGCTGCGGGACAGTTCCTGCAGCGCTTCCCCCAGGTTGGCGGGCAGTGTTTCGATGCCCAGTTCCCGCCTTTCTGCCTCTGTCATATCGTAAACATTCAGGTCAACAGGAGCAGGCGGCTCGATTTTGTTTTTAATCCCGTCCAGGCCGGCGGCCAGAATTACTGCCAGCGCCAGGTACGGGTTGCAGGACGGGTCTGGATTGCGCAGCTCTATTCTCGTGCCTACACCGCGGCGGGCGGGAATGCGAATCAGGGGGCTGCGGTTCTGCTTGCTCCAGGCGATATAAACCGGCGCCTCATAACCGGCAACCAGGCGCTTATAGGAGTTGACCAGGGGGTTGGTGATGGCGCAGAAGCCTTTGACATGCTTTAAAATGCCGCCTATGTAATAGCGGGCAATGTCCGAGAGCTGCGAAGGAGCATCCGGGTCATAAAAGGCGTTTTTGCCGTCTTTAAAAAGGGACTGGTGGGTATGCATGCCGGAGCCGGCGATGCCGAAAATCGGTTTGGGCATAAAGGTGGCGTGCAGGTTGTGACGCATGGCAATGATCCGCACTACCAGCTTGAAAGTGGCAATATTGTCCGCCGTAGTAAGGGCGTCGGCATACTTTAAGGCGATTTCATGCTGGCCGGGAGCCACTTCATGGTGGGATGCCTCGATTTCAAAACCCATTTCCTGCAGCGTCAGGACCATGTCGCGCCGGGCGGCTTCCCCCAGGTCCACAGGCATAAAGTCAAAATAACTGGCACTGTCGTGTGTGACGGTCGTTGCCCTGCCGTTTTCATCCTTGAGAAAAAGAAAGAATTCCGCTTCCGGTCCCACCTTCATGGTAAAGCCCATTTCTTCCGCCTGGGCAATGACCCGGCGCAGGGCATTGCGGGGACAGCCGGCAAAGGGAGTCCCGTCCGGATTGTAAATATCGCAGATCAGGCGCGCTTCCGCCGCGCCTTGTGCGGAATTCCAGGGGAAAACGGTAAATGTATTCAGATCCGGCCGCAGATACATGTCCGATTCCTCAATGCGGACAAAGCCTTCGATGGATGAACCGTCAAACATCATTTCATTGTCCAGGGCTTTTTTCAGCTGCTGTACCGGGATGGCCACGTTCTTGGGAATACCCAGTACGTCGGCAAACTGCAGCCGGATAAATTTTATCTTCAGTTCCTCCACGAGGCGGATAATATCTTCGCGCGTGTAGGCCATGTTCTTCCTCTTTTCTTTGTTGAATTCTGTCGCCATCTGCTACGATTATATAAACCGGTAAGGAAAACTGTCAAGCAAATTAAGCAGTATCGCCGTGCAAGCGGGCATAAATCTCGGCCAGGGCCAGCTTTATGTGCTCGTAGGTCAGGCCGCCCTGCAAAAAGACGTCATAAGGCGGACGCAGGGGCGCATCTGCAGAAAATTCGCTGCTGGCACCCTGGACAAAAGTGCCTGCCGCCATGATAATTTCGTCTTCATATCCAGGCATGGGTGCCGGCAGCGGCTCCACGTAGCTGTCCACCGGAGAGGCGGCCTGCACTGCCCGGCAGAAACGCTTCACTTTTTCCGCATCCCCCAGCCGGATGGACTGCACGATGTCGCCCCTTTTTTCACCAGGCCTGGGGCTGACTTGATAACCCGCCTGTTCAAAAAGGGCGGCGGCCAGCGCCATTCCTTTCAGGGCTTGTGAGACCTGGTGCGGGGCCAGGAAAATCCCTTGATAAAAAAGACGTTTATGTGGGCCCATGGCACCCATTTCCGCCCCCAGGCCGGGGGCGGTCAGCCGCCAGGCGGCTTTTTCCACCAGGCCGGCCTTCCCGGCAATGTAGCCGCCGCCTGCGGCCAGGCCCGCCCCGGGGTTCTTGATCAGCGAGCCGGCAACCAGGTCGGCCCCTACATGGCAGGGTTCCCTTTCCTGGACAAATTCACCGTAACAGTTGTCCACAAAAATGATGACATCAGGCCGCCTTGCCTTCACCGCCCTGACAATGGCGGCAATATCCTCAATCAGCAGTGCCCTGCGCGCCTGGTAGCCCCGGGAACGCTGCAAAAGGACGACCGACGTCTCCGGTGTCAGCAGCCTGTCCAGACCGGCCTCATCCCAGCCGGCGGTAAAATCAGCTTCCCGGTAGCCGGCCTGCAGGTCGGCCAGACAGCCGGCAAGGCGGCCGTAAAGCCCCAGGGCTTTGCATAACGTGTCATACGGTCTGCCCGTCAGGGAAAGCAGCGTATCCCCCGGCTTCAGCACACCGTACAGGGCACAGGCAATGGCATGGGTGCCGGAAACAAAATGGGGCCTGACAATGGCCGCTTCCGCACCGAACACCCGGGCATAAAGCCTGTCCAGCTTTTCCCGTCCCAAATCGTTGTAACCGTAGCCGGTGGATTCGGCAAAACAGGTTTCATCTACCTGCAGTTCCCGGAAAGCCTGCAAGACACGGGCCTGGTTAATCAGGGCGGTTTTTTCAATAGCGGCAAAAACAGGCTGCAGCCCTGCTTCCAGTTTATCTAACAGTTCAATTTGTGCCTTAAATGCTTCATACATGTTTTTTTCCTCTTTCTTCCTCGCTTTGTCACAACTCCCGGCGGATTTTTTCCACCCAGCGGGCGGGCAGCACCGCCCGAACGCGGATGCCTTCCGGCAAATAATCCTGTGCTTCCAGCCTGCCGTGCCGCCTCACCAGAGACAGCAGCCCCGCCTGCGCAAAAGGAATTAAAAATTCCACCTGTCTATCCTCCTGCCGCAGAAGGCGTTCAACGACCGAAAGCAAATCTTTTATCCCCCTGCCGCTTTTGGCGGCAATAGCCACATGTTCCTGATTCTGGCGGGAAAGGATTGGGTATTGCCTGGATGCCTCGGGCAGATCCATTTTGTTGAAAACTACCAGCACCGGCAGCATGCCGGCTCCCAGCTCCCCGAGGATTCTGTTGACTTCCGCCATCTGCTTTTCCGCCTGAGGATGGGCTGCATCCACCACATGCAAGAGCAGGTCAGCCGCCGCAATTTCTTCCAGCGTAGCCCGGAAAGCTGCCACCAGGTGATGGGGCAGCTTTTGGATGAAGCCCACCGTATCCGTCAGCAAAAAGGAGCCGCCGCCCGGCAGCGCCACTTCCCGGGTGGTCGGGTCAAGGGTGGCAAAAAGCTTGTCCTCGGCGACAACGTTTGCTGCCGCCAGGGTATTAAGCAATGTCGATTTGCCCGCATTTGTATACCCGACCAAGGCAGCAGTGGGTATATCGCTCTTTTTGCGCGCCTGCCTGTGCAGCAGCCTGTGCTTTTTAATCTCTTCTATTTCCGCCTTCAGGTCGCCGATTCTCTTGCGCAGGCGCCTTCTGTCGGTTTCCAGCTTTGTTTCCCCCGGGCCGCGGGTACCAATCCCGCCGCCCAGGCGGGAAAGCTGTGTTCCCCTGCCCGCAAGCCTGGGCAAAAGATAAGTCAGCTGTGCTAGTTCCACCTGCAGCTTGCCTTCTCTGCTGCGGGCACGGCCGGCAAAGATGTCAAGGATCAATGCCGTTCTGTCCACCACGCGTATTTCAAGCAGTCTCTCCAGGTTGCGGATCTGTGTGGGTGTCAGTTCATCGTCGAAAATAACCAGGTCCGCACCTGTTTCCGCCGCAATTATTTTTAATTCTTCCGCTTTGCCCTTTCCCAGGTAATAAGCCGCATCCGGCCGCGAGCGGGATTGTATTACCTCCGCCACCGGCTGAGCTCCGGCCGTCTGCGCAAGCTGCGCCAGCTCGCGCATGGTGTGAATGCTGCTCCCCCGGGAAGTATCGTTCTCCAGACCGGCAAGTATTGCTTTCTCCATGCAAAACCTTCCTTTCTGCTTCATTGTAACAGATCGGAAGGTTGACGGCAATTTCCCCTTTCTTATGCCTGCCAGATATAGATTCCTGCTTCTTCCCCCGCCGGCAGGACAAAATCTTCCCGCAAAAGCATGATCAAATCGTCCCTGGTATAAATGCGGCGGTCCACAAGGCGCAAGGCCTGGCGGCGAATGGCCCGCTCAATCAGGTTCCGCACCAGGCGGGCGTTGCTGAAATTGGGGCGGTTTGCATCCACCTGCTGCTGCAGGTATTGCCGCAGGTATTCCGCAGCTCCCACAGACAGCTGGTATTGCCGCTCCCGCACCATCAACTGCGCAATCTCCATCAATTCATCACAACTATAATCAGGAAAATGCAAATGGATGGGAAAACGCGAGCGCAACCCGGGATTGGTGGAGAGGAAATTTTCCATTTCCTTTTCATAACCGGCCAGAATGAGAATAATTTCATTTTTATGATCCTCCATAGCCTTGACCAGGGTGTCGATCGCTTCCTTGCCAAAATCTTTGGCGCCGCCCCGGGCAAGGGAATAGGCTTCATCTATGAAAAGAATACCGCCCATGGCTTTTTTCAGCTGTTCCCGGCATTTCTGCGCCGTGTGGCCGATATACTCACCCACCAGATCAGCCCGTTCCACTTCCACCAAGTGGCCCTTGGGCAGGACCTTCAGTTCCGCCAGCATTTTGCCCAGGATTCTTGCCACGGTAGTCTTGCCGGTGCCCGGATTGCCCTTAAAAATCATATGTAAAACAAGACTTTCGTTTTTTAGCTGGAAGCGTTCCCGCCGGCGGCAGATTTCGACAAAAGCCCTGATCTCCCTGACCAATTCCTTGACCTGCGACAAGCCGATTAAACTGTCCAGTTCATGCAGCACCTGCTGCATGCTCTCCTGCCTTTCACCTGCAAAACCGGGTTCTGCCGCAGCCTGCTGCGTCCTAGCGGCCGCCTCCTCCGCCGGCTTGGGCTGCCCGGGACCTTCCCGGCTTTGCTTGAGCTCCCTGTCGGCAAAAGTATACTTTAAGCCAAACCTGGTCGTCTGTTTCATGCCCTCCACCCTCCCGTCACCAACATTATATGCAGCAAATTTTTCTTTACGTGCCCGTGCCGGCGGCGGAGGAAAGAAGGCAAAAGCGGCAAAATTAAAACAGGTTTCCGTCTTCAGAAAACCTGTTGTTTATCCACGGTTATTTTCAGCGGTTCTATGCTCCCCGCAGGCCTTACTCCGCAGGCTGGTTAAGATTGATATTGCGGTGGGGGATGATGGTAGATACGGCATGCTTGTAGACCAGTTGCTGCTTGTTGTCTACATTCAGCAGGATGGTAAAATTATCGAAACTGCGCACTGTTCCCTTAATCTGGTAGCCGTTAATCAAGAAAACAGTGAGCATCATGTCCTCTTTCCGGGCTATGTTCAGAAAATTGTCCTGCAAGTTTCCTGAAGCTTTATTCATGCCTATCTCCTCCAAGCATAAATCATAATAGATTTTATTCTTCGCCTGCCGTAATTATCCTGCCAGATATGAAGTAATTTTTTCCGCTACAGCTAAAATTTTTCCATTATCTGCTAGATCTATCCAGTGCAAATCTTTTTCCCGGCGGAACCATGTCAGCTGGCGTTTGGCAAAACGCCGCGTCTCCTGCTTAATCATTTCCGCCGCTTCAGCCAGTGTCACCTTGCCCTGCAGGTAAGATACGATCTGTTTATAACCCAGGCTCTGCATTGACTTGGCTTCCGGCGGTACCCCTGCAGCCAGAAGCCCTTCCACTTCCGTCACAAAGCCCGCCGCGAGCATCTTGTCAACTCTTTCCTCAATCCGCCGGTACAGAATGTGCCTGGGCCGCGTCAGGCAGAATTGCGCCGCCCTGTAGACAGGTTCTTTCGGGGTTTGCCTGACCTGCTCGGAGATGGGGCGTCCGCTTTGCAGATATACTTCCAGGGCACGAACAATGCGGCGGGTGTCGTTGGGATGAAGCTTGGCAGCGGTTTCCGGGTCCACGGCGGCAAGCCGGGCATGCAGTACGCCGGACCCGCAAGCTTCGGCCTCCGCATACAGCCGCTGCCGCAAATCCGGGTCAAAACCGCTTTCCGTAAAGGCAAACCCCCGGATTACCGCCCGCAGGTAAAGGCCCGTTCCGCCCACAAGGAGCGGCAGCCGGCCGCGGCCGGCAATCTCGGTGATAACCCTTGCGGCGTCGCGCTGGTAGTCGGCCACTGTATAATTGTCACGGGGGTCGGCAATATCCAGCAGGTGATGGGGGACAAGCAGGCGTTCTGCGGGAGAAGGTTTGGCGGAGCCGATGTCGAGGCCGCGATAAACTTGGACGGAGTCGGCATTGACTATTTCTGCATTAAGCATTTGCGCCACAGCCAGCGCCACGGCCGATTTGCCGACAGCCGTAGGTCCTGTAATAACTGCCACTTCGTACATTTCAGCCCCTCCGGAAATTCCTGTCCACCACTTCCGCAGTGATGACCATTACCGTGGGACGCCCGTGGGGACAGGTATATGGTTCTGAGGTTGCCGCCAGGTTTTGCAGCAGGGCTGACATTTCGGACCGCTCAAGCTGCTGGTTGGCTTTGATGGCTCCTTTACAGGCCATCATCTGCAGCGAGCGTTCAAAGAGCTGCAGCTTATGATCACCCGCATGAGTCTCTGTCAAAAGATTGATCAATTCTTCCTGCCGGAGCGTATCTTTCCAGAAGACAGGAACTGTACGCAGGACGTAACTATTATTGCCAAATCTTGCAAAATTTAAACCTAAGGCGGCAAAGGTCGCCAGCGATTCTTCCAGCGCGGCAGCTGACACCGGATCAAGTTCATAAGTAAGCGGAATAATTTCCTGCACGGGCAGGTTGCCGGACGAAACGTCTTTTTTCAGCGAGTCATACAAAATGCGTTCATGGGCCGCATGCTGATCGACAAGATACAGGTCGCCGCCTGCAGACTGGGCCAGGATGTAAGTCCGGCGGTACTGCCCCAGGGGATGGAGTTCCGGGAAAGCCTTCCGGGCCAAGGCCGTGCCTGCTTCCGTTTCATCGCCTACCGCACTCTCCCTGACAATTGGCGCCGCCTCCTGTGCAGGCGGTGCCGGCAAGCCCGCCGGGCCGCACGCAGCCTGCCTGTGCTCCGCCCGCAGGCTCGCCGGGTAATTTATGTCCGCCTGCGTCGCAGACCGGGCAACGGTAATCCCGTAATCTTTCAGCGTCAGGTTGAAAGCGGCATGATACCCGCCCTGCGGCCGTTCCGCCTGGAACTCGGCTATTAAGGAGTGCTCTTTCAGGGCACCTCTGATCCCTGCCAGGAACTGGCGGTAGACATCCCTTTCCCGGGAAAACCTGATCTCTTTTTTCGTCGGGTGTACATTGACATCCACTTCACCCGGGTCGGTTTCCAGGTAAATGACGGCGGCCGGGAAGCGGTTGCGCGGCAGAAGCGTCTGGTATGCCGTCTGCAGGGCGTCGGCAAGCAGCGGTGAGAAGACAGGCCGCTTGTTGACGAAAAAATACTGCAGGGTACGGTTGGCACGACTTAAGGCCGGCTTGCCCAGAAAACCGGAAATTTTAAACAGAGCCCCCGCAGAGGAAAAAGGCAGAAGCTGCCGCATGTTCTGCCTGCCCAGCACCTGCAGCACGGCATCCTCCGGTTTGCCGCTGCCCGGAGTGGTTAAAACGATTTTGCCGTTGACCGTCAGGGTAAAGGAAATGCCGGGCCAGGCGAGGGCAAGCCTCTCCACGACGTCACTGATTCTGGCTCCTTCAGCCGCTGCACTTTTCATAAATTTCAGACGGGCGGGCGTATTATAGAAAAGATCCTCCACTTTTACCGCCGTGCCGGCGGGACAGCCTGCCGCCTCCAGGGAAATTGTTTTGCCGCCGTGCACAACAATCTCCGTCCCCAGGGCATCTTCAGCCTGCCGCGTCACCAGGCTGAAGCGGCTGACGGCGGCAATGCTGGGCAAAGCCTCGCCGCGGAAGCCCAGTGTTTTGATGCGCGCCAGGTCTTCCGCCTGTGTTATTTTGCTGGTGGCATGGCGCTGCAAGGCCAGGGGGACGTCTTCCGCCGCCATGCCGCAGCCGTTGTCCGCCACGCGGATTAATTCAAGGCCGCCGCCTGTAATTTGGATGTCAATGCGCGCTGCCCCGGCATCCACCGCATTTTCAACCAGTTCCTTGACTACCGCCGCCGGGCGTTCTATTACTTCCCCCGCCGCAATTTTATTGGCGGTATTTTCATCAAGCAGACGTATGCTTGCCATCTTTTACTTCCCCTTTTTTAAAGCCTGCTGCAGCCTGTAAAGCAGCTGCATTGCCTCCAGCGGCGTGGTGGTAAGAAAGTCCGCCTGCTCCACTTCCGCGAGAGCTTTTTCCAGCTCTGGGTCCGGCGCAAACAGTTGCAGCTGTGTTTCCGCCGCTGCCGCCGTCTCCCGCTCCGCCCGGTCGTCTCTCTCCAGGGCTTGCAATATTTCCTCCGCCCTCTTCAGTACGGCTTGCGGCAGTCCCGCCAGGCGCGCCACTTGCAGGCCGTAGCTGTGATCCACACTACCTTCGACAACCTTGTGCAGGAAAATGATTTCATCGCCGCGCTCCTTGACGGCCGTGGCCAGGTTTTTAATGCCGGGAAATTCCCGGGCCATTTCCGCCAGTTCATGGTAATGGGTGGCAAACATGGTCCTGGCTTTTACTTTCCTGTAAATGTATTCCACCACGGCCCGGGCAATGCTGATGCCGTCAAAAGTGCTTGTGCCACGCCCCACTTCATCCAGGATGACAAGACTTCTTCTGGTGGCACGGTTTAAAATATTGGCCACTTCGCTCATTTCCACCATGAAAGTGCTCTGCCCGCCCACCAGGTCATCGGCGGCGCCGATTCTGGTGAAAATGCGGTCCACAATGCCGATGGCGGCGCTGCGCGCCGGGACGAAGCTGCCGATTTGCGCCATCAGCACAATGAGGGCCGTCTGCCGCAAATATGTTGACTTGCCTGCCATGTTGGGTCCGGTGATGAGCAGGATCTGCCTGTCGCTTGCATCCAGGAGGGTATCATTGGGCACAAACATTTCCTCCCTGGTAACGCACTCCACCACCGGGTGGCGGCCTTCCTCAATCCTGATCTCGTCCCCCGTGTTTATTTCCGGGCGGACATAGCGGTTTTCCATGGCAACACGGGCCAGCGACTGGTAAACATCAACTTCCGCCAGCACAGCCGCTGCCTGCTGTATTTCCGCGGTGCGGGCCGCCACCTGCCTACGGACTTCAAGAAACAGTTCATGCTCCAGCGCATACAGCCTGTCTTCCGCACCGGTGACGGTATTTTCAAATTCCTTCAGTTCCTCGGTGATGTAGCGCTCCGCGTTGGCCAGGGTCTGTTTCCGGATATAGCGGTCGGGTACAAGGTGCAGGTTTACCTTGGACACTTCCAGGTAATAGCCGAAGACCTTGTTGTAGCCGACTTTTAAAGACTTGATGCCGGTACGTTCCCTTTCCTGCTGCTCCATCTGCAGGATTTCACTACGACCGTCCCGCAGGATGCGGCGCAGCCTGTCCACTTCCGCGTTGAAGCCTTCCCGGATCAGCCCCCCTTCCCGCAGGGAAAATGGTGGATCATCCGCCAGGGCGGCCTGCAGGTGGGAGGCAAGATCGGACAGGTCCGGCAGCTTTTCGGCCAGTTCCTGCAGGCGGGGACCTCCCTGCCGCAGCAGTTTGGCCATGGCAGGCAACACGGCAAGGGTAGCGGCCAGGGAAAGCAAATCCCTGGCATTGGCCTGCTCGCAGTGCACACGCCCCAGAAGCCGCTCCAGGTCATACACCTGCTCCAGCAGTTCGTAGATTTCCGTGGCAAGCGCCAGGTTCCGGAACATTTCTTCCACCGCATCCAGGCGGGCAGTAATGGCGGCAATGTCCAAAAGCGGCTGCTCCACCCAGCGCTTCAGCAGCCTTCCTCCCGGAGCCGTCCTGGTTTTGTCCAGCACCCACAGCAAAGAACCATATTTGCGCTCTTCGCGGATGGTGCGCACCAGCTCCAGGTTGCGGCGGGTAGCGGCATCCAGCACCATATAGCCGCAGGGGTCGTAGACTGCCGGTTTCTGCAGATGTTCCAGGTTGTTTTGCTGTGTCTCGCGCAGGTATTGGACGACGGCACCGGCAGCGGACACGGCCAGGGTCAGCTCCTCGCAGCCGAGGCTCTGCAAAGTCCCGGCTTTAAACTGGTCCAGCAACACTTTTTCCGCCCGGGGGAAGGCAAAATCCTTGTCCGGCAGCGTATTGACCACCGTGCGGCTGTCAAGCCGCAGCAGCGCCTCCTGCAAGGCAGCCGACCCGGCAGCCCCTTCATTAACCAGCAGTTCCGCCGGCCGCAGCCTGAAAAGCTCGTCGGCAAGGAAACGGCCTGCACTGCTTCCTTTCACCTGCGTCAGGGAGAATTCGCCGGTGGATATATCGGCGGCGGCCAGCCCCATGCCGCTCCTGCCGGCATAGACTGCCGCCAGGTAGTTGTTGCTTTTTTCCTCCAGGAGGGCGCTTTCCGTGACCGTCCCCGGGGTAATGACGCGGACAATCTCCCGCTTAACGATTCCCTTGGCCGTCTTCGGGTCTTCCACCTGCTCGCAGATGGCCACTTTGTAGCCGCGCTCAATCAACCGCCCCAGGTATGAATTCAGGGCATGGTAGGGAAAGCCCGCCAGGGGGACGTTTTTATCCCGTGAAGTCAGGGTAATTTCCAGCTCCCTGGCGCCGATTTTGGCATCTTCAAAAAACATTTCATAAAAATCGCCCACGCGGAAAAGCAGGATTTTATCCTTGTTCTGGGCCTTGATGGCTTTATACTGCCGAATCATTGGCGTCTCTGTTGTCAAGACAAATCCTCCCCATTAAGCTCCAGGTTCTTGCTTCCGTAATCTCGACAGGTACAAATTGGCCCTTGCAGATATTCTTGCCGCCAAAGTTAACAGTTTTGTTCGTAGCTGTTTTGCCGCTCCAGACAGTGGGGTCCGTTTTGCTGGGACCGTCCACCAAAACTTCCACCGTGCTGCCCACCAGGGCTGCGTTATGCCGGAGGCTGTGCTTGTTCTGCAGGGCAATCAGGCGTTGCAGGCGCTCTTTTTTTACTTCCGTCGGCACCTGGTTGGGCATCCCGGCAGCCGGTGTGCCGGAACGCTTGGAATACATAAAAGTAAAGGCTGCATCAAAACTGACCTGCTCTACCAGATCCAGCGTCTCGGCAAAATCGTCTTCCGTTTCGCCGGGGAACCCCACAATCAGGTCGGTGGTAATGGCGCAGCCGGGCAGGAACTCCCTCAGCATTTTTACCTTTTCCAGGTAATGTTCCCTCGTATAGCCGCGGTTCATCAAGGCCAGGATTTTATTGCTGCCGGCCTGCACCGGCAGGTGCAGGTGCGGGCAGATATTCTTGCCGCGGGCCATGGTTTCAGCCAGCTTAGCGGTAAAATCCCGCGGGTGGGAAGTTGTAAAACGAATCCTTTTAATCCCCGTTTCCCTGTCAACGCGCGCCAGCAAATCAGCAAAATCGATGCCGTCCGGCAGGTCCTTGCCGTAGGAATTGACGTTTTGCCCTAAAAGAGTTACTTCTAGGTAGCCCCGTTCTGCAAGCAACGTGATTTCCTTCAGAATCTCTTCAGGTCTCCTGCTTCTTTCCCGTCCCCGGACATACGGTACAATGCAGTAAGAGCAGAAATTGTTGCAGCCAAAAGTGATATTGACCCAGGCTTTAACACTGTCCTGCCGGACAACAGGCAGCCCTTCCACCACACCCTCCGCTTCTTCCCGCAAATCAATCACCGTTTCCTCGCTCTCCAGGGCGCGCTGTAAAAGCTGCGGGAAGGCGGCAATGTTGTGTGTACCGAAAACCAGGTCCACAAACGGGTATTTCTTTTTTATTTTCTGCGCCACTTCAGGCTGCTGCGCCATGCAGCCGCAAACGGCTATTTTCAGCTCCGGATTTTTGGCCTTCAGGCGCCCCAGGCGCCCGATCAGTCCGAACACTTTTTCTTCAGCCTTCTGACGGACAGCACATGTATTTAAAATTATTAAATCGGCCCCTTCCGCCGTTTCTGTCTCCTCATAACCCAGTTCAGTCAAAAAACCGCGCAGTGTTTCCGCATCCCTTTCATTCATCTGGCAGCCGAAAACAGTCATGCTGTATGTTTTCTTTTGCACGTCGGTCATCACTCACTTAGGCGAATTCTTGTATCCTTACCATTGTATAATAATTTTGCCAAAATGCAAAGCGGCCGGCAATCGGCTCAAAAGCCTGCAGCCGGCAAGAGAATCAGCTTTTTTTTGCTACCTCCTGCAGGGCAGCAAGAATGGCAGCTATGTCATCCCCGGTATTGGTCAGCCCGAAAGAAAAGCGCAGCGTCCCATCGGGAAAAGTGCCGATGGTTTTATGAGCCAGCGGTGCACAGTGCAACCCTGAACGCGTCATTATGCCGTAGGATTCTTCCAGGATGTAACTCAGGGTGCCGTTGTCCAGGCCCTCCAGGTTCAGGGAAACCACGCCGGCCGAGGTGTCGGCATTTTTCGTGCCGTAAACGGCAACGCCGGGTATCCTCTCCAGTCCCGCCAGGAAGGCGGCCGTCAGGGCTTTCTTTTTCTCTTTCACCTGCTCGAGCCCTGTTGCCTGCAAGAGGCGGACGCCGGCCGCCAGGCCGGCCACCCCGGGAACGTTCTGTGTGCCGCTTTCAAATTTATCCGGCAAAAACGGCGGTTGATACTCGGCTTCAGACTTGCTGCCGGTTCCCCCTTCCACCAGCGGTTTGGTAGCCTCGGCTGCCCGTTCACTCAGGCAGAGGCCGCCGATCCCGGGAGGACCAAGCAGGCCTTTATGACCGGTGAAAGCAAGAAAATCACAGTTGAGCGCGGCAAAATCCAGTTTCTCCGTGCCGGCTGTTTGGGCGGCGTCAATGCAGTAAAAAACGTCCCTTCCCCGGAGGATTTCTCCCACTTCGTAGACAGGAAGCAGCGTCCCCGTCACATTGGAAGCATGTGTCAGCACCACAAGCTTGGTATTGTCGCACAGCGCCCGCTTTACCTCCGCCGGTTCCAGTGACCCGTCCGGGCGGCAGGGCAGCCGCACCACCCGAATCCCGCGCTCGTCCGCCAGTCGTGTCAGCGGTCGCACCACCGCATTATGTTCCATGGATGAAATCAGGACCCGGTCTCCTTCCGCCAGCAGTCCCTTCAGCACCAGGTTCAGTGCGTAGGTAACACTGGGGGTAAAGATCACCTGCTCCGGCTGCGGCACATGAAAAAACTCCGCAAGGAGGACTCGCGTTTCATAGACCAGGCGCGAAGCGTCCAGGGAGAGGCGGTAACCGCCCCTGCCGGGGCTGCAGCCAATATCTTTCATGTAAGCAACCATGGCGTCAATGACTTCCTGTGCACGCGGATATGTTGTTGCGGCATGATCGGCATAAATTGTCTTCATACTTACCTTTCCTCCTGGAAATAGCGGCGCAGAAAAGCAATAAGGGAGCGCGTGCCCGGCGTCTGCACACGCTTTTCGTAGGTTACAAGCCAAAACTGCCTGGTTAAGGCCAGGTCCGCCAGGGGGCGCGCCTCAAGCAGCCCGCAGGCCAAATAATCTTCCACCACATAGCGGGAAAGGACGGAAAGCCCCAGGCCGCAGCGGACGGCCTGCTTAATGGCTTCCTGGCTGCCAAAGACCTGCCTGCGGAAACGGCCGGGATCCACGCCTGCCTGCTGCAGCGCCCGCTCAAACAGCGAGCGCGTGCCCGAGCCGCGCTCCCGGATAAGCAGTGTTTGCCCGGCCAAATCGTCCAGAGTGAGAATCTCCTTCGCCAGGAGGCTCTCAAAAGCGGGCAGGACCGGTACAGCCACAATCAACTCGTCCCGGACAAGCGGCTCAAATTGCAGCCGCGGCAGCTCCACCCTTTCACCCACCATGCCCAGCGGGTATTGATAGTTGAAGACGCCTTCACATACTCTATGGGAATTATCCTGCCGCAGGCTGACATTAATATGCCTGAATTCTTTGGCAAATGCCGCCAGGGCCGGGGGCAGAAGGTACTGGCAGGGAACGGAGCTGGCCCCTACGGTCACCGTTTCCTCCTGCAGTGAGCCGCCCTCGGCAAATTCCCTGTAAAGGTGCTCCCGCATCTCCAGCATGTCTTTGGCATAACGGTAAAGCGTGTCGCCGGCCGGCGTCAGCATCAGTTCACCTTTGCCGCGGTCAAAAAGCTGCACTCCCAGTTCAGTCTCCAGGCTTTTAATGTGGGCGCTGATGGTGGGCTGGCTTAAAAACAGTCTCTCCGCAGCCCGGGAAAATGAGCGGCAGGCAACTACGGCTGCAAAAGCTTCCAGATGATAAAATTCCACAAAAACCACACCCTTCCCGCTATTTGTTTCGCAGCTCCCGGGCAAAATCCTTCCCGGGGCTTTGGCGGCGGGCCTTTTTTCTAAGGCTTTTTTGCCTTCTCCTCATCTGGTATAATAAGGTATCATACTTGATAACGGGGTGGAGAGATGAACCAGCCTGACAGTAAAATCATCGCCGGGGCGGCCATCAAGCTTGCCCTGACCGAAAGCCGGGAAGCGGAAAAAGAACTAAAGGCAGCCCTGGCAGCGGAAGGCATCAGGGCAACTGCCGTTGATTACGGCGGGGAATTTCTGACATCCGTGCAGAAAGTGGTAGAACGGGCGGTTGTGGCGGCCAAGCGCGAAGGCGTCATTGCCGGCAGCCACCAGGAAGAAGGCGGCGTGGCCGGAGCCACCAGGGAGGCGCTTTCGCAAATCATGCCCAAGGCTCTGGGCCTGAATGTGGGCGGGAAAGTAGGAGTGGCCCGCAAAGGAGAACATGTGGCTGTAGCCATTTTTTTTGCTATTGGTCTTTTGCATTTGAATGAAGTGGCCATCGGCCTCGGGCACAGGGCTATCTAGTCAATGCTTTCAGCGCCGCAAAGTGAAGCGCGGCGCAGGATGTAATCACCGAAACGGTCTTTTAACGTGTCGGCCACCTCCGTCAGGCGCGCCAGTTTTTCCTCGCTGCCGCCCCACAGCGCCAGCTGGCGCCCCTCCTCCCTTGCCTGCAGGTTGGAAACGGACACGCCGAGCAGCCGTACCTTCCGCCAGGGTTCATAATGGGCGCGGTAAATGGAGAGTGCCGTCTCATAAATTGTTTCCGTCAAGAAGGTGGGTCCGGGCAGGGTACGGGAGCGGGTTGTGCTGACAAAGTTCTGGTCTTTTACGGTAAGGGTGACGGTGCGGGCACTGTAGCTGCCGCGGCGCAGCCGGCGCCCCACGCGCTCGCTTAAGTCCAGCAGCACCCGGGCAATGTCTTCCGGGTCGCAAAGGTCGCGGGGCAGCGTGACGGAATGGCCGACAGATTTAACTGTATCCAGGGCATGCGGGTCGACGGGAGAGTCGTCTTCCCCGTTGGCCAGCTTGAGCAGGATCTCGCCGATAACACCGAAGCGTGCAGTTAAAAGGGGCTTCGGCATGGCGGCAAGCCGGCCGATGGTTTCCACACCCATTTCCTTCAGCGCCGGCGCCAGTTTATGCCCCACGCCGACCATCTCCTCCACCGGCAGCGGCCACAAAATTTTTTCCACATCCGCCGGCATGATGATGGTAAAACCGTTTGGCTTCTGCCGTTCCGAGGCCATTTTGGCCAGGAATTTGTTGGGGGCAAGCCCGACGGAACAGGGGATTTTCACTTCTTCCCTGATCCGCCGCTGCAGCATGCGCCCGATTTCGGGCGCCGGGCCGAAGAGGCGCACCGAACCGGTCACATCCAGCCAGGCTTCGTCAATGGAAAACGGTTCCACCAGCGGCGTATAAGAACGCATAATTTCCAGGATTTTTTCCGCATACGACAGATACAGGCCATGGTCGGGGGGAACAAAAATTCCGTGCGGGCATAATTTCTTTGCCTGCCAGACGGGAATGCCGGTTTTGACGCCGTATTGCCTTGCTTCATAAGATGCGGTAAGAATAATGCCATGGCGTTTTTTCGGATCGCCGGCCACAAGCAGCGGTTTTCCCTGCCAGGCCGGGTTTTCCGCCTGGTGGCAGGAGGCAAAAAAAGCATTCATATCCACATGGAGAATGTAGCGCATGCCTGTCACCGCCGAACGTATGTTCGCCTTAAGTATAACAAAAAATCCGGTTTTCGCCAAGCCGGATTTTTTATTCCGTCCCGGCTGTCTCCGCTTTCCCCTTTGCCTCCTGACCGCCTGCCGCCGGGACTTCTCCCGTGCCAACCAGGTATTCCGCCGGGACCGCCTTGTAACTGTCCTGGGAAATTTTCTCTTTTTTTTCTTCCCCGTTGACGGTGGTAACACGCCACACAGTCGCCTTATAGCCGTTTTTCCCTTTTTTCACCAGTTTCCGCGTGCCCTTGGGCAATTCACGGGTTTCCAGGATTTTTTCGCCGGCGGGAATGGTTGCCACATCGGTGGCATATACTTCCGTCTTTTGCCCTGCAAGCCGGGTGCTGTAGAGGGTGACTGTCAGCCTGTTCCCGTCCAGGAAAGTCCGCAGCCACAGTGGGTAAGGGTGGGTATTGGCAAAACGCAGGTCAATGCTGCCGTAAGCCACGGTGGCATCAAACCCGGGCGGCACATAGTCAACGTAGAGGCTGTGATTGCGGCGTTCCAGTATCTTCAGGTTGGCGCGGAGAACGGCGTTGTACAAAGTGGTGGAAACCTGGCAGACGCCGCCTCCCAGGCCGTCAACCAGCTCTCCGTTCACAATGACGGGAGCCGTTTTGTAACCCTTGGCTTCGGTTGTATCGCCCACGACCGCGTTAAAAGAAAATTCCTCGCCGGGATAGATGATAATTTTATCCAGCGCCGCGGCAGCCAGGCGGATATTATGCACCCTGTTGGGAATGCCGTCCGAGACAAGCGTTGTATAAGTGGCCACCGGCTCTTTGATGGCAAGTGCCTCCAGCTGGGCTGCCGTTACCTCCGCCTGCACCGGGGTGAGAACCAGCTCTGCAGCCAGGGGGCGGAAAAGGGACTTGAGCGTCTGTTGCAGCACCCGGGCCGTTGCGGCAATATCCACTTTGCGGCCGGGCCGGTCGGAGACAATGCTGACACTCTTTCTGTCCGCGGAGAGCTCCAGCTCCGCATTGACAGGCTCCACATCCAGCGAACGGCACAATTCCGCCAGGGTGGCGGCAAACTGTTTATTGTCAATCTGAATGGCCGGCGACAGCTTCCGCCCCTCCCTGGCCAGCTGCAGGCGGCCCAAAAAGCGAAAAAGATAAGGCACGGATCTACCGGCGGCAAAGGCATCGGCCACTATTTTTTCCAGGTCCGCGGTTATGCCCAGCTCCCGGCAGGTGGCGGTAAATTCCGCCTCGCCATGGGTCAGGGTCACAGGCATTGCAGGGAAGTTGACTGCCGCCAGGGCACCGCGCAGCAAAAGTTTTGCTTCTTCCGCCGTTTTCCCGCCCAGGTCAAGATGCTCCAGGCAAACGCCTGCGTAAATCCGGTTGCGCGTAAGAAAATAGTCACAGAGAATACCGGCTGTCGCAAGCAGCACCAGTATGGCAAGCAGGTACCGCCAGGCCTGCTTCTGTTTTTTTCTCTGCATAGTCCATCCCTGCCCGGCACAGCACTTTTTATCATTTTATTTTGGATGGACAAGATTTATGTTCCCAGTATTTTCATGTACACATTGATATAAGGATAAGACTTGCAGTACGCAGCACAAAAAACAAATCTTATATTACCATTTTTTACATGAATACAGGGGGTAAATGCGGGCATAATACAAATGAACCTTACAGGTGCTGAAAGTCTGATGTAAATGGCTCAGTTTACATTCAGACCAAACATACGCATCCTGTAAGGTTCGTTTTTTTTTCTCATGTTCCCCGTATTACCGGGCCAGCATGGAAAGCAGGATCCCCGCGGCAACGGCCGAACCGATAACCCCGGCCACATTGGGCCCCATGGCATGCATTAAAAGATAGTTGTTTGGATTTGCCTTTTGCCCTTCACTCTGGGAAACGCGCGCCGCCATGGGAACGGCGGAAACACCAGCCGAACCTATCAGCGGGTTGATTTTGCCTCCGCTTAAATAATACATTAATTTGCCCATCAGGACGCCGCCCGCTGTGCCGAAGGCAAAAGCGACAAGGCCAAGCATAATAATAAAAAGTGTCCGCGGGGTGAGGAAGTTTTCCGCGGTGGCCGAGGCGCCGACGGCTGTCCCCAGGAGGATGACAATAATGTTGTTTAAATCGTTGGCGGCAGTCTTGCTCAGACGGTCCGTCAGGCCGCACTCACGCAGCAGGTTGCCGAACATCAGCATCCCCAGCAGGGGAACGGCGGCCGGGACTACCAGGCCGGTAATAATGACAACCACAATGGGAAAGAGGATCTTTTCCAGCTTGGAAACAGGCCGCAGCTGCTCCATGACGACCTCCCTTTCCGCCTTTGTTGTCAGGGCACGCATGATAGGCGGCTGGATCAGGGGCACAAGCGCCATGTACGAATAGGCGGCTATGGCAATAGAAGAAAGCAGTTCCGGGGCCAGGATGGAAGCAGTATAGATGGCCGTGGGGCCGTCCGCTCCCCCGATGATGCCGATGGCAGCTGCCTGCTCCGGCGAAAAGCCGAGCAGGATCGCCCCGATCAGCGTCAGGAAAATGCCAAGCTGGGCCGCCGCTCCCAAAAGAAGCGTTATCGGGTTGGCAATCAGCGGGCCGAAGTCGGTCATAGCCCCGATGCCTAAAAAGATCAGGGGCGGGAAAATGCCCAGCTTCACCCCCTGGTAAAAATAATGGATAAGACCGCCCGGGGTTGTCAGCTCGCCCGCGGCATTATAAACCGGGTTGTTCATTACCCCGCCCAGCGGCAGGTTGGCCAGCAGCATGCCGAAACTGATGGGGATTAAAAGCAGCGGCTCATATTTTTTGAAAATGCCAAGATAAAGCAGCACACAGGCAATCACAATCATCAGGCCGTGCTGCCAGTCCAGGGCGAAAAAGCCGGTTGACTCCAGAAAAAGCACCAGTTTTTCCAGCATCGGCCGCCCCCCTATTCGATGACAAGCATGATGTCACCCGTATTCACCGTAGTTCCCGGGCTGACCAGGATCTCCCTGACAGTACCGGAAACAGGCGCGCCGATTTCATTTTCCATTTTCATGGCTTCCAGGACAATAACTGTCTCTCCGGCTTTTACCTTCTGCCCCACGCTTGCCGCCACCCTCTGAACAACGCCCGGCATGGGAGCGGCGAGGGGTGTCCCTCCGGTCAGGACCTTTTGTTCCCCTGCAGCCGCAGGCGCGTGTTCCTGTGTGGATACAGACTCCCCGGCAGCAACCGCATCCGCCGGTCGGCCGGCCGCCTGGCTATGGCTTGCGGCAGACAATTTACCTGTTTCTGCACCGTTTACTTCTTCCACCACAACGTCATATGTTTTGCCGTTGACGGTTACACGAAACTGTTTCATTTTCTTCTCCCCCTTCGCTGCAAAGCAAGTTCACGGCTTTTATTCAGCAAATTTTTTCTTCCCGTTTCTATCCACACAGAACCGGCCGTCCCTGCCTGCGGTTTGACAGAGACCAGTGAAAATTTTTGCTGCGCGGTGCCAAGAAAGGCCGAGACTGCCGCAGCAATGGCGGCAATGATTTCCTCCGGTTCCCCGCCTGTTTGTTCGGTAATAACTCCCCGCGGTGTTTCTCCATTCTTATCGGAGCGGCAGGATGTCGCCCGTGCCACGGCTTTGCCAAACAAGAGCAGCACCAGGTATAAGAGATAAAGGGTTGCCATAACAACAGCAAAACCTATTGCCAAAATTTCCAGCGATAGTACAAGATTATCCATAAGTACCTCCTGGAAACATTAATATAACATTTTTCCTTATTTTCATCACCCTTATTATTTTACCATTCTATCACAAAACAGGCGATTCTGAAAAGTCTAAAATTTCTTTTTAGTGTTTAAGTATAAAGATGAAAGTTTCCCAAAGCACCTGCAAAAGCGGCAAATTCACCGGCCTGCAAGCCTTTTGCCCCCAGAGTCCGTGTAGCCCCTGCCTCTTTCCCGTGGTAGTCCGAACCGCCTGTCACCAGCAGGTTATACCTTCCGGCCAGGTGCAGGTAATGCGCTTCCGCTTCTGCGCTATGGTCCGGATGGTAGGCTTCCAGCCCCCGCAAGCCCCAGGCCAAAAAGAGGGAAAGGAGGCTGTCGTCACTCACCAGACCGGGGTGGGCCCAGACGGCAATACCGCCTGCTTCTGAAAGCACGGTTATGGCTTCCTGCGGGGTGAGTTTGTAACGCTTGACATAAGCGGGCTTGCCCGGCTCCAGCAGTTCGGCAAAAACATCTTTAACTGCAGGGAAATAACCTTTTTCCACCAGGGCGCGTGCCACATGCGGCCGGCTCGGTGCGGCATCACGGGCCTGCCGCAGCACATCATCCATGCCTATACCAAAGCCGAGCTGCCGCAGCTTCTGTACCATCTTTTCCATGCGCGCGCTGCGGCCGGCACTTATTTTCCTGCATAAAGCCTGCAATTTGCCGCATTTGTAATCAAAACCGTATCCGAGAATATGTATTTCCTTCTCCCCGTATTCCGTGCTGAATTCAATGCCGGGACAGACGGCGAGGCCATACTTTTTCCCCGCCATCAGGGCCGCTTCCACGCCGCCCGTGGTATCGTGATCGCATACTGCTATAGCCTGCAGGTGCTTTTGTCTCGCCAGCCGAACAACCTCCTCCGGCGTCAGCAGGCCGTCGCTTGCCGTGGTATGTACATGCAGGTCAGCCACAATCATCACAAAATCTCCTCCTGCAACAGATTGCCGCGCACAAGTCTAAGTATATTTCCGCCCAGAATGGCCTGCACTTCAGCTTCGGAAAACCCCCTTCTCTTCAGACCTTCCGCCAACACCGGCAGGCTTGCAACATCGGGCAGCTCAGGCAACACGGCATCAATGCCGTCAAAATCACTGCCCAGAGCCAAAATTTCCACGCCGGCAACATCCGCCACGTGACAGAAATGGTCAAGCAGCGCCTCCAGGTTTGCCGTCCTATTTTCAGCAATAAAGCCGGGATAGAAAGTCATACCGACAACGCCGCCTTGCGCACGCAGCGCCAGCAGCTGTTCATCATCCAGGTTGCGCGGATGAGCGCACAAGGCTTTTGCATTGGCATGGGAGACTAAAACAGGCCTCTCTGCCGTCTCCAGCAGGTCGTAAAAACTGCGCGGCGCCAGGTGGGCGGCATCCACGATAATGCCCAGCCTGTTAAACGTCCTGACCAGGTTTTTCCCGGCCTCTGTCAGTCCCCCCGCCGCCCGGCCTACTCCCACGCCGTCAGCCAACCCGTTGCGCTGGTTCCAGGTCAGCCCCACACTGCGCAGGCCCAGCCGGTAAAACACCTCCACAATTTCCGTACTGCCTTCCAGCGGCTCCCCCCCTTCCAGGGCCATCAAGGCTGCAATTTTTGGCCCCTGCAGGCAGTTTTCCAGGTCTTTTGCCGTTTTAATCAGCATCATCTCTTCCCGGTGTCTGTTGATTTCGCCCCAAAAAAGTCCTACCAGCTGCAATGCGCGCTCCAGAGACCGGTACGGTTTATACTCCGGCTCAATAAAGAGCGCAAAAAACTGCAGTTTAACGCCTGCCTCCCGCAGACGGCACAGATCTAGGTGTCCTTTTGTATTTCTGCATCCAAAATGATAGTCTTTTTCTGCAAATAAATGCACCGTATCACAATGGCCGTCTGCGATAAATAAGCTGCCGCCCACAGGTTTCATGCTTTTGCCTCCCTCTTTCCCCGTTTGTATAATCCTTCTGCTTTCTTAATCTTTATTCCTGTTTCCGTTTTTATGCTCACCCGAAACTTACAGTCTTTTTGCCAAAAAAAACACCCGCAAGCGGGTGTCTGCCTTTATAATTTTATAATTATGCCTACCGGGGCTGAACAAGCAGCTTGATCGCAGTACGCTCTTCGCCCTCAATTACAATGTCAGTGAATGCAGGAATACAGATCAGATCCATACCGCTGGGAGCGACAAAACCTCTTGCAATAGCTACCGCTTTTATCGCTTGATTCAGTGCGCCAGCTCCGATGGCCTGGATTTCTGCGGCGCCTCTCTCTCTTAATACTCCTGCCAACGCTCCTGCCACAGAATTCGGATTGGACTTTGCTGAAACCTTTAATACTTCCATCACTGTACCTCCTAGTTTTTTTGATTTTTCAGATAACTTTTAATATTAATTCAGCATCATAAGGCAAAATCCTGCCTCAGATCTTCCTATTTTAGTTATTTTATTATATTATATCACAATTCATGAAAGTCAATAATACGCATGATATTTTTTGCCAAACCGGTAGCATTGTCCACATCCAGGCAGACGGCGTTGAATTGCACAGTACCCGTGGCCACTGTAAAGCGTTGCGGCATTTGCGTCAAAAATTTGCTCAGCACGGCTTCAGGGTCAACTCCCAGGATTGATTCCCGCGGGCCGGTCATTCCTACATCGGTTATGTAGGCGGTGCCGCCGGCTAAAATCCTTTCATCTGCCGTCTGGACATGAGTATGGGTCCCCACAACGGCCGACACCCGCCCGTCCAGGTAACGCCCCATGGCTATTTTCTCGGATGTGGCCTCTGCATGAAAATCGACAAGAATCAGATTTGTTTCTTTTTTCATCTCTTCTACGGCAGCAGCGACTGTCCGGAACGGGCACTCCAGTGCTTTCATAAAAATGCGGCCGCAGGCGTTGACAATGCCGATTTTCCCGCCTGGAACGTGAAAAATGCCAAAACCGCGACCCGGCGCCTCAGGCGGATAATTGACAGGGCGGATAATCCGCGGCTCCCTGGTTATATAATCAAGGGCTTCTTTTTTATCCCAGACATGATTGCCCATGGTAAGTACATCAACGCCATAGGCGAAAACTTCCACCGCTGTTTTCTCGTTAAACCCCGTTCCTCCCGCCAGGTTCTCGCCGTTGGCAACGATAAAATCAATATGATAATTTTTTTTAATTTGGGGCAGCATGTCTCGCAGGCAGTGCCTTCCCGGCCTGCCCACCACATCACCGATCATTAAAATGCGCATCTTGTCTCACCCTAACACCGGACTACGAAAAGTGTACCATTTTTTTCCCTTTGCTATACATAAAAAGCGTGCCATTGCACGACACGCCTGACAGCAGAAAGCTATGCGTAACGGCAGGATTCCTGCTTGTCATAAACAAAAACCTTGCCTGCTTCCCTGAAGGCAAGCAGGTTTTCCTTGCTTGTCTCGGCACCGTGCTTTAACAGAAAAGCAATTGTTTCTTCCTGGTACAGCAGGTCTTCATCGTCATAAAACGCATCCATTTTTTCGCCGTCACTGACAACTTTGCCGGGGAAGGACCGGCAGACAAGGCCGCACAGCAGGGAAATGCCTTCCGGAGACAATGTTTTGGTGCCGGCTTTAATGCCTAGAATTGACAGCTTGCCGGCAGGCTGAATTTTTACTTTATACCGCACCCGTTCTCCGCTTAATTCGGCATAGGCGGCAAATGATTCTTGCAGCAGTTCCTTAAAACTCGCCAGTTCTTCCTGTGCAGGCTTTCCGGCAAGTAAAAAATTAAAAAGGATCTGCTGCTGCGGTTCGTCAAGATTAATGGACATTATTTCCGGGTAATGCATCAGCAGGGCAACAAGCAGGCTGCCGGCAGCAGAATCCAGCTTTTGTTTGTTATGCAATTGCAACAATTCTCATTCCCCCGGTAACGACTATTGCTGTTTTTCATACATTCAATAATCACGGCAGCAAATCCTGCCGTCAGCCGTTTTTTCTGCCATGCATTTTTTTTCATCTTCCCCTTTTTTTGTTATTATGCACGGAAAAATAAAAGGAGCGCCGGCGCGCTCCTTTTTACGGCTCTATTTGGCATAATCAACTGCCCTGGTTTCCCTGATGACAGTAACTTTAATCTGTCCGGGATACTCCAGTCCCTCTTCAATCCGCTTGACGATTTCCCTGGCCAGGGTAACACTTGCCAGGTCATCGATTTTTTCCGGTTTCACCATAATGCGAATTTCACGGCCTGCCTGGATGGCATAAGCCTTTTCCACGCCTTCAAATGAATCGGCAATTTCTTCCAGTTTCTCGAGTCGTTTAATGTAGGCTTCCAGTGTTTCCCGCCTGGCACCGGGTCGTGCCGCGGAAATCGCATCTGCAGCCTGCACCAAAACTGCTTCCAGGGTAAGGAATTCCTCGTCCCCGTGGTGAGCGGCAATGGCATTGATAATTTCCTTTGATTCCTTGTATTTTCGCGCCAGTTCGGCGCCGATGGCAACATGGGGCCCATCCACTTCATGATCCACTGCTTTGCCGATATCGTGCAACAAACCGGCTCTTTTGGCAAACTGGACGTCCAGCCCCAGTTCAGCCGCCATGGCACCGGCCAAATGGGCGACTTCAATTGAATGTTTCAATACATTCTGGCCGTAACTAGTGCGGAAACTGAGACGCCCCAATAGTTTTACCAGTTCGGGGTGCAGGCCATGCACGTTTGTTTCAAAAGTGGCCGCTTCCCCTTCCTCGCGAATACGCATGTCCACTTCCTGGCGGGCTTTTTCCACCATTTCTTCAATCCTGGCAGGATGAATCCTCCCGTCCGCCACCAATTTTTCCAGGGCAATACGGGCAATTTCCCGCCGGATCGGGTCAAAACCGGAGAGGATAACTGCTTCCGGAGTATCGTCAATAATCAGGTCAATCCCGGTCAGTGTTTCCAAAGCACGGATATTGCGTCCTTCCCGGCCGATAATCCGTCCTTTCATTTCATCGTTGGGCAGCGAAACTACGGAAACGGTTGTTTCCGAAACATGATCGGCGGCAAATTTCTGGATGGCGTAGGTAATAATCTGACGCGCTTTTTTTTCAGCCTCTTCCTTGGCCTGCGTCTCAATTTCCTTAACCATCATGGCCATCTCATGCTTTACTTCCTCACGGACATGAGACAGCAAAAGTTCCTTTGCCTCTTCCGAACTCAAGCCGCTGATGCGTTCCAGTTCAGCCAGCTGCTGTTCCAGCACTTCGGCTATTCTTTCCTGGGTTTTGGTAATTTCCTGCTCCCTGCGCTTCAGTTCTTCATCTTTACGCTCAATCTGCGCCGTTTTTCTATCCAGCGTTTCCTCTTTCTGCAATAGCCGCCGCTCCATGCGCTTTAATTCTTCCCGGCGCTCGCGGCTTTCCTGCTCCAAGTCCCTGCGCAGTTTGTGCACTTCTTCCTTGGCTTCTATTATTTTTTCTCTTTTTACGGCCTGGGCCTGCTTTTCCGCTTCCGCCAGGATTGTTTTTGCCGCTTCCTCCGCAGAACCGAGCTTGCGTTCAGCCGTCTGCTTGCGCAGCAAATAACCGGCGGCAACGGAGACCAGAGCCGTGGCAATGACTATCAGCACTACATGAATTGCCTGCAATTATTTCACCTCCTATTTTCAGAATATAAAAGCATAAAATGGAAAAACAAAAATAGCTGTGCGGTCACACACAGCTAGAGAGAAACACATATCAATCTTAACTGGAGAAGCAACTATTGATTTAACCAGTAAAAGATATATATGTCAAGGCTCAGAGAGCCCGATACTCTTAGCAGGGGACCAGCGCCAATTACTTTTCTGCCTTAAATTGTATCTATTTTTTTGCATTATGTCAAGGCGAAGGCACTTCTTTCTCCGTCTCTGTGCCGTCAACGCCGTTTGTTTTGCCTGCCATAGTATTATATTAAAAAAAAATAATTTTAATCAAGACAAATTTAATAAAAAGTCTGTCAGCGGTTTACTCGTCGCCATCCTGCCAGGCAATCCCAAGCCTGCTTAATGCCCGCTTGGCCGCCGGCATGCTGAAGCCGCGATTGAGCAGGCTTTTAAGCAGCTTCCTTCCGTCACGCCCTTTTCCTGTCAGCAAGCGAGATAAGCAGCGGTCAGCCTGTTCATCTTCCACCCCGGAGGTAAAAACGGCAGCCAGCTCCTCATCCGCCACTTTCCGCTCCACGCCTGCCGCCAGCAGCGCCGCCCGCATCCTGCAAGGGCCCAGCGGCTTCCCCTCCAGGCGCCAGGCAATGTATTCCCTTGCAAATTTCCTGTCATCCACATACCCCAGCTCCAAGAGTTCCCGGATGACAGCTTCCGCCGCTTCCGGCGCAATCCCTTTTTGCTGCAGGCGGTCCCTGACCTGTTTTTCCGTCCGTGCTTTGCCGGCAAGCATCCTGTAGGCAATTTCCCTTGCTTTTTTCAGTTGACAGTCGCTCATTATTCCCCTGCCGCATCGGCCGCCGGCTGACCAAGGACCGGCAGGTTGTAAGCTTCACGGATTTTTCTCTCAATTTCCGCGGCAATTTCGGGGTTGTCCTTTAAAAACTGCCGTGCATTTTCCCTGCCCTGCCCCAGTCGCATGTCACCGTAGGAAAACCAGGCGCCGCTTTTTTGGATTAGGTCCAGGTCACAGCCGTAATCCAGAATAGATCCTTCCCGGGAAATTCCTTCCCCGTAAACAATGTCAAAATCAGCCTGTTTAAAGGGGGGAGCAACTTTATTCTTGACAACTTTTGCCCGCGTCCGGCTGCCTATGGCATCGGCGCCCTGTTTTAATGTTTCCAGGCGGCGGACATCAATGCGGATGGAAGCATAAAACTTCAAGGCCCGCCCGCCGGGCGTCACTTCGGGATTGCCGAACAGAACTCCCACTTTTTCGCGGATTTGGTTGATAAAGATGGCAATGGTGTTGGACTTGGCAATGGCGCCGGAAAGCTTGCGCAATGCCTGGGACATGAGGCGCGCCTGCAGCCCCACATGCGCATCTCCCATTTCCCCGTCAATTTCCGCTTTGGGCACCAGGGCGGCAACAGAGTCGATTACAATAACGTCGATGGCGCCGCTGCGAACAAGTGATTCCGCTATCTCCAGCGCCTGTTCCCCCGTATCCGGCTGGCTGACCAAAAGTTCATCCGTATTGACCCCCAGCTTTTTGGCATAGACGGGATCCAGGGCATGCTCCGCATCGATAAAAGCAGCATAACCCCCTGCCTTCTGTGCTTCGGCAATGGCATGAAGAGCGACTGTCGTTTTGCCGGAAGACTCGGGGCCGAAAATTTCAATGACGCGTCCCCGGGGAAAACCGCCTACTCCTAAAGCAATGTCCAGGGCAAGGGAACCGCTCGGTATCACCGACAGGCTCAGGCGGTTTGTTTCATCGCCCAGCCGCATAATCGACCCCTTTCCGAACTGTTTTTCAATTTGCAATAAGGCCATTTCCAGCGCCTTTTTCTTCTCCATCACGGGATAAACCTCCTAACCAAACATTTGTTCCCCCTTATATCTTCGTCCCCGCCCGGCAAAATCCTGCATGTGCCGTAAAAAATTTACAGGTAAATGAGGCATTACTTCTCCGGAACCTGCCCTGCAAGCATAAACTCCCTTACTTTTGTATACACGGGGCCGTGCTTGGTCAGGGTGCTTTCCAGGCAGAAAAATCGGTCGGCAGTAAAGATTCCGGCAAAAAAGTCTTTCTGTTCCAAAAAGGAGCCGCTGCTTGCCCTTTTCCCCTGCCGGACTCGCCCCAGCGTCAGATGGGGTGAAAAAGGATTTCCGGGGACAATTCCCACGGCGCGGGAAAGAGCGGCAGCCAGCCGGGTCAATTGCTCCCCGCCCTCCCTGACTCCTGCCCAAAAAACCCGCGGCCGGGACGGCGACGGGAAAACGCCGACACCCCCGATGCTAACGGTAAAACAGGAAAAAGCCCGGGCTGCTGCCTGCGCCTGCAGCAGCATTTGCTGCAAGGCTTCATCCGTCACCTCTCCGCAAAAAAGCAGGGTCAGATGCAAATTTCCCCTTTCCACCAGCTTGACGGCACTAGAAGCATGCGGGATTTTTAACTGCAGTTGTACCAGGTTGTCCTTAATTTTCTCCGGCAGGTCAAGGGCAAAAAAAATTCTTGGCATGGCGGCCTCCGTTGCTTGCATTTTCTTTTTAATTTATACCGCCCGCGAAAAATTCCTGCCGCGGCAGGAATTTTTTCAAACGCTTGTCTTTTTATTGCTGATTCTGCGGGACATTTTCTTCCGACTGCAATTCTGCAACAGCTTCTTGCACAAAGAGCCGCCTCTCCAGCGAGAAGCCGCTCTGCTGCTGGTAGACATGGATGATATCCACGGCTTTCAGGTAAAAGCCATTCTCTTCCCTGCGGCCAAAATGCAGCAGGGCCAGAGTGTAGGGCGTTTCTTTCCCGGTTTGCAGGCCGCGGATGCCCGCCGCACCTGTGGTTCCTGCGTTAATCATTACGGAACCGTCCCTTTCCGTGAGGGCAAACTGGTGCGTATGGCCTGTCAGGACCACCGGCACCAGGCCCAGGGATTTTTCCGCAATGCGCGGGTGATGGGCGCAGGCTACATGGACAGCTTCCTCCTCCGCAGCCACAACCTTGATCAGCCGCAACGCATACCGGTCCAACTCCGTCTCGGGCGCAACCACCATTGAAGGTCCGGCGGAGGCCGGGTCGGCAATGCCGGCAATGCGCAGCCCGCCGATTTCCACCGTTCCCTCTTCCAGCACAAGCACATTGGGAATGCTTTTCATGCGGGCAACAACATCGGGGGTATCATGATTCCCGGGGATGAAAACATAGGGAATACCGAACCCCGCAATGGGGGTGGCCAGCCCGGCTTCGATTTCCGTGCCGAAATCGGTTATATCGCCCGTGTCAATTACCAGGGACACATTAAAAGCCTGTACTACCTGCCGTACAAAATCCATGCCGGCAGGATTGTTATGCAGGTCGGAAATATGGGCTACTTTCAGGTCGCCCTCCACCGACCCCAGGGCTTCCAGGCGGTCCACAACAAGAAAAAGGTTGTTAATGCTTTCCGCCACCAGCTCCAGCTGCTCTCCCAGCGAGTTGACGTGGAAAAGGGCCTCTTCCACCAGCCCGAACATCCAGGGTGCCGCTTCCAGGATGCCCTCAAATTCCGGGCTTAAAAAAGCCGCCGGTGAATAGGTGAGGTAAGCGCCGGCAAGAAGGATTAAAAGCAGCAGGGCACCTGTCACGCCGGCGGCAAGCAGCTTTTTCCTGTCACGCTCCCCGAAGAAGTACGGGCCTGCCACTCCGCCCAGAAAAGCCAGAAGCAAAAGCCTGGACAAAAAAATCCGGGCCTTGCGGTAGGCGGCAGCCTGCAGCGCAGCCAGATACTCCTCGTCCCTGCTATTGGCGATCACTTCGTCCAACTGCTTGAGGTTAATGTTGGTCAGCGTGGTCTTGAGCAAAAGCGGCGGCAGATGGGTGCGCGCCCGTACCCTGCCCAGGGGCGGTATTTCCAGCTGCGTGTAGCCGCCGTCAAATATGGCGACGCTCAAGCGGATTTCAAAGGCCTCAAGTACCGTAGTATAGCTGCCAAGAAGGCTGACAAAAGTCAGCATTCCAATTACCGCCAAAATGAAAAGGCCGACCATCCGGCGCCGCTTTTCCTTCTGCAAGCTATCACCCGGTCTGTCTGATCAGATACAGGCGTATCATATTAAGTGCGGCATGCACAGCCCGTTCCTTTATATTCTCCCTTTTCCCGAAAAAATTAAACCTTTTTACCCGTACACCCTCCGGCGTGGCCAGGCCGATATAAACCAGGCCCACCGGCTTTTCCGGTGTACCCCCGTCAGGTCCGGCAATACCTGTAATGCCGACACCGAGTGTGCTTTGCGCCAACTCCCTGGCATTTTGCGCCATGGTTTTTGCTACTACCTCCGAAACTGCTCCCTCCTCGGCCAGAAGCGCTGCCGGGACGCGCAGCAGTTTTTCTTTTGCCGCATTGCTGTAAGTGACAAGCCCGAGCAGAAAGTAGGCGGAACTGCCCGGCACGTTGGTCAGGGTGTGGGCCAAAAGCCCTCCCGTACAGGATTCGGCCGCTGCCAGTGTATATTTTTTGGCGACCAGCAGCCTGGCCACCACTTCCTCCATCGTCTCATCGTCGCGGGCAAAAACATAGTCTCCGAGGCGGGCCAGCAGTTTTTCTTCCGTTGCCGCAAGCAGGCGCAAACACTCCTCCCTGCTTCCTGCCTTGGCGGAAATGCGCAGGTGTGTTTCATTTTGCTTGGCCAGCGGCGCAATAGTAGGGTTGGATTGTGTCCGGACCAAATCGGCCACAAGTTCTTCCATCAGGGATTCTCCCAGCCCGGTAACTTTGAGGACGCGGGACATAATGATACTGCCCGTTTCCGGCAGCATGGGCATGACATGTTTTATAAACATTGGCTCCAGCTCGCGGGGCGGACCTGGCATCAGCACGACAATTTTGCCGTCTTTTTCCACCCAGACGCCGGGCGCCGTCCCGTTTTCATTGGCAATGAGCCTGGCTCCGCGCGGCAGCATGGCTTGTTTCCTGTTGCTGGCGGGCATTTTCCTGAAACCTGGCCGGGCAAAAAGCTGCTCCAGGTATTCCTGCCAGCCGGGATGCGGCTCCAGCGGCAGCCCCAAAACCTTGGCCAGTGTCTCTTTGGTTAAATCATCCATGGTCGGTCCCAGCCCCCCCGATGCCAGGACCAGGTCGGCGCGTGAGAGAGCCAGGCGGAATGCTTCCTCCAGGCGCTCGGGGTTGTCCCCCACCACAGTCTGCCAGTAAACATCAATCCCCTTTTCCGCCAGCTTTTCCGCCAGAAAACGGGCATTGGTGTTGACAATCTGTCCCAAAAGCAATTCCGTTCCGGTGGCGATTATTTCTGCACGCATTTTTCTGCCTCTTTTCCTAGTGAATTGCCTCCTGTATGATGCCGCCGCCCACCACGTCGTCGCCCTGGTAAAAAACAACCGACTGGCCGGGCGTCACCGCCCGTTCCGGCCGGGCAAAATCCACGCGTACACGCCCGTCGGCAAGGGAGGTGACGGTGGCGGCTGCCGCTTTTGCATGGTAGCGGACCTTCACGGCAACAGGAAGCGGCGCTTCCAGCCTGTCGTAAAGAACCAGGTTGACATCATCCGCAATCAGGGCGGAGGCGGTAACATCTTCGCTGTCGCCCACGATGAGCGCATTGTTTTCCGTATCAAGTCGCACCACGAACATGGGCCTGCCTACAGCAATGCCCAGTCCCTTGCGCTGTCCCACGGTATAATTTACCAGTCCTTGGTGCGTGCCAAGGATGTTGCCGTCCAAATCTATAATCGGCCCCGGGTTGGCGGGGATTCCGGCCTCCTCGCGCAAGAAGCGCTTGTAATCATTGTCCGGAATAAAGCAAATTTCCTGGCTGTCCGGCTTGTCGGCGACAGCCAAGCCGTAGTCTGCCGCCAGTTTCCTGACCTCGCTTTTCAGGTAATCCCCCAGGGGAAACAGCGTCCGGGAGAGCTGTTCCTGTGTCAGGTTGTAAAGAACGTATGTCTGGTCCTTGGCGGCATCTTTCGCCTTTTGCAGCCGAAAGCGCCCCGTCTCACTGTCATAAAGGATGCGGGCATAATGGCCGGTGGCAATATAGTCGGCTTCCAGTTCCCTGGCTTTCTGCAAGAACAGGTCAAATTTCAGAAAGCGGTTGCAGGCAATACAGGGATTGGGTGTCCTGCCACGGCTGTATTCTGCAATAAAGTAATCCACCACTTTTTCCCGGAAAGCCCCTTTAAAATTAAGCACATAAAAGGGAATGCCCAGCTTGTCAGCCACCCGGCGGGCATCGTCCACGGCGGCAAGCGAACAGCAGCCGCGGCCGCTTGCCGCAGCTTCTTCCTCGAAGGAAGCGGGCGTCCAGAGGCGCATAGTAGCCCCGATAACATCGTAGCCACTGTCCCGCAGCAATGCCGCCGTCAGGGAGCTGTCCACGCCGCCGCTCATGGCGACAAGTACTCTTTTTTTTGCCAGCGTCATTCGCCTCCTTGCCAGCCGTTGCTATTATTATGGCCAAGCTGCAGCACTGCTTTACCGCTTGTGCTCTCTTTCAGCTGATCCTCAAGCCACTGCAGGGAAGCCGCCGGCACCAGGGCCGCAACCCGGGCGCCTTCTGCCGTGTAGTCTACCGCGCCTACTTCCGCCCGGCAGGCCGCCAGTTCGTGCAGGACAGTGCCCAGCAGTTCATAATTTATCTCCACTACTACTTTTTCCCGCATGATTTCCTCCACCCGGCCGGCGGCTGCCAGCCCGGCTTCGGCACAGCTGCGATACGCCCTGATCAGGCCGCCTATACCCAGTTTGACACCCCCGAAATAACGCGTGCCGACAACAGTTACATTAGTCAGCCCCGCCTTTTCAATCGCCTGCAGCATGGGCTGGCCGGCCGTTCCCTGCGGCTCTGCGTCATCATTTTGCCGCGCAACGGCCGCGTCTCCCAGGCCTATTTTATAGGCATAAGCATTATGGGTGGCATCGTGAAACTCCGCGCTTACCCTGGCAACAAAAGCTTTTGCTTCATCTTCCGTGTCGGTCCGGGCCACACTGGCGATGAAACGACAGGCTCCCACAGGAATTTTAACGCGCGCTTCCCGGGCTACCGTCCAGAAAGCATCAGTCATCACTGTCACTCCTTGCCCGTCTCATTGCCTCCCACCGCTGCATCCGCTCCCTGATGGAGCGTTCATAGCCGTTCTCCGTCGGCTTGTAGAAATGGGGCCGCGGCATGCCCTGCGGCAGGTAATTCTGCACCACAAAATGCCCCGGGAAGTTGTGCGGGTATAAATAATCTTTCCCGTGGCCGAGCTTTTTTGCCCCCGCGTAGCCGGCGTCGCGCAGGTGCGGCGGCACCCTGTCCCCCGGTCTTTTGCGCACCAGCTCCAGCGCCGCCACGATGGCCTGGGAAGCGGCATTGCTTTTGGGGGCGGTTGCCAGGTAGGTTGTGGCCTGGGCCAGGGGAAACTGCCCTTCGGGCATGCCAAGCATCTGGACGGCCTGGGCGGCCGCTTGCGCCACCAGCAAGCCGTGCGGGTCTGCATTGCCAATATCCTCCGCTGCCAGGATGACAAGGCGGCGGGCAATAAAAAGGGGGTCTTCCCCCGCTTCCAGCATCCGGGCCAGCCAATAGAGAGCGGCATCCGGATCGGAGCCGCGGACGGATTTAATAAAGGCGGAAATGACATCATAATGACTGTCCCCGTCCCTGTCATATACAACGGCACGGCGCTGAACGGCCTCTTCCGCCAGGTCAAGATCAATGCATTTCTTCCCGTCCGGGGCGGGGACTGCTAGGGCGGCCGCTATTTCCAGCGCATTTAACGCAGCCCGGGCATCGCCGTTGGCCATCATGGCAAAGTGGGCAAGCGCCTCTTCCGTGACGGCAACATCCTGCAGGCCGGCTTCCGGACTTTCCAGCGCCCGGCGAAGCAAGGTGAGTATCTCATCCCGGGCAAGCGGCTCAAAGGGGAAAATAACAAGACGCGACAGGAGCGGCGCATTGACGGTAAAATATGGGTTTTCCGTTGTAGCGCCGATGAGGATGATCAAGCCTTTTTCCACCGCCGGCAGCAGTGCATCCTGCTGGGCCTTGTTAAACCTGTGAATCTCATCAATAAAAACAATCGTCCGCCTGCCCTCGTGCGCCAGCCTCCGGCGGGCGTCTTCTATTTCCCTGCGCAGTTCGGATACATTGGAAGAGGTGGCATTGACCCTGACAAAAGCCGCCCTGGTTTCCGCGGCGATAATTTCCGCCAGGGTCGTTTTGCCTGTTCCCGGCGGCCCGAAAAAAAGCAGCGAAGACAGTACATTGTTTTCCAAAAGGCGGCGCAGCGGCTTCCCCTCGCCCACCAGGTGGGTCTGCCCGACAAAGCCTGCCAGCGACCGGGGGCGCAGGCGCATGGCAAGGGGGCTGTGTTTTTTTAGTTCCTCTTCTTCCCGCAACGTGTAAAAATCCATCTTTTCACCTGCCTGTCTTTGCCAGCATCCTTTTAGCCTGCAAGTACAGGCCGCATTCAACACGTTTCCTGTGCAGTTTGCAGCCCAGGGCATAAGGCCTGGCCAGATCACGGTTCTGGTGCCAGGCGGCGGCATGGCAGCCGCCGCCACAGAAATAACGGGCAAAACATACGGCGCATTCCGCCTTGGCCGCCGAATCCACCGCAGCAAAACGCCGCCTTATTTCCGGGGCGGTAATGCCTTCCTTTACATTCCCGACACAAAAATCAGCCTCGCCCGCAAACTGGTGACAGGGGTACAGTTTCCCGTCGGGAGTTACGGCCAGGTAGGACGAGCCGGCACCGCAGCCCAAAAGCCGCTTTTTTGCACAGGGCCCCTGGTGCAGGTCCAGCTCAAAGTGGAAGAAATAAACTTTCTGCCCGGCTTCTTCCCACTCCCAGAGCAGGGCGGCCAGTTTCTCGTATTCTGCAAAAATCACAGGCAGGTCCTCTTCCTGCAGCGCCTCTTCCGCCGCCGGCGAGAGGACGGCCGGCTCCAGGGAAAGCAGGCGAAAACCGTGCCCCACCATCTCCTTTACATCCTGGCAAAAGTCCAGGTTATGCCTGGTATAGGTCCCGCGCAGGTAGTAGTTGTCTCCGCCCCTGCCGGCAACTATTTGCCTGCAGTTTTGCAGCACACTTTCCCAGCTGCCCCGGCCGGCCGGCGTAACCCGCATCCTGTCATGCACTTCCCTGCGGCCGTCCAGGGAGAGGACAATGCTTATTTCCTCCCGGTTGAGGTAGTCCTTGACTTCCTCCGGGACGTTGTACGCGTTGGTGGTAACGGTAAATTTGAGCTTTTTGCCCCGCGCTTCCGCTTTTTGCCTGCCATAAGCAACCGTTTCCTTAAGGACCGGGAAATTCAGCAATGGTTCACCGCCAAAAAAGTCTATTTCCAAATGTTTGCGCCCAGCTGCGGCTTGCAGCAAAAAATCGACCGCGGCTTTTGCAACATCAAGGGGCATCAGCCCCCTGGCGCCGCCGTAATTGCCTGTGCCGGCAAAACAATACTTGCAGCGCAGATTGCAGTCATGGGCCAGATGCAGGCAGAGCGCCTTCACCGCACCGTCCGTGGCAAGGTCAACCCGCCTTGACACACTGAAAAGCAACCCCTGCTCCTCAGCCGCCTCTATTTCCGCCATGACCTGTGACGCCGTCTGCTTCCCGTATTCCGCTTGCAGTTTGGCATGGACCTCCTGCCGGCCAATGCCTGCCGCCAGCAGCCTGACGGCACAAAAAGCGGCATCATCAAGAATATGTAGGGCGCCGCTTTCCACGTCCAAAGCAAGTTTTAAATCATGCAGGGCAAAAGTATGAACCATTGCTTCCTCTTCCTTTTACTTGTTAATGTCTTTTTATTATAGCAGCAGCCGGCGGCGTGCGCCAGCCGCTCCCCGCCTGCGCTGCATGCCCGGGACAGCCGCCGCCGGGCATCATGGCAGAAAAAAAGTAGTCGACGACTACTTTTTTATGCTTTCTGCTCTTTTATGCAAACCTGATTGGCAACAGTGCAGGAAGTTTTACAGGCGGACTGGCATGATGTGGGGCATTCACCGCAGCCTGTATGTAAACTGAAAGCCTGTGCTGCGTCCGGGTTGACAGTAATGATATGTCTTTTTTCCATTTCATTTCCCTCCTTGTCGGATTACAGCAACATTATAGCATACCGAAAGGAAGCGGTAAAGTGAGATCCGGGGAGCATCTAAAGCATACCGGGGCAGGCGCGGCAACAAAAAGCGGTGAGCCGTCCTCACCGCAAAAAGCCTGTTTAGTTGTTACCGCCGCCATATACTTTTCGGCAAAATTCTATGCCCTGGATTGCATCGTTGGCATATGCATCGGCACCGGTATATTCTCTCACTTCCTCGTTCACAATGGCCCCGCCAATAATCACTTTCACCTGGTCCCGCAGGCCCGCTTCCGTGAGTGCGTCAATTACATTTTTCATTTCCGGGTAAGTTGTACTTAAGAGGGCGCTTAGTCCCAGAACTTTAGCCTTTGTTTTCCGCACCATGCTGACAAAGTTTTCGGCATGGACATCAACCCCAAGATCAATCACTTTAAAGCGGTTGCTGCGCAGCAGGTTCACCACGATATTTTTGCCGATGTCATGAATATCGCCGCGGACAGTACCGATGACAACCGTCCCGATAATTTTGCCTTCGTCGGCCTTGCTCGCAATTATCGGATCCAGTTTGGCCATCACACTCTGCATAATATCGCCGGAAAACATCAGCTCAGTCAGGTAATACCGGCCGGAAGCATACAATTCACCGACGGCAATAATACCTTCCTGGCACTCCTGAATAATATCAATGGGAGATTCACCTGCGGCAAGCTTTGCATCGACCAATTCGTGCACCTTGTCCTCATCCAGGTCACGCAATGCAGCAGCCAACTCCGTCATTTGCTAATGCCTCCTTTTGTACGGTCGCATCTTCCTGCTACCCCTATCTTGTCCAGCAAGATGCCATCTTACTTAAACCACCTAAAAACGCAGAGCTTGCAGCAATTCGTGACAGCCGGCCATCTTTTCAATGCGTCTTGGCTTCACCGGATTTATTTTTCAGGTAGACTTTTCTGGCAAATTCCACACCGGTCATGGCATCCGCAGCATAGGCGTCAGCCCCCGTCATTTTCCTGATCTCTTCATTGACAATAGCCCCGCCGATAATAACTTTCACCTGCTCCCGCAGGCCTGCCGCCGCCAGGGCATCTATTACCTTCTTCATTTCCGGATATGTAGTACTTAACAAAGCGCTTAACCCCAGGACCTTCGCTCCTGTTTCCCGCACCATTTCCACAAACTTTGCGGCAGGCACATCCACTCCCAGGTCAACCACCTTGAACCCATTGCTGCGGAGCAGGGCAACAACAATATTTTTGCCGATATCATGAAGATCCCCGCTAACCGTCCCGATAACAAACGTTCCGGCCATGTGCTCCTCATCCCACAGTGAAGCTATCAGCGGTTCCAGCCTGGCCATAACATTCTGCATAATCTCGGCGGACAGCATCAAGTCAGAAATAAAATACTTCCCGGCAGCAAACAAATCACCCACGGCCGCCATTCCTTCATGGCATTCGGCAATTATGTCAAGCGGCGATACTTCTTTTTTCAGCTCTTCCTCCACCAGTTCCAGTACCTTATCTTCGTCCAGATCGCGTAGCGCACGGGCAAGGTCTGTCATTCACTCATCTCCCTTCTCCCTCCTGTAGAACGAAAAACTGCTCTTCCGCAAGGTGGTTTGTTCCCGCTTTTCTTTTTGCCGCTTTTTTCTTATACACCTTCTTTCAGGCCGCCTCTGCTCCGGATATATTTCTGAATCTTCAAATAAATTTACAGGATTTAACTATTTCACTTCTAATGATATATTAGCTGTTTACTCCCTGTCAATCGAAATTAGCTTGCACAAAAAACGGCAGGCACGCATACGCTAAGGCAGGCGGCAAAGATGCCCGGGGGTGAGCATCCTGAAAAAAGCAGATTTACATACACAAAAAAATGCCAGGGGAGCGGCAGCCCCCGCTTTTGCCTTTCTTGTCCCGGGAACGTTTTGCTTAGTCTTATCCCTGCGGATGCTGGCTGCCTCCGGCTCTTTGACCTGGCTTTTGTTTGTCGCTTGCAGTGTGTTTTTTCTCTGGCTCGGTTTTGACCTGCTCTGCAGGTCGCTTGTTGCGGCTGGCGGAAAGCAGTGCGCCATAAAACAAAAAAGCAGGCGGGAATAATAATTCCCCTGCTTTTCAGCTTTCGGCCTGCTTTTCATTTTACATGTTAATGCCAAAGACGCCACCGGCGGCGCCGACAAGAAAGGCCACCACCGTCTTCACTAAATAGCTGGCATCAAGGCTGAAGCCAGGCAAAATAATTAATGCCATAATCACCAGCCCGACAAGGTAGATGATCCCCGTCAGCCCACCGTTCAGCCAGCCTTTGGCCTGAAGCCTTGCCGTCACATAAGCGGCACCGGTAAAAATGGCAACAAGCGATATGGCATAAACCGTGTAAGGCAGGATGGCTTCCGTCAGGTTTGTATATTGCATCAGCGCGGAAAAAATCAGAAAAAGCACAAGCGAAAGCAAGTAAGCGTACAGAACACCTTTAATGATAACCAAAACCGTTGACGGCGGCTGGGACTGAACGGTTTTAGCGCTTCTTCTGCCTCTGCCCACTGGGTCCACCTCCACAAGTTCCTACTTGCAATGTATGTCCCAGGAGGGCAGTTTATGCCGCTTGCTGCAAGTATTATCTATTCAATAATGCTCTCTACTGCAAAGCGGGCCATTTTTACCCGGCAATTTTCGGCGATTCTGACTGTCAGCTCGTCATCCTTGATTTTTTCAATCGTCCCGTAAAAACCGCCAATGGTACGGATTTTTGTCCCTTCCTTCAGATTTTCCAGCATTTCCTTCCTCTTTTTCTGCTGCTGGGACTGGGGCCGGATGACAAAAAAATACATGGCAACGAAAAAGATGACAAGGGGTATTAACGCGCCGAAATTTTCCATTATCACTCCTCCTTCTGCCCGAAACGGGCTGCAAATTCATTATACATGTCAGGAAAGCTTCCTGCAAGGATGCTTTCCCTGATTTGGCGCATAAAGCGGATAAGCACAAAAAGGTTGTGGTAAGTTGTCAGGCGCAGGCCAAAAATCTCATTGGCCTTAATTAAATGGCGGATATAGGCACGTGTATAATTTCTGCAGGCGTAACAGCCGCAGCCTTCCTCCAGCGGGCGGAAATCCCTGGCATAGGGCGCATCGCGCACGGTATAGCGGCCGGTGCCCGTCAGCACGGTTCCGTTCCTGGCAATGCGCGTGGGCAAAACGCAGTCGAACATGTCAATGCCGCGCTTGACGCCTTCCATGATATAATCCAGCGTCCCCACGCCCATTAGGTAGCGCGCCTTGTTCTTTGGCAAAAGCGGCACAGTCACATCCAGCATCCGGTACATTACTTCCGGCGGTTCACCCACGCTCAGGCCCCCGATGGCATAGCCGGGAAAGTCAAGCGCGACCAGCTGCCTGGCGCTTTCACGGCGCAAATCTTCATACATACCGCCCTGGACAATGCCAAACAGAGCCTGGTCCTGCCTCTTGTGCGCCTTCAGGCAGCGTTCCGCCCAGCGTGTTGTCCTCGAAAGCGATTCCTGGATGTAGTGCCGTTCGGCGGGATATGGGGCGCATTCATCAAAAGCCATGGCAATGTCCGAGCCCAGGGCTTCCTGGACGGCCACCGCTGTTTCAGGTGAAAGAAAATGTTCCGAACCGTCCAGGTGCGAACGGAATGTTACGCCTTCTTCACTTATTTTGCGCAAAGGCGCCAGGCTGAAAACCTGAAAGCCACCGCTGTCTGTCAGAATAGCGCCGTCCCAGTGCATAAAGGCATGAAGACCGCCTGCTTCCCTGACCACCTCATGGCCGGGGCGCAGATAAAGGTGATATGTATTGCTTAAAATGATGCCCGCTCCCAGTTCTTTCAGTTCCTCGGGACTCATGGTCTTGACGGTAGCCTGGGTCCCGACAGGCATAAATACCGGGGTAGGGATGTCGCCGTGCGGCGTATGCAAAATACCGGCACGGGCGCCTGTCTGCGGGCATTCTTTCAGCAGGGTATATGTTACGGCCAAAGGCATCTCTCCGTTCTAACAAATAAACATGGCGTCGCCAAAGCTGAAAAAGCGGTAGCGTTCCGCCACCGCTTCCCGGTAGGCGGCCAGCACGTTTTCCCTGCCGGCAAAAGCGGAGACAAGCATCAGCAGGGTGGACCTGGGCAGGTGAAAATTTGTCAGCAGCGCGTCAATAGCTTTAAAGCGGTATCCCGGGTAGATGAAAAGATCCGTCCAGCCGCTGCCGGGCCGGATTAAACCGTCGTCATCCGCCACCGTTTCCAGTGTCCGGCAGGAAGTGGTCCCCACGGCAACGATCCGGCCTCCTTGTGCGCGGCACCTGTTCAGCACCTGTGCCGCCTCGGGCGACACATGGTAGTATTCGCTGTGCATCCGGTGCTGCCGCAGGTCTTCAACCTTGACCGGGCGGAAAGTACCGAGGCCTACATGCAATGTAATTTCAACCAGGCGTACTCCCCGCTCACGGATTTCCGCCAAAAGCTCCGGCGTAAAATGCAGCCCTGCAGTCGGCGCCGCAGCCGACCCTTCCTCCTTGGCATAAACTGTCTGGTAGCGCTCGCTGTCCCGCAGTTTTTTCCGGATATAAGGAGGAAGCGGCACCTCTCCCAGCCTGTCCAGGATTTCCTCAAAGACCCCCTGGTAGGCAAATTCAACCAGCCGCCCGCCGCCGGGCAGTACCTCAAGGATGGTGGCGGTAAGTTCCCCTTCACCGAAAATAACCTGCGCCCCGGGGCGCAGGCGCCTGCCCGGCCGCACCAAAGCTTCCCAACAAGCAGCATCTTTCCTGTGCAAAAGCAGAATCTCCGCCAGGCCGCCGCCCGTTTTTTTCCGGCCTATCAACCTTGCCGGCATGACGCGCGTGTTGTTCAGCACAAGTGCGTCACCGGCAGAGAGCAGTGCGGGAAACTGGCGAAAGTGCCGGTGTTCAACCGCACCCGTCTCTTTTTTCAGCACCAGCAACCGCGATTGTGCCCGGTCAGGCAAAGGTTCCTGGGCGATCAGTTCTTCCGGCAGTTCATAATCAAACTCCCCGACTAACACGTAATCACCGCTTCTTCTGGCAAAAGCAACTTTGCTGTCGCCTGTAAATCTTATCCTTAACTTGCCCCTCGGGCTGCATCTTCATGATTATACATTTATTTTTGCCGCCAAGGCAAGGCAAAAAAATCAGGCTGCCGGATGAGCTTGCCTCAGCGTGTAAAAAGCCTGACCAGCCAAAAGACAGCCGTCAACAGCACACTGATCAGAATGCAGCTTGTCAGGGGAAAATAAAAGCTGAAGTTTTCTTTTTTAATCGCTATATCGCCGGGCAGACGGCCCAAAGGTATACGGATGCCCGTGGCCGCCACCAGGCCGGCGACAATGAGAATACAGCCGAGCACAATCAGCGTTTTGGCCGTAGTGTTCATACCTTCCCCTCCCGGTAGTAGCGCTCTTTTTCACTGAAAATACAGCCGCAGTACGGCTGCCTGTAGAGCCCCATGCTTTTGGACAGTTCAATACTCTCCCGGTAACCGGGGCGAAGGTCCTCATAGAGGAATTCCACGCCATGTTTTTGGGCGGCGGCTTCTCCTTCCTGCCGCAAAAGGTCATGATCCTGGTACGGGCTGAGAGCCAATGTGGTGGAAAAATATTGAAAACCGCTTTCGGCCGCTTTTTGGGCAGCAGCTTCGAGGCGCAGCCGGTAACAGAACCGGCAGCGGTTGTCCAGCTCAGGCATGACGCTTTGCAGGTATTTTTCCAGCTCATACCGCCGCTCCGCCGTTAGAGGGACAGCAGCCTGGCGGCAGAATTCTTCCAGGGTCTCGAGACGTCTTTTAAATTCTTTATAGGGATGAATATTGGGGTTATAAAAATAGCCGTGAATTTCATAGCCAAGTTCACGAAAACGTTTTACGCTAAAAGTGCTGCAGGGGCCGCAGCACATATGCAAAAGCAGTTTCACTGCCCCCACCTACCAAAGTCTGTTTTGACCGCCGTCTTGGCCGAATGCCAGCCCCAGGTGGCGGCAGGCCAGCGGCGTGATGACGCGGCCCCGCGGTGTCCGCTGCAGGAAGCCTATCTGCATCAGGTAAGGTTCGTAGACATCCTCAATGGTTTCCGTTTCCTCGGAAACGGCCGCTGCCAGCGTTTCCAGGCCGACCGGGCCGCCGCCGAACTTTTCCACCATGGTGCGCAGCAGCCGGCGGTCTGTCTCGTCCAGGCCAAGTTCATCGACCTCCAGCATGTTTAAGGCCGCTTTGGCCACTTTGCCGTCAATAATATTATTCGCTTTTACCTGGGCAAAATCCCTGACCCTTTTCAGCAGGCGGTTGGCAACTCTTGGCGTGCCGCGCGAGCTGCGGGCAATGGTTAAAGCGCCGTCGTCGCTTATTTCTACCTGCAGGATCCTGGCGGAACGGCAGATGATTTCCTTCAGTTCCTCCTCGTTGTAATAATCAAGCCTGGCCACCACGCCAAAGCGGTCCCGCAGCGGCGGTGACAAGGCTCCCGCCCTGGTGGTGGCACCAATTAAAGTAAAGTGCGGCAGGTCAAGCCGCAGGGAACGGGCGGCCGGTCCTTTGCCGATAATGATATCCAGGGCAAAATCCTCCATGGCAGGGTAGAGTATTTCCTCCACCGTCCGGTTTAAACGGTGGATTTCATCAATAAAAAGCACATCATACGGTGACAGGTTGGTAAGAATGGCCGCCAAATCGCCCGGCCTTTCAATGGCCGGGCCTGAGGTGGCGCGCAGGTTCACTCCCAGTTCCGCCGCAATAATCTGGGAGAGAGTCGTTTTTCCCAGCCCCGGCGGACCGTAAAGCAGGACGTGGTCCAGTGAATCGCCGCGCTCCCGTGCAGCCTTAATAAACAGCTTCAGATTTTCTTTCAGCTTGTTTTGCCCGATATAATCGTCAAACGTCCGCGGACGGAGCGTATTTTCCTGCAGGTCATCCTCGCTGCGCACCCGCGCGGAAATAATCCTTTCTTCTTCCATATGGGCATCTCCTTACTGCGAGCCCAGATAGGCCAGCGCTTTGCGTAGTAACTCCTGAGCTGTCAGCTCTTTTCCGCTGCCTGCCGCCTGGAGTGCGGCCTGTGCTTCCGGACCGCTGTAACCCAGGGCAAGCAGCGCTTCCAATGCCTCAGAACAGGCATTGCTTTCACCTGCAGGTTTTGCCGCCGGCTGCGAAAACGCCGTCTGGGCGGCGGCCGCCACTTTGTCTTTTAATTCCACAAGGAGGCGCTTGGCCGATTTTTGTCCCACCCCGGGCACGCGCGTCAGCGCTTTAATATTGTCCTGCATGACGGCCAGGATAAACTCGGCAGGCTCCAGGGTGGAAAGGATGGCAAGCGCCACTTTGGGACCGACGCCTGTCACGGAAAGGAGCAGCTTGAAAAGGGACAGCTCGTCCTGCGTCAGGAAGCCGTAAAGCTGCAGCGTATCTTCCCTGACGAAAAAATGAATAAAAAGCTTCACTTCTTCCTGCAGGGCAAGCCGGCTGCTAACCCTGGCGGGTACAGCCACCTGCCAGCCGATGCCGGCGTTCTCCACCACGACATAATCGCTGCCCTTGCCGGCAACAACACCGCGCAAATAGTTAAACACGCTTATTCCTCCGTCCCGCCGCCTGCAGCGCCCCGGCGCTGTGGGCATGACAAAGGGCAATGGCCAGCGCATCGGCGGCATCGTCCGGCCGTGGGATTTCATCCAGGGCCAGCAGCAGTTTTACCATTTGCTGCACCTGTCCTTTTTCCGCCCTGCCATAGCCGACAACGGCCTGCTTCACCTGGAGCGGCGTGTATTCAAACACGGCAAGGCCGGCATGGCAGGCGGCCAGGACCGCAACGCCGCGCGCTTCCCCAACCTGCATGGCGCTGTTGGCGTTTTTGGCAAAAAAAAGCTTCTCTATGGCAACGTTATCCGGCTTATGCAATGCCAGGATCTCCTGCAGCCGGCTGTAAAGCGTATGCAGGCGGTCGGGCATGGGCTGCCCGGCTGGTGTACGGATACAGCCGTAGGTCAGGGCCCTGCTCTTTATGCCATCCGTCTCCAATAAGGCGTAGCCTGTTGTGGCGATACCGGGGTCAATGCCCAAAATACGCATGGCGCACCCCCTTTCACCTCTACACAAACATATATTCGCCTTCCTGCCGCCTTTTTCCTGCCGTTTTACAGCTTTAATACGGCTCCCGCCGTAATTTGCTCCACAATCGCATACATATTGGTTATTTCGCCGACCTCCAGGCTGTCTTTCAGCCGGAAGTAGTCAAGGCACAAGCCGCAGGCATATATTTTAACGCCCAGGGCTGCCAGCCGCTGCATGGCATCCAGCACGGGAGAACCGGCGCATGCCAGCTTCACGCCGCCGTTTACCAGGTAGATTGCTTCCGGCAAATTGTTGCTTTCCGCCAGTGCATAAAGAAAAGACTTGATGAGGATCCGCCCCAGCTCTTCATCGCCCAGGCCGAAAGTCTCCTGCGCCAAAAGCAGGCTTTTTCCCTTCTCCTCCCGTTTTGGCGCCGCCGCCAGCTCCTCTTTTATGACCGTTACCGTATATACTCCCCCGTCTTCCCGTGCGGAAGCGTTGAGTCCCAGGGAAGCAGCCAGTTTCAGCACATTGCTTTTGGCCGTTTCATTGTCGACCAAAACCTCAAGCGTCCCGGCAGTCATCTTGTCAAGCATTTTTTTCGCTTCTACCACGGGACCGGGACATGCCAGCCCGCGGCAGTCCAGTCTCTTGTTTTCCATTTCTGCCACCTCGAACAGCTTTTCTTCCAAGATATCAAAAATGAGGCAGCCGGTCAATTTCCCCTACCGGGAAAAGCCGGCTGCTTTAAGCCTATTTGCGCTGGAAGAGATCCAGAAGTCTCTGCCAGAAGGTCCTCTGTTCAGCCGCCTCCGGAGCGGCGGCTGAAGGCGCCGCTTCTTTCCGGATCCCTGCCGTTTTGAACACGAACTGGAGCGTCTCCACATTTTTGTTTTTGGGCGAAACAAAAGATTTTGCCCCGGCATGCCCCCCGCTCAAAGCGGAAGGAATGGCCGCCCCGACCTCCTCATCCAGCTTTGCCGTTGCCGCCTGCAGCGCGCCGGCACCATCACTGACTTTCCCCACACCTGCGGCCATTTCCCCGGCTCCTTCCTCCAGCCGGGCAAGACTGGCGCCAAGTTCTCCCAAACCGTTTGCCAGTTCCTCATTGCCGCCGGCAAGCGCTTCCGCTTGCGCCTGCAGTGTCGCCGTTCCCTGTGCCAGTTCCGCCATGCCGGCCAGCAGCCGCCCGCCTCCCTCTGAGAGATTGCGGACGCCTTCCGTGTACGCCACAAGGCCCTGGTAAAAAGCATCCATGCCGGCCAGTTCCTCCTGCAGGGCGGATAAGGCGGCAAGCTCCGCCTGCCCTGCACCGTACTGTTCCAGGGTATTAATCAGCCCGGCCAGGACCTGGGAATAATTATCCCTGGTCAGGGCAGGAATTGTTATGCCCGGCAAGGAGATTTGCGCCGACAGTTCCTTGTTTGCCGCCGCAAGTGCAGAATCAAAAATGGCAGCGGCACCTGCCTGCAGGCTGCTGTTCTCCCCGGCCAGCTCCTGCAGGCCGCCCGTAATTTCCGCCAGGGCATTTTCCGAGCTTTTTACACCGTCCGCCACTGTCTTTATGCCGGCGGCAAACTCTTTCGCCCCCTCTGCGGCCGCCCTGCTCCCGCGCTCCAGCGTTTCCGCCCCGTCCCGCACCTGCGACAGGGCATCCCGAATGCCTTTGGCGCCGGTGTGCAATTCTTTCGTGCCGTTTGCCAGCTCAGCAATGCCGCCCGCCAGTCCCCCGAATGCACCCGTCAGCTGGGAAAGCTCCTCCCCGCGAAGGTCAAACTGCAACGGAACGGCATTAAGCTGGATGCCGTCCATGGCAAAGTCTGAAACCTGTGCTTCCAGGGTGAATGTCTTTTCCATGCCCGGCAGAAGGGTATAGGTGATAATCCTGTTTTTGCCGACGGTGGCGACTGTTGCGCCTTCCGCTTCTATCTCCCTGCATCTTTCACTGTCAAGGGTAATGGTAACCTGCAGTGTGTAGTTGTTGAAAAAGAAAGCATCCACTGCCGGGTTCTGCCTGACCTGCAGTGAAAGCGCCACCTGTCCGTCTGCACCAGCCAGCTCCTCCGGCGCCACCTCGCGGCCGTCCAAAAAATACTGCAGCTGAAAAAGCCACGGCAAGTTCTTTGTTTTCAGCGTCCCCTGGTAGTAGAAGCGACCCTTTCCGGCGGCAGCCGTAATTTTGTCCCCGTCCTGGTGCACTGCCGCCTTGTTTGTCAGGTTTTTCAGGCTGCTGTAGTCGCCGTAGTCCGTAACCGTCCCGTCCTGCTCCAGGGTGAAAGCGTTGACCACGTAAACCATTTCCACCGCACCGTCGGCGGCAAGATTGGCGTAGACAACCTCATCCTTTCCTGCCGGCAGGGGGGCGGACACCCCGACTGCAGCGGACATTGCCAGGCAAAGCATGACCAAGAGATACGCCGACCACTTTTTCATTTTTATCTGCAGCATGATGATCACTCCATTCGTTTAAAATTGCTTCCCAGGGTTGTTTTCATCACCAGCCTGTCCGTCACAAGCAGCAAATTGGGCAGGAAAACAAGTACCATGGCTGCCGACAGGGCGGCGCCGCGTCCCAGGACAAGCCCCAGTTCAGTCACAATGCTGTTGGTGGAAACGGCGTAAAGCGTCAAGCCGCCCAGACATAAAATCAAAGCCGGTGTCAGGATTGATCCCGCCGTCTCCGCCACAGTCTGGGCTGCGGCCTGCTTTTTGTCCACCAAGAGTTTCCGGTTGTCCAGGTAATGCTGTGTGAACAGAATCCCGTAGTCCACGGTTGCTCCCAGCTGGACGCTGCTGATGATCAGGTAGCCCACATAGTTCAGTGTCGTCCCTAAAAAATATGGCAGGGCGAGGTTGATCCAAATAGCGCCTTCAATGGTCAGCAAAAGGATTAAAGGCAAGGACAGCGAGCGGAAAACAAACAACAGAACAATGCCGATGGCCAGGATTGCCACGCCGTTGACCACTTTGCTGTCCGCCGTGACTGTTTCCCGGATATCATAGATACTGGCGCTTGTTCCTGCCAGGTAGTACTCGTCATAGTAACTTTCCGCAAGCTTTTTAATGCTTTCCACCACTTGGAAGGCTGTTTTGCTCTCATCGTCCGTGGCGGCCTGAATGACAATGCGGCTATAGTTTTCAGAGAAAAACTGCTCACGCACAGGGTCCTCCAGATACTCGACCGGGATTTCAGAGCCCACTGTATCAGTATAGGAAGTAACGCCGGCAACGGCGGGCAGAGCAGCAATCTGCTCCACGAGCTCCTGCTCGTGTCCCCACTTTTCCCGCGGCACCAGTAGAACCAGGTGATTGGCCTTGCCAAAAGTTTCCTCAATGCGCCTGACATCAGCAGCCGTCCGGCCTGACTGGTCGAGACCGGCCGCCCCGTAAGTAAAGTCATTATTTTTCTGGGCCAGGAATGCGGGGCCGATCAAAAGTATTACCACCAGCAAAAACGGAACGCCCCACCGGGTGATAAAGCCGCCCCAGCCGGCGAAGCCGGGCAAAAACGGTCTGTGTGCCGTCCTGTCAAGCAAGCGGTAAAAAGTAAGCGTCAAGGCGGGCAAAAAGAGCATCACAGCAAGCAGGCTGAAAACAATCCCTTTGGCCAGCACGATCCCCATGTCCGCCCCCACACGGAAATTCATCAGGATAAGCGCCAGAAAACCGAAGAGGGTGGTCAGGGCGCTGCCCGTAACCGCCGGAGCCGCTTTCGACACGGCCAGCTGCATGGCCTGGAAGGCATCATGGCCTTCCTGCCTGTACTGGTTGTAGCGTGTTAAAAGAAAGATGGCATAGTCCATGGAGACGGCCAGCTGCAGAACCGGTGTAACTGTTGCGGTAATGAAGGAGATGCTGCCAAAGAAAATATTTGTACCCATATTGATTACAATAGCAATCCCCATGGTCGCCAAAAAGAACAGTGGCTCCAGCCAGGAACGGGTGGCGGCAAAGAGAATCAACAAAATCAACGGTAAAAAATAAATCATGACCTGCCTGACTTCTTTTTCCGCCGCAAACTGTGCCGAAGCCTGGTCCACCACAGTGCCCGCCAGCGCACCGTCCGGCCCGACAATTTCCCTTGCCGCTTCCGTAAAGGCTACGGCGGAGGCCGCGTCCACCGTCAGGCTGAAAAGCGCGGTCTCATCGCTGTACCACTCCGACACAAGCTCTTCATCCGCCAGCTCCAGCGGCTCGTAAACGTTCAGCACGTCATCCAGCCAGAGGATGCTTTCGACGCCGGGCGCGGCAGCCAGCTTCCGCTTCAGTTCCAGGGCCTCCGGAATCGTCACTCCCGGAACCATGACACGCGCATTGGGAGTGGCGGCAGAAAATTCCCGCTCCAATTCACCTAAAGCTACGGTAGAAGGCGCATCCGGCGGCAGGTAGTCCGTAATATCATAATTGACAGCTACCAGCGGCTGCAGCAATAAGCAGATCACTGCCGCGACACAAAAAACAACCAAAACAGCAATTCTGTGGTGCAGGAAAAAAGCAGCTGCCTTCATCGTTTGACCCTCACTTCACAACACCTGTTTACAATTCGTCACGTGTATATTATCCTTATAAAAGGAAGTACAATCAACCAGCAATGCTCTTGCTCCTGTTGTATAGGCTACAGATCTGTTTGCCCCTGTATATTATTGCAGAAAGGAAGTTTTTTCATGTCCGATCTTACTGACCGCAGGGTAAGAAAAACAAAAGAGGCCATCCGGCAGGGCCTGATTACCCTGATGAAAAAGAAAAAGCTCAGTGAAATTACAGTCACCGAGCTGACGGAACTGGTGGATATCAACCGCGCCACATTTTATCATCACTACAAGGACATATACGACTTGTTCGAATCAATAGAAAACGACCTGTATGACGAATTTGAACGTACTCTGAACAAGTACAATCTTAATGAGCAGATCCGGGGGAACAAGGCTTTCCCCGCCAGGCAGGCCCCCCTGCCGCTTTTCCTGGAGGTCTTTCAATTCCTCGCCAGCCACTCCGAACTGACAATGCTGCTTTTAAGCGACAAGGGAGACAGTGAGTTTATTGAGAAGCTCAAGGAAAGCGGCAAACAGAAATATTTGCAGGAATGGAAGCCTGTTTGCAGGGAAGGCAGCCAGGAACTGCTTGATGCTGTCTACATCTATATCGTCTCCGGCTGCATAGGCCTGATCCGCCACTGGCTGGCAGGCGGTATGAAAGAATCTCCCTCCGCCATGGCGACGCTGGCGGAAAAAATGATTCTTTTCAGCCTGAAAATGCTGGAGGATACAGTGCGGGCATAAAAATAATCAAGCTAGGGCTTTTTCCCCGGAACTTTTTTTAAAAGGTTTCGTCATTTATTTATACCAAATTGTTCAGCGTTTGGTATTATTCCCACATTTTTTGCTTTTTACCATAGACACCGGGAGCCTTATCCTGTAGAATTATAGTAAACCTTGGACGGGGAAGTCGATCACTGGTTTCTTTGCTTCTTTTTGCCTTGCTCGGCATGTCGAAACAGTTGACGGAAGCAGTTCTCCTGAACCCACACTAGAGAAAGAAGGTGAAATTAGTTTGAGAAACCGGAGGTATGTGCTTCTTGCCTGCTTTCTACTTTTCCTAACCTTTGCACTTTCCCAGACTGCCCATGCCGAGAACAGCAAAAAGGCAATTGTAACCACTGCCGTGCTTAATGTGCGGACAGGCCCTGCGACTTCCTACGAGCGGATAGGCACCGTTGCCGAAAACACAGTGCTGCCCGTGCTTGCCGAGCAAAACGGCTGGGTGCAGGTTCGCCTGCCTGACAGCAGGAGCGCCTGGGTTTGCGGGGATTATGTCAATGTCATAGACACAGCCTCCAAGCTAAGGGCGCGTGTCACGGCCGATGTTTTAAATGTCCGCACCGGCCCGTCCACAGTTTACGATCGTATCGGCACCGTTACGCTGGGAACTGTCCTGCCGGTATACTACAACGTGGGAGAATGGCTGCTGGTGGATTTGCCGGACGGAAGATCCGGCTGGATCTCGGGTACATATGCGGAAATTGAATACCCCGGACATGCGGCAGAAGGACGGCAAGTTGTCGTGGATGTCGAAGCCCTGAACATCCACAGCGGGCCTGCTTTGCATCATCCCGTAATTGCCGTCGTCCCCAGGCGCACAGTTGCCGACATTGTGGCGGAACAGGACGGCTGGCTGCAGATCAAACTGTCTTCGGGCTTAGTTGGCTGGGTTGCCGGCCAGAATGTTTCCGTAAAACCGTCTGAGTCCGGTGAAGGCGGCGGTGCTGATCCCGGCGCTCCCCTGTTCGGCAAGGTAATCGTCGTTGATCCCGGCCACGGCGGGACAAGCACCGGTGCCATCGGGCCTACCGGCCTCCTGGAAAAGAATGTGGTCCTGGACATCAGCCTGCGCTTGGCAGCCAAATTAAGTGATGCAGGGGCAAACGTCATCATGACCCGCAAGGGTGACTGGACAGTCTCCCTGGAAAGCCGGGAGAAAGTAGCCAACAGTGCCAATGCCGATTTGTTTGTCAGCGTTCACGCCAATGCCCACCTCAATCCCCTGATCGGCGGCACCGAAACTTACTACTATAAAGGCAAGGCGGCAAGTTCCGCCTCCTACCGGGCGGCGGCACTGATCCAGAATGAACTGGTCAAAGCCCTTGGCCTGCGCAACATCGGCGTTAAGCACGGAAACTTCCATGTCATCCGCGAAACCAACATGCCGGCCGTGCTTGCGGAAATAGCCTTTCTCTCCAACCCGGCGGAGGAAGCACTCCTGAAAACAGACGATTTCCGGGAAGCCGCCGCAAAAGCGATCTTGGCGGGCATTCTCAATTATTTCCGCTACTAGTTGGGCTGCTCTGCCAGGCAATGCAATACGCGTTTTTATCCTTTTTACCCCAAAACTTTGCTCAAAGAAAAGCGGCAGAGGGTTTTTCTGCGGCTGAAAGCAAAAGCAAAAAGCCGTACAATTGGACCTGATCGTTCAATTGTGCGGCTTTTTTATCACACCTGCACTGCCAACACGCACAAATGCAAGCAGCTTGGGCCCGGCAAAAGTGTCCACGACAAATACGGCAGCGCCTGCCCCTTCCCACGGCCTGGTCCGGCTCTGGCATCTTCATCCCGGAAGAAGAAACCCATTCCTTCACCATACAGATTAATGCCAAAAATACAAGATTTCATTTCTGCCGCTGCACTGCAATTCCCTCTTTAACGATGTGAACCAGCTTCTCTGCCAGTTCAGGCATCCCGTCATACTGTCCAGTCCTGTACATTTTTTTCGTAAAAAAGTGTGTTATCAAGGCATAAAAAATCTCTACAATCAGCTCTGAATCAATATCTTCCCTGATCAGTCCCCTCTTTTTATCTTTTTCAACCAACTGCTTCAGCAGTAAAAACCCCTCGTCCGAAAGACCCCGCAGCTTCTCAATGAAGTCGCCCTGGTCCAGTTCCATCTGCATGGCGACCTGGCCGTACAGCGGCTTCGTCTCCGCCCAGACAAGAGCCGCCTTGATCATATATAAAAATGCGGAAAAAAAATCGGCCTCCGGATTTAAAATCCCGACTTTTTTTATTACTTCCAGCTTTTCTTTGCCAATCTCGCCAAGCATGTAAATATACAGGTCCTCTTTATCATTAAAGTATTGATAAAAGCTGCCCCTGGAAATGCCGGCATTTTTGACAATCTGATTTATTGAAGCTTCACTAAAGCGTTTTTTAGCAAATTCTTCAACTGCAGCCTTAAATATTCTGGCTTTTTTTGCCTGCGGCAGGTTAAAAAAAGTATTTTTGGGCATACTCCCACCTCCCGGCAAATATCATAGCACAACTGCAAAAATATGACAATCTTGTCATATGACATGCTTGTCATATCACCCACTTTGCATTATACTGCTGTTATAACCGTATGCTGCCCTTGTAAAGGAGGCGGATGCCCGTGCTGACTGTAAAAAACCTGTATTACAGATACCCGGAAAGCAAAAATGATGTAATCCGCGGCATTGATTTCTCCATTGAGGAAGGGGAGATTTTTGGTTTCCTCGGCCTTTCCGACGCAGGCAAGAGCACAACGCAAAAGATTCTTATAAAATTACTGCGCGATTACCGGGGTGAGATCATCTACCGCGGCAAGCCGCTAAACAGCTACGACGACGAGTTTTACCAGGATATCGGCGTCTGCTTTGAAATGCCCATCTCCTTTTCCAAGTTAACGGCCATGGAGAACCTGCAATTCTTTCAAAAACTGTACAAAAACACAGTCGACGTCGAGCCGCTGCTGCGGCGCCTCGGTCTGTGTGAAGACCGGCACAAAAAAGCAGGCGAATTCTCAAAAGGCATGAAAATCCGCCTAAATTTCGTGCGTGTCCTGCTGAACAACCCGAAATTCCTCTTTCTCGATGAACCGACCAACGGGCTGGACCCCGGCAATGCCCGCATCGTTAAAGACATGATCCTGGAATTCAAAAAAGCAGGCGGTACAGTTTTTTTGACCAGCCATATCATGGGCGATGTTGATGAACTGTGTGACCGAGTCGCCTTTATTGCCGACGGCGAACTGCGGGAAATAGATTCGCCCCGCAATCTGAAAATCAAGTATGGGAAACGTACAGTGAAAATAGAGTACCGGGAAAACAACGAACTGAAAACAAGCGAGTTCACCATGGAAGAAATCAAGACGCAGCCGTTTTTTGACTTTCTCCGAACAAAAAAAATTGAAACAATCCACAGCGGAGAAACCACACTGGAAGAAATCTTCATCAAGGTAACGGGGGTGGCGCTTCATGACCAGACTGCCCGTTCTGATTAAAGGTGAATTTGACAGGCTTAAGAAATACAATTTATTTACAACCAATATGGTTGTCCTGGTCTTTTGGGTGCTATTGGCCTGGTTCTTGGAAGGCGAAGTCCTGCTTGAATTCATACCGAGCATCTTCCTGATGGAAAGCATTATGATGACCATCCTGCTGGTCGGGGCAACACTTTTCTATGAAAAAAAAGAGCACACCATCAACTCCATCATGGTGTCCCCCCGTCAGCGAAAATGAATCCCTTGCAGCCAAAGTAATTGTCGGCGCGCTGAACGCCCTGATGACAGTTGTTTTCATATCCGCCACAGTCTTTATAGTCAAAAATGTAACCTACAATTACATTCTGCTTGCTCCCGCCGTTGTCCTTGTGACAGTTTTGCACACGCTGATTGGCATCCTTTTGTCGTATTCATCCAGGGACTTCACATCCCTCCTGGTAAACTTTATAGTTTACGCTTTTGTTTTTCTCATGCCCTCTGTCCTCGCCGCCTTCGGCATCATCAGCCCCGACTTTGCCAAATACCTCATTGTCCTGCCGCCGGAGGCATCAAGCATTATTATTCACGCCGGTTTCACAAACATAACAGCCTGGAAGATCCTGTTCGGCTACGGCTATTTGCTGGTTATATCCCTGCTATTGTATTACTTCTCCGTTAAGCCGAAGTTTCATGAATACCTGATGAAAGAAATGGGGGTCTAACCCGTGCTCCTGACACTGGCCAAATTTGAACTGAAAAATTTGCTGCGGGATAAGATGACAAGCGTAATGATCGCCTATCCCTTGGTCCTGGGCGGCATCGGCAAATATTTAATTGCAAGCAACCTTGTTGAAGGTCAGGCCTTGAGCATTATCGCCATGGTACTTACAATCATGGCAGGCGTGGCATACGGTGCCATGTCCGGTTTTTCCCTGCTTGACGACCGCGACGACCAGGTATTTGCCTCCATTCAGATTTCCCCCGTCTCCCTTAACTTTTATATCTGGTTTAAAGTGGTTTTTGCCTACTGCCTGGCCGTGCTCTCCGGCTTTTTTATCATCTTTCTTCTTGCTGTCTTTGACCTGGCATACGCTCAGATGCTGCTGGTTGCCGCTGCCTCCGCCCTGCAGACACCAATTGTCGCCTTTTTTATCAATGCCTTTGCCAATAACAAGGTGGAAGGTTTTGCCGCCATGAAAGCGGCAGGCTTCATCACCATGCTGCCGCCTGTTGCCGCTTTCTTTTTCCTCGACTGGAAAGAATGGCTGTTTGCCTTCTCGCCGGGATAGTTTTTACCAGTACATCACCATCGGTATTGCTTACAATCTTGTACTCATTGCCCTGGCCTGTTTGCTCTTTCGCAGAAAAAACCAGGTGTAATTAAACCACATTCTTTATTTCTCCTTGTTGTGTACTACAAATTGCAGCATTTTATCGGACTGCCGTCAAACCCGCGCCGATCCTGGTTTGCACGTTCGGTCATGCCGGATGTTTCTATGCCTGCAAAATGTTCAACCTGGTTAAAATCTCCAGGACACCTATTGCAAGCAAAAAAATTGCCGAGAGAATTAAAAAGAGAACACCCGTTGCAGATACTCCCTGCTTTGTTTGCACTTCTCCATCCTCTTCAGGCTGCTTTTCTCCCCTGACACTGCTTAAGAGAAAAATCGATAGGCCAAGGCCGGTAAAAGCAACGACATGCAGCCACACCGGCATCACCGACTGAAAAGACCTATCAAAAGCTCCTCCCAAAAGAATTGCGCATAGATTCGCGGCAGCATGAAAAAGCATCGAGGTCGCTATAGAGCCCGTTTTGTCCAGCAAATATCCCATGCCCAGCCCAAGGATGCCGGCAGGTATTACTTCACTGATTCCATTTAAAATATGGAAAAAACCAAAAATGATGGCCGTTATAACAAAACCATATCTTTTGCTGTAGCCTTCATATGCTTTCTGCATAAGTCCCCTGAAGAAAGTCTCCTCACAAATCGGGGCAAGAACAACCGTACCTATAACAAGAAGATAACTCTGATATATGGATGGAACGGTTTGTTCGGCGCCGGTCATTACACCAATTCCGGCATCCAGCAGCATGCGTATACTTTTTGAGATATAAAATGCAAAAAACCACATGCAGACACCGGAGAAAATACTGATCATCACGTTCCGCCCTGCTGTTTTTCTGAACCTGTATACTTCTTCAACCGGCCAGTCGTTAACCCGTGCCAGTAAAAGCGCCGGAAACAGGATGTAGACAAATTCATTAATCCATAAGTTTGTTCCCAGGCCAAGTATCGGCTGGAACAGTGCACTGCCTGCAAGTGTTAGCACCGCCGTTATGAAAAACAGAGTATTTGCCTGGGCAACGGTAGGTGATTCCTGTTTATTCATAAAGCCCTCCCCAAATGCTATTCCTTTAAAAATACATACAATTGGCCGTCGGCATTTTCACAAGTCAGTTTGATTTGATATTCTCCTGCAGGCAGTGTTGTCTGGAGCTGGTCGCAGATCCTGTTGTGTTCAGAGTGGACCAAACCGATATAGTGTACATTTTCACCACTGAAGTCAACAGATACAATCCCCTGTTTGGCAGAAGTATAGACAGACAAGCCAATTTCTTTGTTTTTGTCTAGTTGAAGCGTGTAGATAACTTCCTCATTGCTACTTCGCCCTGCCAGGTCGGTTGAATATATTTCCACATAACCTTTTGGAGGATTGTTCAAATCACCTTTGTGTATTTTTAACAGCCTTTCAAACTCGGATATTTCAACAGCACTTTCCTGATGACCAATGGCTATCTCGCCGCTTTTTTTCTCACTGGTCAAATATACGGAATAGCTGCCTTTACCCATAATAAACGCTGCCGATATTGATGAATTGCCTGTGAACTTACCAACCTTAAAGTTGGCCTCCCGGCTTTTCAAACCCAATATTTCCGCCTCGCTGACAATTTTAACCTCTTTTTCTCCCTCAGCGTCTGACTGCAGCATAAATTCAACCTTGGAGGGCACATCCAACGCATTCGTAAAAAGAAGCTCATTATTCCTGGCCTTCTCACTTAAATCAACAATCACCTTTTCAAACCTTGACGGAAGATTGAATTTGCCCTTGCTTTTATCCAGTGCATCCAATGCAACTAGTAAGACCCCGACGATAACACATAATCTTAGGATAGCAAATACTGATTTTTTCATAAAAAGCCTCCCATCCCCGGGCACCTATATATGCCCTGCTCGCCACGGCATTGCGAAAAGTATACGCATTTGAATACAATATAACACCCCGGGAATTACTTTACAGTATTTCTCAAGGTGTTATGCAATTTCCTTTGCTTTTTCTCCAACAGTACCAACTTTCATTGACTTCCGATCAGCAACTGCACCAGGGGAACGTCTGCTGGTGCCATTTTTATTTTTACAAGCTCTCCGGCTTCCAGCCACCTGTATTCATCATGATCTGTAAGCTCAATTTTTCCCCAAGCAATTCTGGCCCTGTAGGCCAGCAGCCTTATGGTAAAATCCCCGTACCGATGAACATTTTCCCCGATATATTCTCCCACTTCTATTTCCACATTCATTTCTTCCCGCAATTCTCTTCGCAAGCCTTCTTCCGGCGCCTCGTTCTCTTTAACCTTGCCACCTGGAAACTCCCAATAACCTGCCAGTTTCATTCCCGGTTTTCTCTTTGCCACCAGTACTTTTCCCTCTTCATTTTCTATAACTGCCGCTACAACATCAATCATTAGTTCACTCCCTAGAATCTCTTTCAATTTGCAACCATTTTTTCCAAAAAGCAATGATCTCACGTAACACTCTCGCAGGTCTTTTTTTGAGAAGTGAAAAATCAAATACCCTCTGCTTTTTCCCCACAGTTACTTTAAAGCTTTCATCATCTATTCTTTCAACTAATAATCCCGGAAACTCCATGGAATACATTTTGTCTGATTCACGTATCAGCTTATTTTTAAAATTAACACTAACACAATCTTGAAACCGTTTTAATTCACGCCACAATCTAACTTCAAGTTGTTTTAGATGAAGTTCGGGATATATGCTAGCCTCTTTCAATAGTTGCCATGTTGTCCGCAGCGGAAATCTAGGCCCATAATCACCTGGTCTAATGGGGGTAGGGAGTTTTAGCCATTCTTCTATCTCAAAAACTACGGCAAGTTGATCAGGCTCACTCCCACCAGGCACTTCTTTAATTTGCCTTCGTGGTATAATTTTATAACTGCTAATTTTCCCTATAAAATGTATTCCTTGTTCTTCAGTAACACTAAACTTTCCTTTCGATTGATATATTGCTACATATTCCAGTTCACTGAGATAATGTTGCACATATTTTAAATATGTGTAATAAAAACTATACTTCAAAAAAATACTTAAATGTTCCTTCTTCCTTAGTGGACCAATTAAAACATTTCTTTTTTCATCTTTAGTAAGGTATTCCCTAGTGCCTTCTTGTATAATTGTTCGTTCAAAAGCACTTTCCGGTGTTTCCCAAATTAGTTGTTCCAACAGTTCTTCTACAAGTTGTGTCTGCCCTGGAAGAAAAGGCAAAGCGCCAATACCAACCTGTTCTATACTTTCATAAAACTTGGAGGGTCTACCTTCCTTTTTGCCTGCATATGCCAATTCATCATTATGGGGAAAAAGGATAAATGCACCAAACACATTTCTATTTAAGTTATTTCGGCTAATAATGGCATCACGATAACGATGCATTGTATTAATAGTATCTTCTGGTGGTCCTGGTTGGTTAAATTTTTGGACATAATCTTTGTCTACACAAATACGATATTTTGCATCAAAGATGTAATGGTATTGCACCTTTGTCCCGCTTTTCTCTAGTTTTAAAACATTATCAGGTTCTTGTTTAATAGTTGGTAAATTAATAAAAGAACAGTTGTATATAACGGTAAATTTTTCACCGTTTCGCGGGTTTATATACTGCATTTTTGATTCTTGTCCCTTTTTCAGTGTTACGGTTATCCCGCTACGATCAACTTTAATCAGATCGTTGCTCTCCAATTTATATTTCTTCTGCAAAATGGAATTGAGTTTTAAAAAACACCAATATTCGTATAGTTGTGCTAAACCTTTCTGCGAAATCGAAAATAAATCAGATGTAATGTATAATCCCTTCAATAGCATTAAATAGCTGCGGTAAACATCCTTATACCCAGGGGCCATTTGCATTACCAATGATGAATGTTCGATCTGCTTAAGCTCACCAACATTTTGTAAAAAACTATGTTTAATATAATGTCGCAAAAACTTTGTTGTCTTTTCAATTTCAGCAATTACTTTTGTATCTTGATTTTGAATTCTTACACAATATTGTTGCTTAAAAGCGTTCAACTTTAGGTTTAACTGTTGTAACATCCATTTTAAAAACTGATTTTCATATGTATCATAAATCAATTCTTTTTTTGTATCTAAAACCTTTCTTGGGGTATATGTATAGTTACCAACAGCCAATAAACCATTGTCATCTTTTTCAAAAAGATGGCTTCGCTTTTGCAACCAACATACTGTTTTACGCCCAGCTCTTTTTACTTTTTCCGGCACCACAATCCTATTAACAGCAACAATTTTATGGTGAGGACGATTTTTTAGCCGCTCTAGTGCTTGAAATAATTTTTCTCGCACCACTTGAAAAATAGCATAAAATTCTGCCTTTGTTGGTTCCTTTACATTGTTTATACTTGCATACAAATTTGTCCGTAGTAAAAAATCGTAAGCTAAATTATAAACTTCTTCATTAACCTCCTCTAATAACCTAAAATAATCTCGCCGATAATCTAATTTACTAGGGTATATTTCAATTTCAAAAGATACGAGTTTTTCCTCATTACCCCAAACAGTAAATTTTGAAAACCCAACCTCATCTTGAAAATTGATAATTCCGGTCAGTATTCTACCACTTTTCCCTACAGAACTAATTGCATCACGAATATTCTTATTTAAATGATCGATAAAAAGCCGTTTTGTACACCCAACTTTTTTTTCGAGGATAAACTCATAATTTGTTTGTTCAAAAAACAATGGTCTAATTGCTTGTCCATGAAATTCAATCAAACCCGATTCTCCATCATATACATGGACAAGAGCATTTCCACAAACAATCAGGTGGGATTCTATCGGCTCCCCTTGCTCATTTTGATGCAGCGAAAAAGCTTCGACTATTTCATTTTTTGTTGGACCTATGATAATAAGCTCAAAATCATCAGTTTCTATGGTTAATAATTCACATCTATGGCCAGAAGGAGGTGAATCCGTCATTTAACAACCTCCTTAACATAAAATCCGCCTTTTTATAACTTACTGGATAACTATCTTCACAATATTTCTTTAAGTCCTCTAAAATCTTTTCTAGTTCATGGGCACTGCCTTGGATCCTTGGCAGTATTTTTTGCATTATTTGAAAATCAATGGCTTGTTCTTCCGGCAGCAGTTCCCACCTCTTGTTATATAAAAGATAAAAACAAAACTCATCTCTCACTCTATATCCAACCTGAAATCCACCCGGTTCAATTAACTTATTTATTTCTTCTAATATTTTTATCTTTTCTTTTATAAAATCTTCTTCTCCGGCCAAACAATCTTTTAATAAAACATATTCACTCTTAAAATAATCATTGCTTAAAACTAATGGTTTTTGATCTTCTCTTATTTGCGGTAGTATACTAAGGTTTACTTCCGTCAATTCTATCGTATTGGCACGATCTAATACTTTCCGACTAAAAGAGTGTGTTGTCTCATCCATATTAACAGTACCAATTATATAAAGATTCCCAGGAAAATACAGAGCTTTTTTCCCATTGATCTGGATGGGAGCACTACTTAAAACCCCATTTTGTAAAGTTCGTGACTCAATAATACTTAAAAAATCACTAAAGTAGTATTCAACCCTAGACAAGTTCATTTCATCCAGACAGACAAAATAAGGCAGATCAGGATTATTTATAGCTCTATTAATTACTTTTATTAACGGACCGGGGTTAAATTCACCTTGTAAGTTTTCGTAACCTAACAAATCTGTACTGTCATTCCAATCTGGCCTCACAGGAACCAATGTATAGCGCTCATTTTCAGCAGTTGCACCTACCGCATTTGCTACCAATTGTACCAATTTACTTTTCCCTGTTCCAGAAATACCGGCTATTATGACAAATGGTTTAGTTTTTAAAGATAAATAGAAAATTTTAATTTGTTTCTCTTCAAAA
>JAAYMN010000020.1 GCA_012521345.1 Bacillota bacterium
AATGTGACAAAAATGTAAGTTTTAAAGCGGGAAATGTAAGGTTGATCGCTGGCTGAACATTTACCGCTTTTTTATAATTGGTATAGCAAAAGATGAAAAGGGGTATCAGGATGGAACTGCTGCAAGTTAAAAACGTTACAAAAGTTTACAGCACACGGTTCGGGGGGCAGCAATTTACCGCCCTGAAAAATGTTAATTTTGAAGTGTCAGCCGGGGAATTTACTGCAGTTATGGGGCCTTCCGGCTCGGGAAAAACAACCTTGCTAAATATCGTTGCAACCCTGGATAAGCCCACTTCCGGCGACGTTCTGCTGGAAGGGAAAAGCGTCAAAACCATCAAGGCCCGCGAGTTGTCGGCCTTCCGCCGCAACAACCTTGGTTTTGTCTTCCAGGACTTCAACCTGCTTGACACTTTTTCTGTCAGGGACAATATTCTTCTGCCCCTGGTGCTGTCGGACATTAAGCCGGAAGAGATGGAAGTACGCTTACAGCCCGTTGCCGAAAGCCTGGAGCTGACAGAACTTCTAGATAAATTCCCTTATGAAATCTCCGGCGGGGAAAAACAGCGGACGGCAGTGGCAAGGGCGGTCATAACCCGCCCGAAGTTGTTTCTGGCCGATGAACCGACAGGCTCCCTGGATTCAAAGGCAGCGACGAAACTGCTTGATATTTTTACCAAGCTGCACCAAAACGGCCAGACCATCTTAATGGTTACCCACAGCTCCCTGGCCGCCAGCAGGGCCTCCCGCGTCATTTTTATCAGGGACGGTCAACTGTTTTCCCAGATCTACCGGGGCGAAGACAGCAGCAATGAATTCTTTGAGCGAATAGTATCCAACCTGTCGGTCTTGTCCGAGGGAGGTATGGACATTGCGTAGAAGCTTTTTCTTCAGGCTCGCCATCAGCAACATCCAGCGCAACAAGCGACTGAACGTTCCTTTTTTCGCCGCCTCCTCGATCATGGCAAGCGTCTATTTTATGGTTATTGCCCTTCTGTATACGGACGGCATTGCCAATATACCCGGCGGACAAAGCATCAGGGATGTATTTGCCTTTGGCAGAATCATTATGGGCATGATTGTGGTAATTTTTATGTTTTACATTAACAGCTTTTTGCTTAAAAACCGTAAAAAGGAATTCGGCCTCTACGGCGTGCTGGGGCTGGAGAAACATCATGTGGGCCGGGTGATCTTTTGTGAAAACCTCCTGGTTTTTGCCGGCGCATTACTGCTGGGCATGCTTGCCAGTGCAGTCTTCGGCAGGCTGATTTTTATGCTGCTTTTGTTTGTGCTGAAAACAGCAGCGGCAGGCAGCATCTTCAGGCTGCCTGTGGAAGCGTTCCTTCATACCGGTACACTGTTCGGTATAATTTTTATCCTTATCACTTTTTACAACCAGTTCCAAATACGCCTCGCCAACCCTGTCGACTTGTTAAAGGGAGACCAGATGGGCGAAAACAAGGTGCGCTTTGCTGTGCCTGCAACGCTGCTGGGCCTTGCGATGCTTTGCTTTGCATACTGGAAAGCGCTCACTGCGGACAGTGCCATAACCGCACTGAATGATTTTTTCCGGGCTGTCATTCTTGTCATCCCGGCCACAGTCATTCTCTTTATAACAGGCAGCAACCTGCTGCTTAACAGTCTGAAAAAAAACAAGCGCTTCTACTACCGCCCGGGCAATTTTATCGCCGTCTCCGGCCTTATCTATCGCATGAAGCAGAACGCTGCCAGCCTGGCGGTCATCTGTATTCTCTCTTCCATGGTACTGGTGACGGTCTCAGGAACAACGGCGCTCTTTTTCGGCCAGGAAGATATTTTAAGCAAACGTTTTCCCAATGACATCAAAATTACCCTGGAGACAGAAATAACGCCAGAACAAGCGCGCGAACTTGCTCTGTTCTCAGATACACTGGCCCGGGAATACGGCGCAACCATTGAGGACCGGTATGCCTACAACCATGTTCCGCATGCAGCCGATGTTTTAATTCTCAAGGACGGCAAATTTTCCCCGGTGAACTTCAGGAACTGGGAGGAATATGCAGAAAAGTATCAGCACTTGGAGCAATACATGTATGATGTTTTCTATCTGACGCTGGACGAATTCAATAAAGTGACCGGACGGGCGGAGAGTCTCTCCGCAGGGGAAATCCTCCTGGCAACCAACGAAAAGTTGCAACAGGTCCCGACCAATGTCAAGTCGGTCATTGGCGGGACAAAACTGACGACAGGCAAGAACGGTAATCCCCACCGTACCATTTTTATCGTTGCCGCTGATGAAGCTGCGGTCAGAAAGCTGTATACAGGCTTCAATCCGGACACCCCTGAAATATTTTCTGCCGGAACAATGATCTTGAATGTCGCAGGCAAGGACGAAAATCTTTTGGCATTTGTCCGCGCTTTCTTAAACCGAGCCAGAGACATTAACAAGGTCATGTCGGCAAACAGCATCTTCACCGACAGAATTGAGGGCTACGGTGTATATGGCGGTCTGCTGTTCCTCGGTGCTTTCTTTACAATAATTTTTCTGACTGTCACCGTTATGGTCATTTACTTCAAACAGATTTCGGAAGGGCTTGACGATGCCGGCCGGTTTGCCATTTTGCAAAAAGTGGGTATGGACGATTTAGCGGTTAAACACACCATCAACCGGCAGATTATGATTGTCTTTTTCCTCCCCCTGCTGGGCGCGCTTTTGCATATCCTCTTTGCCAGCAAAATGATTGTCAAAATGCTGGAAGCTTTCTCTTTTTACAATGTGCCGCTGACAGTTCTATGCATTGCGCTTACCGTTCTGGTTTTTGCCGCAATATACGTCTTTGTCTACCGGATTACAGCAAAGGTGTATTATAATCTGGTAAAGTGGTAATCACACGCAAAAAGCCTCAATTTCAGACCATTTGCCTCTTCCGAAGAATATTCTCCTCCAGCCACTTGGCAACGCCGTCATTGTCATTTGTGTCGCATACATAATCTGCGATCATTTTAACCTCGGCAATGGAATTGCCCATAGCCACACCCAGCCCGACGTTTTGCAGCATCTCCTTGTCATTTATGTCATCGCCAAAAGCTACAATCTCACTTTTTTCTATGTTGAGCTCTTCCGCAATCCTGTAGATACCATTGCTTTTTGTTGCTTCCTTATGCATAACCATGACCAGGCTGTCCCTGTTCAAATAAAAATATAATTCCCTGGGAAGAATTGCGGCAATGAAATCAATCTGCCCCGGATCCTCAATCATTATATACAATTTACCAGCGCTGCCCGCGACATCTGCAAAATCAGTCAAGATATAATTCTCAATAAAAAACCATTTTCCCTTAACATCAAAATTGGCATAATGAGTTCCCTTAATTTCCGCTGCCACCCTGAAGTTCCTGCCGGATAATTCCCGTAAAAACGGCCCGAAAATATCAGCCGGTATAGTTTTGTCATAAACCAACCTGTTATTTACAAAAGCCTCGGCACCATTCAACAACACATATCCGTCAAACAAATCATAGGATACAAACGCTTTTGCACTGGCCCCCCTGGCTGTCGCAAAAACCACTTTGACGCCCTGCTCGCGAACACAGCTTAAGATATCGACAGTATATTTGGAGACAGATTTATCAGTTCTCAGAAGCGTGCCGTCTAAGTCGGTAACAACCATTTTAATCATCGCTCTTCCAACATCCCTCAACCCTTAATTTTCAATCTTGTCCTATTCTGTACGCCCAACGGGTTAATTTTTTTGTAATCCAGTATTGTGCCAAAATCAGTCCAGTGCCGCCAATCACTATTAAGGCAATAATCATTTGCTTTGTGGGCAGAAATGGCAGTTTCAGCATGCCCCGCAGGTTAAGTGCAGTGTCCAGAATGTCTTTTGTTGCAAAATAAGCTGACGCAATTGCAACCAATGCCATTACCAACGCAGAAAAAAGGGCAAGAGAAGCGGAAGATTTCTGCAATTGTTCTTTAGCCATGCCTTCATGGTAAAAGCTTCTTCCCATGAAAACGCCGGCCAATGCCCCCACAGCCAGGTTAAATACCGGCACCCCCATGAAGAACCCCAGAAAACACACCGAATAAAACAGGTAGATTATCGCCAAGATACCACGTTTCCACCTATAGGCACTTATGATCTGTTTCGAGAAAACAATATCCAGAATACAGCCGCCTGCCAGACCCAAAAGGCTGAAGACAAACACAATCTGCTCAGGCACGAATTTAAAGCTGGCCCACCATCCTGCCAAAAAGAATAGAATTGGCAGGACAGGTCCAATAATTGCGCAGATAAAAATGGATTCCAGCTTGCTCACAGCCCAACCCCCTTACCACGGCCTTTAAATGTAATTGGCGTCAAGGTTACTTTCACATTCTCTACTTCAAGGCTCTTCCCAAGATATTCTTTATTGTCAGTCAGAGCAGTTAATTCCACGTCCAAGCCTGTTGTCATGCTTCCTCTTATCCAAAGATTTCTTTAATAATTTATCATCTTTCAGCTTTAATACACTCACTTTTCTACCTCCTTGTTGCAAGACCTATATAGGTATAAATTCTTTAAAACTAACTTTTGGCAGTAATACCACGTTGTTATTATACTACAAGTTACTGCCATGTCCAGGTCCATATTATAAAAAAAAAAGACCAGTGTTTCCTTATTTGGTTACCCGCAACAAAAAAGAGCCGTTGGCGGCTCTAGTGCAACATCTTTAATTTATCAATAGATTGTCTGTCTTTGTGCAGTATTTCGCCGACGATGTCTCGTGTTTTATCGTCAAGTTTTGAACGGACGACTTTTTCAGCCATGTTGACGCCAAGCGTCTCTCCTTCTATGGCTTTTTCTATTATCTTGGCCGTGTCTGCAGCGGAGCCCAAATCCATGTTAACCTTAATCTCTCCCATTTTCCCTTTCATGCCCAGATTCTCATCAGGCCGCCCGCCTATATCCTGAATATAGCCTGCCAGCTTGGCAATATTGTCCCGGTGCTGCTGCTGGACTTCCTGAAAAACTTTCTTTACTCTCTCATCTTCCAGTTTAGATATGAAGTTGTTGAAGCTCTCAACCGCCATATATTCCCCTTGCAGGAGCTGATTAAGGGAGTCCAAGGTTTCGCTGTCATTTACACTGCCCGCCATTTTTTCGCCTCCTTTGTCATTAGGCTGCTTTGAAATTATTGCAAGCAAGCCTATTTTCCCACCTGTCCCGAAAAAGATACAACGCCACGTTAACCCCTTCAACACGCTTTTATTGCGTTTGACGTCGGACGATTTTTTAAGAAAGAGGTTTTTCAAACCGGATTTGCTGTTATTGTGATTACTCTATTATTTGTATTTCCTGGAATAATTGTGTACTTTCGCGACGCCGCCGGTACACCATGTTTTTTCGCGTATTGAATAATGGATTGTCTGCACTTCATGTCTTGTGCTACACTATTCATGTAATGCCCATGAAAGGAGGATAAGCCATGAAGAGATCGCAGCAAGCTACGAATTTGCTCCGCATATTGCTGACGGTCGTCCCTTTGGCGCTTATAATCTTAATTATCCTCCTGATACTTCAAAAAGTGCTGCCGGGTTTTATTGACATACTCGAGCACGGAGACAGGTTGGAAATAATAGAGTACCTCCGTTCCTTAGGCTCTGTACGCGGCGTGGTACTGGGATTTTTGCTCCAGTTCATACAGATTTTAAGCATAATATTCCCCGGCGCGCCGATACAGATCGCAATGGGAGTTGTTTTCGGGACATGGCTTGGGCTTACGATATGCATCTCAGGCTATGTTGCCGCCAATGTGCTGGTTTTTTGGCTGTCGCGAAAACTTGGAAATAGAATGGACAAGATATTGCCTGTAAACCAGCATAAGGTTGAGACTATTGTAACAAAATCCGAGTACCCGGAGTTTATGGTGTTCTTAGCCTGCCTTGTACCGCTCTTGCCGAACGGGATAGTGCCGTACATTGCGGCGAGAACGAAGCTCGACCTGAAACACTATTTTATCTCCGTGTTTTTCGGTTCCATACCGTTCATGTTGCTGCTCTGCGCGGTTGGAAACAATATACTTGAGGGGGATTACCTCTGGGCAGTGATATTAGGAAGTATAATAATACTGTCGATAATACTGCTGTATGTTTTTCGCGCTAAGGTAGTAAGTCTGGCACTGGGGATACGCAGCCGTCTGTTCGGAATAAAAAACAACGATAAATAATGCTTGGTTTTCGCCAAATAAAAGACCTCCCCGTTTTTCACGAAGAGGACAAACTTGAAGGATTTCTGCCACAAGGGATTTGACACATCATGTTTTAGAGTATCTAAATTATCCCTCTGGGCCTGAGAATCCTTTAATTCTGCATGGTGCCGGAGACCGGAATCGAACCGGTAC
>JAAYMN010000021.1 GCA_012521345.1 Bacillota bacterium
CGCAGGGGCAGAGGCAGCCCTGCCAGCATGGCCAGCAACATGGTCAGAATCTCTCCGGTATTGCAGGCCAAGAGAAAACGAATAAACTTGCGGATATTGTCATAGATGCCGCGCCCTTCCTCCACTGCATTGACAATGGTGGCAAAATTGTCATCTGCCAGCACCATGGCGGCCGCCTCCCTGGTCACATCTGTGCCGCTCTCCCCCATGGCAATACCGATATCGGCCTCCTTGACCGCCGGCGCATCGTTGACTCCGTCTCCCGTCATGGCCACGATATGGTCCCGACGTTTCAGCGCCCGGACAATCCGCAGCTTATGTTCCGGCGTAACCCTGGCATAAACATAAATCTGTTCCACTGCCTGCTCCAGCTCTTTATCCGTCATGGCATCCATTTCACGCCCTGTCAGCACTTTGCCGTGCCGCGGCAAAAGCTGCAGGGAACGGGCAACTGCTACGGCCGTTGTTTTATGGTCTCCCGTAATCATTACCGTTTTAATGCCCGCCCTGTGGCATTTGCGGATGGCCGGCTGCACTTCAGGCCGCGGCGGGTCCATCATTCCTAGAAGACCAAGAAAAATCAGGTTTTCTTCCCGGATTTGCCCAGGACCGCCGGTTTGCGGCCTGTAGGCCACCGCCAGGGTGCGCAGCGCCAGTGCCGCCATCTTTTCAAGCTGCTGCAGCACCTCCGCCCGCAGAGTACGGGACAGTTCCACTACCTGCCCTTCATAATAAATCTGCGTGCAGCTCGCCAGGACTATTTCCGGTGCTCCTTTCACATACAGAACCTGCCCGTTTCTGCCCTCATACAAAACGGACATTTTTTTGCGGGTACCGTCAAAAGGCTCTTCCGCAACCCGCCGCAGCTTCTGCTCCAGGTCTTCACGCCAGAGCCCGGCTTTTGCCCCTGCCGCCAGAAGCGCACCTTCCGTCGGATCACCCTGTATTTCCCATGTCGCTTTTTTCTGCCGCCACAGCGGCGCCACCGGCATGCCGCTGCGGAAAAGCCTGGCGTTATTGCAGAGCACAGCTGCCGTCAGAGCCAGCAGCAAGACCGGTTCGTCCTGCGGCTTGATCTTTTTTCCTTCCCGCATGAAAGTCCCGTGGGGGACATATCCTTCCCCCTCCACTGTGTAATGCCGCCCGCCGGCCCAGATTTCCCTGACATTCATTTTATTCTGGGTCAGCGTGCCTGTTTTGTCGGAACAGATGACAGTGGCGCAGCCCAATGTCTCCACCGCCGGCAGGCGCCTGACAATGGCATTCTTTTTCGCCATCCGCTGGACGCCCAGAGCCAGGGCAATGGTGACAACGGCAGGCAGTCCTTCCGGGATGGCGGCCACAGCCAGGGAAATACCCGCCAGAAACATCCTGTAGAGTTCAAGACCCCGCAAAAGCCCCAGCAGGATCACCAGGCTGCAGATTGCCAGGCAGCCCGCCACCAGCAGGCGACCCAGCTGCTCCAGGCGCTTCTGCAGCGGCGTCTCCTCTTCTTCCGCTTCCTGGATTAAGTGGGCTATCCGCCCCATTTGCGTTGCCATGCCGGTTGCCACAACCACACCGCTGCCGTAGCCGCCCACACTCATCGTGCCCATGAAAACCATGTTCACGCAATCACCCAGGGCGGGGGACTCTTCCGCCAGCGGTACCGAAGTCTTCATTGCAGGTACTGACTCTCCTGTCAGCGCAGCTTCATTTACCAACAGGCCGTGAACCTCCCCCAGGCGGATATCCGCCGGAATACGGTCGCCCGACTCGATCAGCACCATATCGCCGGGAACGACTTCTTCCGCCGGGATTTCATAACGCATGCCGCCCCGGTATACCTTGGCCGTGGGCGCCGTCAGCTCCCGCAGTGCCTCCAGCGATTTTTCCGCCCGATATTCCTGCAAAAAGCCCAGCAGGGCATTGAGGATGACAATGCAAATAATGACAATGGCATCGGTGTATTCCCCGAACAGTGCGGAAAGCAGAGTCGCCGCAAGCAATACCAGAACCATAAAATCCTGGAACTGCGCAAAAAACAGCAGCACGGGCGAAACCCGCCTTTTCTTTTCCAGTATATTGCGGCCGCTTTGCTTCAGCCTTTGTCTTGCTTCTTCCGGAGAAAGGCCTGTCTTGCAGTCCGTCTGAAGCTGCCGGCAGACATCCGTAAAAGCCAGTCTGGTCCAGGGCAACTGTTGCATCCGATCACCTCATGCCGTTATTCTCTTCACGCCATTTATATGGTGCGGCACGGCAAAAAAGCACCGCCCGGGACAAGTTTTCCTGCTTTTCTTGCCTTTCCGCCCCGCCTGCTGGTATACTGAAGATGCATAAAAAGGGGGCAGCAAAAATGGCTTTTGACGGCGCCACGATGTATCTTGTCCGCCGTGAACTCCAGGAATTGTTGACAGAGGCCAGAGTGGAAAAAATAATGCAGCCTGACAAACTGACAATCATCCTGCAGCTGCGCAAAAATTATACTTCCCACCAGTTGCTCCTGTCAGCCGATCCGCGCCTGGCACGCATTCACCTTCACCAGGGAAAAACAGAAAACCCGCCTGTACCGCCTGCTTTTTGCATGCTGCTGCGCAAGCATCTCGCGGGAGCACGGCTGCTCTCCGTTGAACAGGAAGGTCTGGAGCGGGTCATGACCTTTGTCTTTCAGGCATATGACGAATTTGGCATCCCGGCAGAAAAAAAGCTGATTTGCGAAATTATGGGCAAGCACTCAAACCTGATTTTGGCCAAAGCCGGCCCAAAACAGCAGGCTACGGTTCTGGGCAGCATTAAAGCCGTAAATGAAGAGATGAGCCGCTACCGTGTAGTTCTGCCCGGTGCGCCGTACTACCCGCCGCCGGCCCAGCATAAACTTGACCTTTTCACCGTGGATGAAGAGCAGCTCGCGGAGGCTTTTGCCGGCATGGAAAACGTTTCGCCCGGCCAGGCGCTCGTCCGGGCAGTCCTGGGTATCGGCAAGGACTTAGCTGCAGAAATCGTCTCCCGCTGCTGTCCGCAGGGGGCGGAACACCCGCTGGAGATTGTCCGGCCGCTTGCCATAACCCTGCGGGAGGTGGCCGCCCGTCTTGCATCCGGCCGGATAACACCTTCCGTTACCTGCCGGCCCGGAGAAAAGCCGCAGCTTTATCTATTGTCACCCGCTACTGCTGACGATCCGGCCGCCGCCGGCTTTTCCTCCATCAATGCGGCTCTTGCCGCCTATTACGATTTACTTGCCATGCAAGAGGAAGAAACTGCTCTGAGGCGGCAGCTGCTGCAGCTTGTTCGCAGCGAAATAAGCTGTACGGAAAAAAAGCTTAAACTGCAGGAAGCAGAATTGCAGGAGATGGAAAATGCCGATCGTTACCGCATCTTCGGCGAACTGCTGACCGCCGGCCTGCATTTGCTAAAAACCGGCATGGACAAGGCGGAAGTACCCAACTATTATGATGAAGCTGCGAGCAGCATTGTTATCCCGCTGGAGCCGTCACTTTCCCCGCAGGAAAACGCCCAGCGCTATTTTAAAAAATACAGGAAACTGCGCGACGGAAGGCAGATCCTGGAGCGCCGGGTGCATGAGACCAGGGAGGATTTGGCTTACCTGGAATCGCTCCTTGTTGCCGCCACCCATGCCGACCTGCCGGGGCTCTTGGAAATCCGGGAGGAAATGGAGCAGGCGGGGCTCATACAAAAAAAAGATAGAAAAAAAGCGCCCGCCAATTTGGTTTCGCAGCCGCTCCATTTCCGCTCTCCCGACGGTATTGACATTTTTGTCGGCAGAAACAACAGGCAAAATGACCGGCTTACCCTGCGGACGGCGCAGAAAGAATATATCTGGCTGCATGTGAAGGGTCTGCCCGGCTCCCATGTAATTGTCTGCCACACGGACCCGCCTGCCGCCACCCTTGCCGCAGCAGCATCGCTGGCGGCAGGGTACAGCAAGGCGGCGGCTTCCGCCAATGTACCTGTTGACTATACAAAAGTAAAATACGTGAAAAAGCCTAAGGGCGCCAAACCGGGCATGGTCATCTACACCAACCAGAAGACAGTTTACGTAACACCGAAACAGACTTTGGCGGCAGAAGCTTAACTTTTGCAGGAGGGGCGCTCCAGTTGGCTAATCCGGTAACGGATGGCTGCGTCCAGGATGACAGTCCCCTCTTTTTCAACGATGCGCACCATGCCGACAACACCGTTTTTTTCCCCGCACCAGGCAAGGTACTTTTCAACAAACTGCTGTGCACCAGCCTCGCTGAAAGGCTGTTCGTGCCCGGCCAAAACCTCCAGGTAGGTTTCCCTGGGTACCTGCAGAATCCGGTGCGTTACCTGGAATATTTCCCCGCTCACCTTATGTTCCTGGACATTGGCAAAGGGGGAAGAATTTCTTTCCACAATATTCACCCCGCTATTGATTTCTCTTGGCTTATTTTGCCCTGCTTTTAGGAAGCAATAACATCTTCCCCGGCATCCACAGTTTTCAATAAGTAAAGCAGCTTTTTACCTGCTCCGGCAGCACCGCATATTTCACCCGTAAAATGTACAGATTAGGGAAAAAAGGAGGTGCTGCTTGCCATGACAACTTTCCACTGGATTCACATTATTGTCGGCGCGTGGCTGGCCTTTGTCAACTTTATTCCCGTTCTGGATGAGAGGATGCTTATGATCAATAATGCGGTCATCGGCATTATCGTCGCCATCTATAATGCCTATTTCCTCTTCGCCAAGGACAATACGGATGTAAAAAACAAAAACTGATTTCTTGCAAAAGCGTGTTCCGGCAGGGGCACGCTTTTTTCCTGCCGCATAAACAATTTTGTACTTAAGCATACTACCTCTAAAGAGGTGAGACAATGAACGAAATAAAAAACCGGGAAAATGACCTGGCTGCGGCAGCTGTCAAATACGGCGCCTGGCTGCTCGGCCTGATTATTGTTCTTTATTTTTTAGCCCGCAATGTATTCCCTTTTATCCGGAGCCTGTTCTGAGAGGTGACGCTTCCCGCCGCAAAAAAGCCGCTTTTGTCTTGGCCTTCCCCTTAGGGGCAGTGCGGCTGGCAGCGCCGGATAATCTCCACTTTTTCCACTGTACAACCTTCTACCTGCAGTTTTTGCAGCAGTGTATCCAGTTCTTCCTTTTGCATGCTTTTATAAATCCCCGCCCTCTTTCCCGCAGGGGTGACATAGGTAATAATGTATTCAAAACTGTGTTTCATGAACCCCACCTGTCGTCATTTGTTGCATGGTACCAGTTATACTTTATGACAGGCAGGCGGCCTTGTTCTTGCAAAACTATTAAAAAGCTTCAGCCATTGGAATCCCGCCTGCCGGCGGGGGTGCGAGGACAAAAAGGCTGCAGCGAAAGATGTTTCGCTGCAGCCTTTTTCCGTATGCGGAGCAAATCCGGGGAAGGATTAAATCGGATTTCTCTTGATTTCTTCCAGTTCCTCTTCAAAATCGGAACCGAGATAGTATTTTTCAGGCTTCAATTCTTCACCGCGCTGCTTGGCCTCCCAGGCAGCCTTGACCTTGTCGGGCGTTGCCGGCAGCTCGTAGATGCGGACGCCGCAGGCATTGTTGATGGCGTTGATGACAGCCATATGGCCGGAGCATTGGAAGCACTCGGAGCAGCCGCAGGAGCCGTGCGGTCCGTTCTTGCGCGGATTGTCTTCCACCAGGATGACGTTGAAATCATCGGGAATGTCGAGAATGGTGGGAATGCCGCAGCCGGCCATGTTGCCGTGTTTCTTCTGCGCTTCATATTCCTCGGTGAGAGCGAAGCCGATGCTGTGGGACAGGCCGCCGTAACCCTGGCCTTCTACGGCAAGGCGGTTGCCGACAGTACCTACGTCAGCGATAGTGGTGTATCTCAACACCTGGGTCTTGCCGGTGTTGACATCCACTTCCACCAGCGCCACGTTTACACAATACATATAGGTCGGGTTCTTTTCGCCTTCGCCGGTGTTGGGATCCAGCCCGGGCGGCAGGCCTATGTTGAACTGGTCATAATGGCCGACATACTTGGTGGGGATGCCTTCTGCGACCATTTCCTCATAAGTACGGTAGGTGCCGTCCGGCTTGCGCATGGCGGCAATCAGCTTATTGGCGGCGTCAATGGTGGCGTTGCCCGCCATGTAGTGGGAGCGGCTGGCGGCGGCAAGGCCGGTATCGGGGCAGGTCTTGCTGTCGTTCATCACCAGCTTAATTTGTTCCGGCTTGACTCCCAGCGGTTCCAGGGCTTTTACGGCATGAGTCAGGGCGCCGATATCGCCGCCTTGTCCCATGTCTTCCCAGGTGCTGTAATGGGTGAATGTTCCGTCGGGATTCAGCTCAAGGGCAACCTCGGCCCAGTCAAACATGCCGATGGTTATAATGAATCCGCCCATGCTGATGCCCACACCCACATGCCTGCCTTGAGCCTTGGCAGCTTCCGCCTCTGCCTTGTACTGGTCATAGACGGGTTTGATTTTCTCCAGCAGGGCGGGATAGACATAGTCATGGTAGGGACGGCTGTTGATCGCCAGATCGCCGGGCCGGGCCGCATTGATATAACGGAACTCCCACGGGTCAATGCCCGCTTTTTCCGCCAGCATATCAATCAGTGCTTCCGTGGTGGTGTAGATCTGCGGAGCACCGAAGCCACGGTAGGCAATGTTGAAGGCATGGTTGGTGGCACCGCCGCGGGCAAGCGCCCTGATCTTGGGAATGTTGTAGCCGTGGAAACCGACGGAAACCAGGTTGTTGAAGATCTTGGAAGCTACAACGCCATAGGCGCCGTGGTCCAAAGCCACATCATACTCGGCGGCAATGATCTTACCGTTTTCATCGCAGGCAATTCGGCCGTTGGCAAAGGTGGCCGACCGCTTGCCGCTTATATGGTTGAATTCCTCATAGCTCAAGGTGAGGGTAACGGGCATGTTCAGGTTCTGGACGGCAGTAACTGCCAGCGCATAAGTCTGCGCACCGACTTAATAGCCGAAGGAGCCGCCCACGGTGTTCAGGATCATGCGGATGTTTTCCTTGGGAATGCCGCAGGCGTTGGAAACGGCCTCGATGCCCTCTGTTATGGCCTGTGATTTGCAGAGGATGGTCATCATGCCGTCTTCGCCGATATAAGCCTGGACGACATCCGGTTCAAGGGGCAGGTGGGGCTCATGCTGCGAATGGAAGCTGCCTTCCACCACATATGCCGCATTGTCGAAGTCTTCATCGCTGACTTCGCCCTTGAAAAGGGGCTGCTTCAAATAATAGTTGGGCAGGTTTTCATGGAGCTGGATGGCATTCGGCATAACTGCTTCGGGGAAGGTCATGTATGCCGGCAATATTTCAAGATGCTGCTTGACTTTCTTGGCCGCCTCGCGGGCATGCTCTTCCGTATCGGCAGCAACCAGGGCGACCACATCGCCGCGGCGGTTGATTTTCTTGCCGGCGATAACCGGGAATTCGGTAATGCCGCTGCCCATCCGGCGTGGGGTAACGGCCGGCGCATCAAGGTTGTTGGTACCCTTAACGTCCTTGGCGGTCATTACTTTATAAACGCCAGGCATTTTCTCCGCTTCTGACACGTCAATCTCGATAATCCTGGCGTGAGGTACTTCAGAAATAACCACCGCCAGGTGCGCCACGCCTTCGGGCAGTTTGTGCTTGACATCATCGCCGTAGTCGGCAAGACCGCACACCTTGGCCAGGGCGCTCGGCCGCGGGTAGCGGGAACCGTAAATGCCCTTTTCTTCCTCAAACTTATAGGTAATGTCTTCCATGGTTGCTTCACCGCGCATTACTTTGGCGGCGGCCATTACGGCATCGACAATAGGCTTGTACCCGGTGCAGCGGCAGATATTCCTGTGCTTGGCAAACCACTCGCGCACTTCCTCGCGGGTGGGGTTCGGGTTTTCAGACAGTAGCCCGTATGCAGAAATAATAAAGCCCGGAGAACAGAAGCCGCACTGGACAGCACCGTATGTAATCCAAGCCTGCTGCAGGGGATGCAGGTGCTGAGGCGTGCCAATGCCCTCAATGGTGAGGACCTTGCTGTATTCCGGGACATCCTTCATTCTTTTCGTGCAGGAGCGGACTACTTTGCCGTCAAGCAGGACAGAGCAGGCCCCGCAGACACCGGTACCGCAGCCGACCTTGACGCCCGTCAGGCCCATCCTGCGCAGGACTTTTGCCAGCGAGTCCTTTTCCGGGTTGTAAACGACAGCCCTGTCAACGCCGTTGATGTTTAAAACCTTCCTGTCCAGTCTCAACTATACCACCCTTTCTCTTTTACGTTCTCCTGAATAGCAAGTATTGTCAGTCAAGTCAATTATAAGGATAAAACTACTTGTATGTCAATACAAGCAGGATGCTGGATCGTCCGCAGCCACCCGTCGTCAAATTGCCCGCAGGCGGCTGCGGTAAAGTAAGCAGTTTAAATTATTTGTCTTCAAGCTCTTCTTCCAGTTCGGCAATCCTTCCTTCAGCCAGTTCCTTGCTGATATAAACCTGTCCGCACTCCGGGCAGGAAGGCACATCATGAGAGAAGGTATGGCCGAGGTAAGTGAATATCACCTTTTGCGGCACCAGTTCTTTTTGGCATTTCCCGCATTTCCATTTTCTTTCCTTGTCGGTCACGGCAATTATTCCTCCTCCCTGATGCGGATGCGGTGATAGTAAGCGCTGTGAACCTGATACGTCTTGGGTTTCACTTCCCGGTACTGCACCCAGTATGTGATAACAGGTTTTGCCATGCTGGCCAGGCACATGCCGTCGTTTTCATCAACAAATTTCCTCCCGCTCGTTTCCGCCAGCCAGATGGCTTCTTTCAGGTCTCCTGCTGAGATAAGCTTTTGCTCCATTTCCTTTTGCGTCTCATCATCAATCAGCAGAACAAGATCGTCCCAGGCATGTTTTTCAGGCGCAAAATCCTTGCCCTCTATACCGGCCATCAGTTTCTTTTTCACCTCCAGGCTGTTGTCCCGCTTTTCTGCCAAAGTGGGCAGCTTGTCGCTATTCCCTGTGGCAAAAGCCATATCCAGAATATGGACAGCTTCTTTCCCCCGGAGCGAGAAAACCTCCCGGCAGTTGACACAATAGACGATATACGGTTTCTCGCTTGCCGCTGTCCGGTTGTGCGCGATTTCTTCAAACAGCGAGGGATTGGCTACGCGTATATGCCCGCCGTGACCGCAGCAGCGGTTTTTTTCTTTTAATTCTTCCACGGCAACGCCGGCTTTCTCCGCCAGCTTGCGGACGCCTTGCATCATTTTTGCATCGCCCCTGGCGTTGCAGGGATCAAAGACAGCCGCTTCCGCAAAAGGCCGGGCAGGTATTATGCTTTCATCCTCAGCCAGCAGTTCATACAGGGAAATCCTCCTGATTTCAGGCAGAAACTGCGCAAACAGGCTTTCACAGGTAGCGCAGGCAAAGATAAAAACAGGCTTGCCCAGCTTTTCCCATCCCTGCCTTATTCTTTGCAGGTTGTCCGCCATGCGCTTGTCATCACCCGCCCAGTAGGCAGGTGCGCCGCAGCAGGCAAGCATCACACCGCAGGAGTACTTTTGCTCCAGGTAGGCATAAGTTTTCAGCACATATTCCGGATTTGACGCACCCAGCTGGCAGCCGGGGAAAAAGACGTATTCACAGCTATCTTTCCCTCTGGGAGCGGCAGTATAAGAGGCTTCGGAGGTGGCAAAATCCATTTCCCGCAGCCAAAAATCATGCAGGGCGGCCGGGTGAACCCCGTCATTCATCCGCACGCGCCGCGACAATTGTAAAAGCGAGCCAATGTCCACATTTTCCGGGCAGATTGATTTGCAGTAGCCGCAAATATTGCAGGAATAGGCCTGCCTTGTCAGCGACCGGGTGGAAAAGGGCGGGTTGTTCTGGGTGTCGGCAAAGACTTCCACGGCAATCATTTTGGGAGTTTTCTTGAAGCGTTTCAGCATTTCGCAGGCCGCCATGCACTTGTCGCAGTCACATTGAAGGCAGCGCGCCGCTTCCTGTTTTGCTTCCTCTTCAGTATAGCCGTCCGGGGAAGAGGCAACCACCAGCGGCTTGGATACAGCGCCTTCATGGTCCAGATAGCGCCCGCAGCATTCTTTGCCGTAATACATGTCAGGCGTAAGGGCGGCCTTGCCCGTCTGGAGGTAACCTTCAATAATTTTGGATGCAGCAATGCCCTGGGCAATGCTTTCCATTAGCGAAGCCCCGGTCAGCATACCGCCCAAAAACACCTTGTTTTCTGCGGTACTAAACAGTTCGGCATTCCAGCTGTCCAGAAGGCCGAACGCTTCCCCGTCCGCACCCGTGGCAACATACACTGCATCATACTCGGCAAGTTCTTCCAGGGAAGTTATCTCGGCATTAAAGCGGAAATCGACCTTTACAGCGGAGAACTGCAGTTTAATCTCCTCGTCAAATTCGGCAAAACGGGCATGGCTGCGCAGCACGCCCCCCCAGGTGTCTTCTTTTTCAAAGACAGTTACATTAAATTTCTTTTGGGCCAGGTTCAGGGCGCAGGAGAGGCCGGCTATACCGGCGCCAACGACAGCAATGCGTTCCTTTTTCGGCGGAATGGCGTAGGACTGGGGTTTTTTGTTTTTAACATAACGTACGCAGGCTGCTTCCACATCACGCATTGCTATTGCCTCGTCACCAAGTAGCGTGCGCTGGCAGCGCGTCCGGCAAGGCTGCTCGCAAAGCACGCTGACAATATAAGGAAAGACGGTTGCTTCACGCAGCTGCTTGTATGCCCGGGACCATTTGCCTTCAGCCGCTCTTGCCATAAAAGAACGAATATCCAGGTGGAAAGGACAGACATAAGAGCAGGAAGCAGGCTCCCCGTGGAAGCATTTTTCCGTATATGCCGTTGCTTCTTCAAGCTTCACTTTTTATCATTCCTTTCCGCTTTTGTTGGACAGGAGCTATTTTCGTAAATACTTTTATCTTTATTTTCATTATACATGAGAATCGGCTGTAAAGACAGAGCAAAATCTTTACTCCCTGCCTTTCCTCCGCCGGCAGCGGAATTAGTATTTGAAATGAAAAACTGCGGGTTCAACCGCAGCTTTGAGGCGTCACAACCGCACTGTTCAGGAATTGGTCGCGCCCGCGCTCTTTAAAATTTTTTTCATTCCTGAAGTTGTCTTTACTGTACCGTCAAGCATAACCCAGAGGGCTTCCACACCGGGCAGACTTTCGGCCAAAGCCAGTGCTTCCTCGTAAGGCATCAAAAAGAGCGCCGTTGAAAGAAAGTCGGCCACTCCCGAATCTTCCGTCACCACTGTCACTGCATGATAGTAGGTGCCGGGCATCAGTGTCTCCGGGTCAATTAAATGGTGGTATTTTTCCCCGTCAACAACATAATAGCGCTGGTAGTCGCCGCTGCTGACGACAGATGCATCCTCCACATATACGACATCAAGCACGCCTTGGTCGGAGACAAGAGAACTGCCGGGGTCCTGGATACCGATATTCCAGCGTTTCCTTTTGCCGTCCAGCGGCCTGCCGATGGTCCGGATATTGCCGCCGGCGCTGATCACGCCGGATGTCAGGCCTTTTGCCTGTAGTTCCCGGGCCACAAGTTCAGTTGCATAGCCTTTGGCCACCGCCCCCACATCCAGGCTCATTTCCGGGTCGGCAAGATAAACTGTATTTTGTTCGTCATCAATGATAAGCTGGGAAATATCGGTATGCGCCGCTGCTTTTTCCAGCAATTCCCGGGGTGGGAGCTTGGCGTTTTCCGGGAAATCTATTCCTTCCGTCCTGTAGTCATGCCAGATTTTAAGCACGGAGCCCATGGCGATATTTGTCTGTTTTACAGTTTGCTGCCACTCCTTGGCAAAAAGAAGCAAATCAATAATTTCCCGGTCCACTTTCACCGGCTCTTTGCCGGCATTGTCATTAATGGTTTTGATATTGTTAATGCCGTCATAATTGTTATATATGTCATAAAGCCTGTGCAATTCCAGAAAACGCTGCGAGGCATAGTCAAAATAGCGTTCAAACTCTTCCTCCGACTCCGTGTAAGCCACTATCTGAATCATGGTGTCGAAGGCATTAAAGAATGTATCCGTGTACTTGTTGTACTTGTTTTTTTGCATGCAGCCGCCTAAAAGCGGCAGGCAGAAGGCAATACATAAAAATATTGCTGTTATTTTTCTTCTCACAGGCATCACCTTTTCTATTATAGCAAATACTTATTGTCAATAATATTAGTTATTTCTAGAAAACAGCCCCAAAAAGCACTCCCCCGCCATGCGGGGGAGTCAGCCTTGCTCATTTTGATATATAACCATTATACTTATTTTGCTTTTTGCGAGGCTTCGGCTACAACAGCCAGGTATTCGCTGACATTAATGGTGACGCTTGATGTCAGTTCCGGCACATCGGGAACTGCGGGATGAGATTCGTCGCGCTCTTTGGTTTTCATGCCGGTGATTTCTGATACTGTTTTGCCGACCATCCATTTTTGCAGTTCGGCAATTTGCTCATACCACTCTTTGCCGATGGTGGAAACTTTCTTCATGCCATACTCGTCGCCTTTTTCCACCTTGGTCTTCAGGGGAGCAGTTTTATCGGAAGTGACTTTACCGTCTTTGTCAAAGTTCACAACTATTTGTGCGGTGTCAATAATGACGCCGGCCACTTTGCCGTCCGCAGTAAAAGCAGTGGCGGCGATTGTGGTGTCAACCTGGGCTGCGGGCAGCACTTCCGGGTTGTCTCCTTCGGCAGGAGCATAGTCTTTCGATTTGGCAATGGAGATTTCCTGGCCAAGACCCAGCTTGTCAGCATTTTCAACGTCAACCGCGTTGTTCCAGGCTTTTTCTACCGCTGCAATGTAATCTTCCACACTGATGGTGACCAGTGAGGTCAGCTCTGGTACGTCGGGAACCGCCGGATGCGATTCGTCGCGTTCTTTCGTTTTTAAAGCCTTGACTTCCGCAACAGTTTTGCCGACCATCCATTTTTCCAGTTCATCAATCTGTTCATACCATTCTTTGCCGATAGAGGAGGCCTTCTTCATGCCATACTCTTCGCCTTTTTCCACCTTTGTCTTCAGGACTTCGTCCCTGTTTGTAACTTTCATCTCAGCATCGAATTTAACTACTGTCTGGGCGTTGTCAATATCAACCTTGAGAATTTTACCGTCAGCATCAAAAAGCACAGCCGCCATTGCTGTGTCAACCTGGCCGGCAGCCAGCACTTCAGGTTGATCTCCTTCTGCCGGGACATAATCTTTCGATTTGGCGATAGAGTTGACTATACCAAGCCCCAGCTTCCCTGCAGCTGTAGCAGGCGGTGCAGCATCATTATTGTTGTTCCCGGAATTATTGGCATTGCCGGGATTTTTTGTGTCTGTTTTGGTGCCGCCGCAACCAACAAACAACACGGCCGCCAGTGACAGCGCCAAAACTACTGCCAATAATTTTTTACTTTTCATTTTAACCCCTCCTGTTTCTGATTAAGGCAAGTTCTTCAGCCTTGTTCATGATATCATATTCACTTATACCATGACAATACCTATATCCTTACAGAAGGATTAAAATTGCCATACTGACTGCTTGTCCGAGACATTAACTGCCTATTGCTTGATATTTCATTTCCTTATATCAGGATGCGAAAATCTTCACGAGCCGTACAAAAAAATCAAGTCAATTGCTGGGACAGCGACTGGATTTGACTGCCAATTACTTGAAATTCCTTAAGCTTTTTCCTGCACAGGAGCAGTTCCCTGTTGAGCAAAGCAAACTCTTTTTCCAGTTCACCCGGTGTTGTCAAATAAACAATATCGCCTTCCAGGAGCACGCCGTCAGCCAGATGGGGGTTCAGCAGCATTAATTCAGCCACTGTTAGCTTATATCTTTCTGCCACTGTCTGCAGCGTTTCACCTGCTGCGGCAAGATGTTTCCCGGTTTTTGCCGCCGGATCTTTTCCCACCGTTCCTTTCCTCTGCAGGCCATACAGTTCAACAAAGCCCTGGACAGTCGCACTTGTCAACTCGTTCAAAAAACTCCCCTGCTTCAGCAGGCCGGCATCGCCGGGATTGGAAATAAAACCCTGCTCCACCAGAATTGCCGGCATGACCGTATCACGCAGTTCGGCAAAATCGGCGCGTTTCATGCCCCTGTCCCTGCTGCCCCACCTGACCCAGACCGCCGCCTGGCGCGGATGGAGAATATTCTGCGCGCGAATGCTTCCTGCCGAGGGAGAGGTATAGATATAACTCTCATAGCCAAAAGCCCTGCTGTCAGAAAAACCATTGACATGACTGGAGTAATAAAGGTCCGCACCCCAGCGGTTTGCTTCACTGATGCTTGCCGACAGGCTGACAGTGGCATCTCCGGTGCGGGCCAGCTTCAGTTCCGCCTCGTATTCCGAGAGCGCGGCGGCCAGCGCCAGGACATGTTTCAATGTCTCCTGTTTCTCCACCAGGCCGTTGCCGGTTGTACCCGGCGACGTACCGCCGTGCCCCGCCCGCAAATAAATTTTAGGCATCTTCCTTCATCCCCGCCTTGCAGTTTTTACATAAAAACTCACCTTCGGAAAGCAGCAATTCCCTGAGGCGTTCTTCTTCCGAGGCAAAGATAACCCGCCGCAGGCAGCGGGCACATTCTTCGGATACCCTGCGCATCTGTGCAGCCTCCCTTATAACATTAATGCTGCCATATCATATGCAAAAACAATCAGTTATGTTTTTGCCACGCACTAAAATAAAAAAAGACAGCAGCAAAGTGCTGTCCTGTAAGGCTTTGTATGGTGTCGGAGACGGGACTTGAACCCGTACGGTTGCCCACACGCCCCTCAAACGTGCGCGTCTGCCAGTTCCGCCACTCCGACACGTTAAGTTTTATGGAGAGTCCGTATGTTACTATAACACAGCCGGGCTAAAATTGCAAGTCAGTTTGTGACACGGTCAACTTGCAAAAGAAGCTATTTTGAGGATAAGAGGAACGGCGCATGCTCAGCAGGCATTAAATGATGAAATTTTATCCGGCGCCACCGGGTTTAGGAGAAAGGCGCGCAACAGCCTGACGGCGCTGTCCATGTCGTTCAGGTCAACTGTTTCCACAGGCGTGTGCACATTACGGCACGGTACAGAGATTGCGCCGGAAGGTATTCCCTCGCGGGTCAGGTGGATGGCACCCGCGTCTGTTCCGCCTCTTGTGAGGACTTCAAACTGATGAGGGATGTTTTCTTTTTCCGCCAGTTCCGTCAAGCGGTTTTTAATGAGCGGGTGGCAAATGATGGACGTGTCTTTGACCTTTATGGCTACGCCCTTCCCCAGGGCAACGTTGTTGGTGGCGGCCTCCGGCGTATCTCCGACCAGGGTTACGTCCACTGCCAGGCCGAGATCGGGGTTGAAACGGTAGCCAGAGACTTTTGCGCCGCGCAGGCCCACTTCCTCCTGGGCGGTAAAAACGGCATAGATCTCGTGCTCCGTAGTCGGCAGTTCACGCAGGGCGGCAATCAGTACAGCACAGCCTGCCCGGTTGTCCATGGCCTTGCCGGTCATGCGTGAGCCCATCAGGGCAGTCTTGCGGTCGTAAGTGGCGATATCGCCGATTTTCACCAGCTGCTCCGCTTCTTTTTTGCCGGTGGCGCCGATATCAATGTAGAGTTTGTCAAGGGTAAGTTTTTTGATATCGTCCAGTTTTTCCACACCGATTGTGCCGGTGATGCCGTTGGCAAAGACAACCCGCTGTCCCAACAGGATAAAAGGTGACACTCCGCCCACATTGCTGAAACGGAGAAAGCCTTTATCATCAATGTAAGTAACTATCACGCCTATTTCATCCATGTGCGCCGCCACCATGATTTTTGTGCCCGACCCTTTTTTTACGGCACAAAGATTGCCCATTTTGTCCGTGAAAATGTCATCAACATGGCCCTCAAGCTCCTGCCTGATGACAGCGGCGATCTGTTCCTCCCTGCCTGACGGTCCGTAGGTTTCACTCAGCTTTTTCAGCAGTTCTTTCAAGAGGCAGTCCTCCTTCAGCTATGGCCCAAAGCAATCCTTTGGCCAGCTTTATTGTATGATGAAAATCATCCAGATTCAAAACAGACACCGGGGAATGAATGTAACGGCAGGGCAGTGCCAGTACTGCGCTTGGAATACCGTCATGGGCCTGGGAAATGGCACCTGCATCCGTTCCGGCCGTTGTCAGGCGGCGGAACTGGTATGGGATGCCCAGGCTTTCTGCCGTTCTGACAATAAAGTCCACCATTTTTTGTGCAGCAATAAAGGAAGAATCCATCAGCGAGATGGCCGGTCCGCCCCCCAGCCTGGTTACAAAGCCTGTGTCCGTGATGCCGGCCACATCGTAAGCCGAGGTTCCTTCCAGGACGATGCCAACATCGGGATAAACATTATAAGCCGCCACGGTTGCCCCTCGCAGGCCGATTTCTTCCTGCACGGTAAAAACGGCAGTCAGCTCCAGGTCAAAATCTTCCTTGCAGAGTTCAGCCAGGACAGCGCAACCCGCCCGGTCATCAAACGCTTTCCCCAGCAGGCAGTTTGTTCCCAGTTCCCTTGTCTGTTGGGAAAAAGCCACATAGTCACCAATGCGCACCAGTTTCTCCGCTTCTTCCCTGCTGCACACACCAATATCTATATACAGGTTGTTAATTTCCAGCGTTTTTTTCCGCTCGGCAGGCTTCTGCAGGTGAACAGGCTTGGAACCGATCACACCGGGAATATGGTTCGGGCCGACCACAACAGTTTTTGCTACCAGGACACGGTCATCAATGCCGCCCACTTTGGCCACCCGCAGCAGGCCGCTTTTTTCATAACCAACCACAATCAGGCCGATTTCATCCATATGGGCTGTCAGCATAACGCGCGGCTTTTTGCCTTTGCCTTTTGTTATGTATAGATTGCCCAGGGCATCGGTCCTGATTTGTTCGACATATGGTTCCAGTTCCCGGCGCAGCAGTTCCCGGACATTGCCTTCATCGCCGGAAACACCGTAAGCTTCTGACAGTTTTTTCAGCAGCATGACAAATCCTCCACAAATTTCATCTGCAGGCCGGCAATAAAATAAGCAAGCAGTCGGCCTGCCATCTTTATATCCTCCGTGTCCAGAAGCTCCACGGATGTATGCATGTAACGCAGGGGCACAGATACCAGCCCTGTAGGGATTCCCCCACGGCTGATCTGGATGGCGCGGGCATCCGTTCCCGTTGGCCCGGCAGCCACTTCCAGCTGGTAAGGAATTTTGCGATCTTTGGCCACAGCCACCAGTTCATTGCCAATTTTGGGGTGGATATTGGGACCAACAGTAATGGCAGGTCCTTTCCCCAGTTTGCAAGTCTCATGCTCCGGCACTCCCGGCATATCCCCGTGCGTCACGTCCACGGCAATGCCAAGGTCGGGCACAATGCCGTAGGTTGAGGTGGCGGCGCCGCGGACGCCCACTTCCTCCTGGACGGTGGCCACAGCATAAACATCGGCGGTATGATGCAGCCGCGCCAACTCTTCCAGGCAGACGGCCAAAACGGCAACCCCCGCCCTGTCATCCATGGCTTTTCCGGCAAGCACTTCCCCTCGCAGTTGGACCAGTTCCCGGCGGATCATTGCCAGGTCGCCGATGGCAACCAGTCTCCTGACCCGTTCCTCCGGCAGAGCAAGATCGATAAACAGGTCTTCCATGGAATAAGCTTTATTCCGTTCCTCTTCATCAGTCAGGTGGGGGGGCTTGGCCCCGACCACTGCATTAAGCCTTTCCTTGCCGAATACAACGACCTCCTGGCCGACGATGGTCCGCGGGTCTATGCCCCCAACGGAAGTAAAGCGCAAAAAACCGCCCTCTTCTATTTTTGTTACCATCAGTCCAATTTCATCCATATGTGCTGCCAGCAGCACACGGGGCCGGTTATCTCCGGTGCCTTTCTTGAGAAAGACCACATTTCCCAGCCGGTCCTGCCGGACTTCATCAGCATAGGCACACAGTTCGGCTTTGATCAATTCTGCGGCGAGTGCTTCGTAGCCGGAAATACCCGGTGCTGCGGTTACAGCCTGCAAAAAGTTCTTTAAATCCAATCACGACCCCCCTCAGTAACAAATACCAAAAAGTGATTCCACATCGGCCAGCTTTTTCCTCTAAAATAATGGCTTAAAAAAAGAATTCCCCTAAGAGGGGAAGAGAATGTACTACATTCTAAACTTGTTTACCGCATCGTGCAGATTTTTCATTTTAGCCTGGCTGGCAGTCAGCAGTCCGTATTCCAGGCTGTCCACCAGAGCCTGCCAGCTGGCTTCGATAACGTTGTAAGATACGCCCACCGTGCCCCATGATTTTTGTCTGCGGTCATCCCTGGATTCAATCAAAACACGAACCTTGGAACCGGTGCCTTCCTTTCCGTCCAGAACCCGGACTTTATAATCAACCAGGTGGATATGGCGGATTTCAGGATAGACGGCAACAAGCGCTTTGCGCAGAGCTTCGTCCAGGGCGTTCACCGGACCGTTTCCCTCGCCGGCAGTCAGGAATTCCTGCTCGCCCACACGGATCTTGACAGTTGCCTCGGAAACAAGCTGATCGTTGTCCCCGCGCTTTTCCGTAATGGCTCGGACACCCAGCGTCTCAAAAGGCTGCTTGTATTCCGTAAATGTTTTCCAGAGCAGAAGTTCAAAAGATGCTTCGGCGCCTTCAAACTGGTACCCCTGGTATTCAAGCTCTTTCAGTTTATCCAGTAGAGCTTTTGTCTGCGGGTTTTCCTTGGACAGGTCAAAATTGTTCTCCCAAGCCTTCAGTAGCAGGTTGCTCTTGCCGGAAAGCTCGGAAAGCAGGAAGCGCCTTTTGTTGCCTACCAGCTCCGGTTGCACATGCTCATAGGTATGTGCATGCTTCATGACGGCATCCACATGGACGCCGGCTTTATGGGCAAAAGCACTGCTCCCTACGTACGGCTGCTGTTCCTGGGGAGCAAGATTGGCCAGCTCCGCCACATACCGGGAAAGCTGCGTCAGCTCTTTCAGCTGTTCCGGTTCGATTACCGGCATGTTCAGCTTCAATTGCAGGTTGGGAATTATTGTGCAAAGGTTGGCATTCCCGCAGCGCTCGCCATAACCGTTGATCGTCCCCTGGATTTGCCGGACGCCCAGTTTGGCCGCTATCACGGAATTGGCCACCGCCATGCCGGCGTCATTATGAGCGTGAATGCCAAGCTTTGCTTTTGTCAGCGACTGGACATGCGCAATAATCTGCTGCAAGTCTAAGGGCATGACGCCGCCGTTGGTGTCGCACAGGACAATGAAATCCGCCCCCGCCCGCTCCGCCGCAAGAATAGTGGCAAGAGCATACTCGGGGTTGGCGCGGTAGCCGTCAAAAAAGTGTTCGGCGTCATAAATTACTTCCCGGCCCTTATCTTTGGCATAAGCAACTGTATCATGAATCATGTTCAGGTTTTCTTCCAGAGTGGTTCCCAGGGCTTCAGTCACATGGAAATCCCAGGACTTGCCGAAAATGGTCACCACGGGAGTTTCCGCCGCCAGCAGGGAGCGGATATTCAGGTCGTCCTGCACGCGGACACCGACGCGGCGCGTACTGCTGAAAGCCGTGATCTTGGCATGTTTTAGCTCCAGCTGCCGGACTCTGCGGAAGTAATCAATATCTTTCGGATTGGAGCCGGGCCAGCCGCCCTCAATGTAATCAATGCCAAAGGCATCCAGGCGTTTGGTAATATTCAGCTTGTCGCTGACAGAAAAGGAAATTCCCTCCCGCTGGGCTCCGTCCCGCAGGGTTGTATCATAAAGAGTAATAATTTTGTCCATAATGTCAACCTCCACTGCACTACACCGGTTCGTGAATAATGGCAATATTATACTACATGCCCTGCGCTTATGTCCAGCAGAAAAACAGGCGAAAGCCCTGCTGCGCTTCATGTTTCCCGCCGCGCGCAAAACAAGGAGGGAGCCTTTTGCTTAGGCTCCCCCAAAGTTGACACGAAAGACAAATCTGAAGGCAACAAGCCGCATTGCCGCCTGCGCCGCCAAAGGCGGCCGCCCCGTCGTGCGGAATAATAACCGCATTCTGCTATGGCTGCGGCGGGAAAACAATGGCATCCAGATGCCTGGCCCTTACATTTATATCTTCGATGTTGCCTTCGAAAATGCCTGTGCCGCGGCGGACTTGCAGGATATAGGTGTAGGTGCCCGGGGGCCCCGGAACATCCGTCCAAGTTAGATTTTGGAGGTTTCTAAAGACGGTGGTAATGCCTGGAGGTTTCGGAAAGTCGACCAGATGCCAATCGGCCTCCGTTAATGTGCCAAACCCGGACCGTACCAGCCTGAAGGTCAAGCGGCATGTATAAGTTGCAGGCTGGCTTTCTGTCGCAAAAGCAGCTTCCACCATGGCCCCCAGTCTTACTCTTTGGCCGGGCAAGGTTGTAGTCACATCAACCTGAAGGATGTCGAGAAAGGTAAATCCCGGGTTTTCAGGTATTTCCATAAACTCTGCAATCTGGTTAAAAAAATAAGGACAGCATACCGGTCTGTTACCCATCTGCCAACACCTTTCATGCTTGTTTTTGTTTTATCTTATGTTGCTCGGAGTCAATACGCCACATCCGCCGCCTCCCGCACAAAAAAAAAGAGCAGGCGTGGATTCCTGCCCTTGTGGTGCTTCTTTCCGCCGGCACCTGGTCTGTGCGGCGCGCCTTATTTGCCGCAAACCCAAAAGTCCACCGCCTTGTCATAAGACAGCAATTCATCCGGCGCAAAGAATAGATTGATTTCCCGCTCCGCACTCTCAGGCGAATCGGAGCCGTGAATGACATTGTTGCCCGTAAACAAGGCAAAGTCCCCGCGAATTGTCCCGGGAGCGGCTTCCGCCGGGTTGGTTTTGCCCATCATATTGCGGATAACGGATACAGCATTCAAGCCTTCCCAGACCATGGCGACAACGGGGCCCGAGGTGATGAAATCAATCAGTTCCCCATAAAAAGATTTGCCTTTATGTTCGGCATAATGCTTTGCCGCCAGTTCCTCGGAGATCTGCATCATTTTCAGACCGACTAGCTTAAAGCCTTTGCATTCAAAACGGCTGATGATTTCACCCACCAGGTTGCGCTGCACGCCATCCGGCTTTACCATCACAAATGTTCTTTCCACTACCACCACTCCTTATGCGGACTAATAGATCAAGAGCGGCTCGTCATCAGCAATGATCCGTTTATTCCGGCTGATGGCCTGCCTGATGTGCTTAGGAACGGAAAACATTGAAAGATGGGTTTCCCCGTCATAGAATTTCAGATCATTTATTTTTCTTTCCGCCAAACGCTTGTCTATCTCGGCAGAAGACAGTTGCAGGGCAGCGGGTGATTTTGCCGCTATAGCAAATCCCCACTCCGTATCATATGAGGGAATAAACACTGAATAGGAGCGGACAACAGGAAAAGCTGTGGCCAGCGTATGGCAAATGGCTGCATGGCATTCAATCAGGCGGGGATTATAAGACCCGGCCTGCAGGGCAATGATGCCTTCCGCTTCCAGGCGGTTGGCTACGATTTGATAAAACTCCCGCGTAAAAAGCAGGTAGGCAGGACCGCCATCCACCGGCTCGGGCAAGTCTAAAAAAATGATATCAAACTTATCCCCATGATTCTCCAGGTAGGCACGTGCATCCTGATAAAGCACGCTTACTTTCGGATTTTCGAAAGCACCCTGGCTCAATTCAGGGAGATGTTTCTTGCACAGTTCCACCACTTCACGGTCAATATCCACCATAAGAACATGCTCAACTGTAGGATGGCGCAGGATTTCACGCAAAACTGCCCCTTCGCCTCCACCGACCACCATTACTTTTCTGGGAGCGGGGTGGTATATCATGGCCGGCTGTATTAAAGCTTCATGATATATATATTCGTCAAACTCTGCCGACTGGATCTTGCCGTCCAGTATCAGGCAGCGGCCATAGAACTCCGTATCAAATATCTCGACAGTCTGATAGTCTGTTTTCCCGCTATATAATACCTTTTCCACCGCTTGCATATGTGCCTGGGTAGGATGGGTATATTCTATAAACCATTTCCAGGGCGGTGTTTTCAAAGCAGCTTCCCCCTTCCGATCAGAAGTTTGCTGCCCTCGCCTGGACGGAGGCTTCATGTTTAAAAATTCCGCGCTTGATTTCCCGTGCGTCCATGTTGCTGGCAGCAAAATTTTCTTTAAGATAGTTGCATGCCACCCACGGATCCACTCTGTCGCCGCAGGTGAATACATCTACGGCGGCATAGCCATATTCCGGCCAGGTATGGATAGCAAGGTGCGATTCTGAAATAACCACAACCCCGCTTACGCCTTGGGGGCTAAATTTATGGAATGCCACTTCCCGGATTTCAGCACCTGCTTCGAGGGCGGCGTCCACCATAGTTCGCTCTATCCCCTGAATATCATTGAGGATATCTGCAGGACAACCGTAAAATTCAGCCAGGACGTGACGACCTAATGCGCTCATTTTCTAAAGCCTCCTTTTGTATATAATAATATTTGCCCGGGCGCAGGTTGCCCCCCCGAGCATCAAGTTACATTGTAACAAATTCACGGGAAATGTCAATCTTCTTCGCATATTTTTTTTATTTCCAGCAAAAACCCGCCGCTACTTGCTTTTCCCGCGTTTTTGCTGCTGCCTGTTATTGCTGGCACCGCATTTTTTCAATTTTTCAGGCAAAAAATAAACAGGGAGAGTCCCTGCTGCCTAAACATATTTAGCGTTTTTTACTTGCGTTTCAGTGTGGCTTTATATTTCCCGGGCAGGGGGGAATTTACTACCGCCGCCCTGCGCCATCTCCTGGTATTCGCCGTTTGTTACTAAATCAATAAAGATTTTTACCAGTTCCGGGTCAAATTGAATGCCGGCGGCATTCTTTAGTTCCGACAGGGCCTCTTCTTTTGATTTTGCTTTCCGGTAAGGCCTGTCGTTTGTCAGGGCGTCGTAGGCATCGACGATGGCCAGGATGCGGCACTCCAAGGGTATATCGCTACCTTTGAGCCCCAGCGGGTATCCCCTCCCGTTCCACCATTCGTGATGTTTTAGAATCCAGTCGGCCAAATGAACAAGGTCGGGTGCGGAAAGGGCAATGCGATGGCCGATTTCCGGGTGCCTCCTGATGATTTCTATTTCCTTGCTGGTCAGGGGTTCTTTTTTAAAGAATATTTTTTCCGGCACGCCTACATAACCGATATCATGAAACTTGGCAAACAGGCGGATATCATTAAGATGTTCCCCGGTAATCCCGCTTTTCATGGCCAGGCCGGCAACCATTTCTTCCATCCGTTCGGCGCTTTGACCGTTCGTATACTGCCGCGCAGCCAGAGCCCGCAGCAGGATTTGTATTGTTGTCTCCCGCACCGCGCTGCTGCGCCTGGCTTTTTCGCGGTACATATTGTTGTCCGCTTCCCGGAAAAGATCGTCAACGTTGATTTTTTCTCCCGTGCTGACGGCATACCCCACTGATACACTTAAATAATACTGTTCATGCTTTTTGTTATACTCTTGCAGGGCAAGGCGAATGCGTTCGCAGGCAGCTTCCATGGCCTGCCTGTCCGCATTGGGAAGCAGGACGGCAAACTCATCCCCGCCAATCCGGGCAACAACGTCGCTTTCCCGAAAACAGGATTTGATCACTTGCGCAGCCGCTTTCAGCAACTCGTCGCCCACGGCGTGCCCAAGGCTGTCATTATACAGTTTAAGCCCGTCGAGATCACAGATAATTATACCGAGGCTGTTCAGGCGGCTGTTAGCCAGACGTCGCATCTCATGTTCAAAATAAGCCCTGTTATAAATCCCGGTTAAGGCATCATACAGACTCATATACTGCAGCTGCTTTTCCCGGCGCTTCTGTTCGGTAATGTCTGAAATCAGGGCAACATAGCCGCTGATTTCCCCGCTGCTGTTCCGGGTCGGCGACAGGGACAGGCTAGCTGCCAAAATCGACCCGTCTTTTTTTTGCAATTCAGTTTCAATGGCTTTGTCCAGCTCGCCGTTCGCCGCTTTTTTCAGGTAGCTTCTGTATTCCAAAGCTTTGGCGTCAGGCACCGTAGGGTTAAGTAAGCCGAGAACCTCCTTTTCTTCCCAGCCGAACATTCTTTCCGCCGCCTTGTTCCAGCTTAAAACACGGTTTTCCGTATCCAGGGTCAGTATGGCCAGGGGGGAGGCCGAAATGATGGCTCGCAGCTTTTCGTTGGCATGTTTAAGCGTATTTTCCGAACGTGCTCTCACTTTTACCGCCGTTGAAAGCATGAAATAAAACAATATCCCGGTAACAAACACAAATACCCAGCCCTTATAAGTCTGCCATTTCTGTATGCTAGCGGGATCACCTGCCACAGCGGCCCAAAAGCGGTCAGACAAAACAATATACAAAGAGGACAGAACAACATAAACAAGTGCGAGTAGCAGAGAAAACGAGCTTTTTAATCGTCGCACGGCAACACATCCCTTATTTTGACCTAAAGCAAACTGGCATTATTTTTTTTCGCTGTTCGATGCAATATCCCTGCTCTCGGTACGGGAAATATATCCGGCCTAATTTCTCAGGCTCTGTATGGGGGCGGGAATCCGTCCCCCGCGGTGGATAAAGGAACCGGCGGAAAAAGTATTAACCGGCATTACCGGAGCGCGGCCCAGCAAACCGCCGAACTCAACATAGTCGCCGATCTTTTTCCCCGGGGCGGGGATGATACGGACAGCGGTTGTTTTTTGGTTGACAACGCCGATTGCCGCCTCATCCGCAATAATGGCGGCAATTGTTTCCGCAGATGTGTTGCCAGGAACGGCAATCATGTCCAGACCAACGGAACATACACATGTCAAGGCTTCGAGCTTTTCCAGCGTCAGTGCCCCTTTTTCCACAGCCCGAATCATGCCTGCATCTTCACTGACAGGTATAAAGGCGCCGGAAAGGCCTCCCACATAAGACGACGCCATGGCCCCCCCTTTTTTCACCGCATCATTCAGCAGCGCTAGCGCGGCGGTTGTACCGTGCGCCCCGCAGCGCTCAAGCCCCATGGCCTCAAGGATTTCGGCCACGCTGTCACCCACGGCAGGCGTCGGCGCCAAGGACAGATCAACAATGCCAAAGGGAACCTGCAGGCGGGAGGCCGCTTCCCGGCCGATCAGCTCCCCCATCCGCGTAATCTTGAAGGCTGTTTTTTTAATTATCTCAGCCAGTGTGCCCAGGTCGGCGGCCGGTCCCGCTTTTTCCACCGCTCTTTTCACCACTCCAGGTCCGCTGACGCCGGTGTTAATCACGCACTCCGGCTCGCCGACGCCGTGGAAAGCACCGGCCATAAAGGGGTTGTCCTCAGGCACATTGGCAAAGACCACCAGCTTGGCACAGCCCAGTCCGTCCCTGTCTGCAGTCAGTTCGGCCGTTTGCTTGATTATCTCACCCATGCGGCCGACAGCATCCATATTGATGCCCGCCTTGGTCGTTGCCACATTGACCGAAGCACAAACTCTTTCCGTTTCCGCCAGGGCGCGGGGAATGGAAGCCAGGAGGCACGCATCACCCGGTGTCAAGCCTTTGTGGACAAGGGCGGAAAAACCGCCGATAAAATTGACGCCCACAGCGGCAGCCGCCCTGTCCAGGGTAAGGGCAAAATCAAAGTAATCCTCCGCCCGTGCCGCTTCCGCCACCAGGGAAATGGGCGTGACGGAAATCCGCTTATTGACAATGGGCACCCCGTATTCCCGTTCCAGTTCTTCTCCCACTGTCACCAGGCGGTCTGCCAGGCGGGTAATTTTATCGTATATTTTCCGGCAGGCCGCTTTGGGATCTGCATCTGCACAGTCACGCAGGCTGATGCCCATGGTAATGGTACGGATATCCAGATGTTCCTCCTGGATCATGGTTACAGTTTCCATGATTTCCTGCAGGGTAAACATGATGGCCGGCACCCCCTTTTAAATCCTGTGCATAAAGCGAAAAACATCTTCATGCTGCACAACAATTTTCAGACCCAGCGTCTTGCCCAATTCCTGCATTTTCTCCTGCAGTGTGTCCAGATTAATCCGACTTTGTTCCATGTCCGCAATCAGGATCATGGTGAAAATGCCCTGCATGGTTGTCTGGCTGATATCAAGAATATTAATGTTGTTCTCCGCCAGGATGCCGGAGACGCCGGCAATAATGCCGACGCGGTCCTGGCCAAGTACACTGACGATTACCCGGTTGCCACGGGAAGCTGCCGACATGTGCATCGCCCCTTTTGTTGCAGGCCTGCTTCTTTGCCTGCTGGATTTTGTGTCAGTTGGGTCTTTTTCTGCGCACTCTATCATATCATAAAGACAGTGGGCATGCCAGAATTTCTTGCTTTTCCCGCGCCGTCGCGGGAGCGCCCCTTCCGGAACCGGCAACAAAAAAAGGAGAGGCTTTGTGTGCCTCTCCTCGCTCCTTGCGGCTAATTATTCGGCCAGGCTGGCATACATGAAGTATTTATAACCGAGCGGCGAAGAATAAACGTTCTGCAGTTTCTGATTGACAAGGTAAATATCTACATAGTAGTAGATAGGAGCCAGCATGGATTCTGCAAAGATAATGTCTTCGGCCTTATGCATCAGGCGATAGCGCTCTTCCTGGTCACTGGATTGCTTCACCTGGGCAATAATTCTGTCGTATTCGGGATTGGACCATTGTGCGTCGTTGTTGCCGCTGCCGGTAATCCACATGTCGAGGAAAGTAATGGGGTCGTTGTAGTCTGCAAGCCAGCCGTTGCGGGCGATCTGGTAGTCGCCGTTCTTGCGGGTGTTGAGGAAGGCGTTCCATTCCTGGGACGCCAGTGACACTTCTACACCCAGTTCTTTCCACATTTGCTGCAGAGCCTCGGCAATCAGACGGTGGCCGTCGCCCTCAACATTATAAAGGTACTCCACGGCAGGGAAACCTTTGCCGTTTTCATAACCGGCTTGCTTCATGAGTTCTTTGGCCCGTGCTAGGTTGTCGGCATATGCTTCCTTGGACACATTGATATAATCGCCGCCTACTTCGCGGAATTCCTTGGTGGGGTCCGCATCGGAAAGACCTGTGGGAACAAAGGCGCCGGCGGGCTGCTGCCCCGCTTTGCCGATTTGCTCCACTATATAGTTGCGGTCAATGGCAAGGCTGAAGGCCTCACGGACAAGCTTGTTGTCAAAGGGCGGCTTCTTGGTGTTGAAGCTGATATAATAGGTGCCAAGCTGCCCTTGCAGGTTGAATTCAGGCTTGTCTCTCCAGGCATCGATTTCTTCCGTGGGAATATCGTCGGAGAAAAGGATTTGTTCTGTCTTGAAGGCCGAGAAGGATGCATTTACGTCGGACATGAGGATGAATTTGATCTGATCAGGGCCTAAGGCATCGTAATTCCAGTAGTGCTCGTTCTTCTCATACAGGATATGGGAAGAATCCACCCATTCGATCATTTTATACGGCCCGTTGCAAATGTAGGTCTCCGGAGCCAGCGCCCACTGCTCGCCGTTTTCTTCAATGGTTTTCTTCTGCACCGGGCTGAAGGTGGGGAAGGCTGTCAACTCTAAGAAATAGGGTGTTCTGGCAACCAGTTTAACTTCCAGCGTTCTGTCGTCCAGGGCGGTTACCGCCAGTTTGCCCTCTTCATAGCCTTGAATTGATTCAAACATGTATTCATAGTCTGCTGCTGTTTCCGGATCGATTGCCCTGTTCCAGGCATACACAAAATCTTCCGCCGTCAGCGGCGTGCCGTCGCTCCATTTCAGGCCTTCCCTCAGCGTAAATGTATAAGTCAGTCCGTCTTCGCTGATTTCAACTTTTTCTGCCTGAGCGGGCTGGGGAACGCCGTCTTTATCCAGCGAATAAAGCCCTTCAAAAGCATGGATAATCAGGGTGGCACCATCAACGGCAGAGTTAAGTGCCGGATCAATGGTGTCCGGATTGGGCCCCACATGGACATTCAGGACAAAAGGTTCTTGGGTTTGACCGCCCGTTTGGTTGCCGCCTTGGTTGCCGGCGTTGTTGTTATTGTTGTCAACGGTGCCGTTGCCGCCGCCGCAACCGACCAAGACGCTTACCAGCAGCAAAAGTGCCAGTAAGATTGACAGTTTCTTCATCTTGTCTTTTTTCCTCCTCTTTTTATTTTTATATATTTAGGCATTCCGCCCAAATAGCGATTTCATTGACAGCAATGATGGCAGGCAACAAAGTGTCCGTCGGCCACTTCCCGGAATTCCGGCTCCTTTTCGGCACAAAGCTGTGTCGCATACCGGCACCGTGTGCGGAAGCGGCAGCCGGAAGGCGGATTCAGCGGACTAGGAACGTCGCCTTCCAGAATAATCCTTTTCCGTTCACGGCTGATTCTGGGATCGGGAATGGGAATGGCAGAGATCAGGGATTGAGTATAAGGATGGAGGCTGTGAAATGTAAGTTCATAGCTGTCTGCCAGTTCCACCAGCTTCCCCAGGTACATGACGCCGATGCGGTCGGAAATATGCTTCACCACAGACAGGTCGTGGGCGATAAACAAGTAGGTGAGTCCCATGGCCTCCTGCAGCTCTTCGAACATGTTGATAATCTGGGCCTGGATGGATACGTCCAGGGCAGAGACAGGCTCGTCGCAGACAATGAACTCAGGGTCAACGGCCAGGGCCCGGGCAATACCGATGCGCTGCCGCTGCCCGCCTGAAAATTCATGGGGAAAGCGGTTGGCATGCTCTGAATTCAAGCCCACGCGTTCGAGCAGGTTATAGATCTTTTCCTTCCGCTCCGCCCTGGTTTTGTAAAGATTGTGGATATCCATGGCTTCCCCCACGATATCGCCCACGGTCATACGCGGGTTCAGCGAAGCGTAGGGGTCCTGGAAAACAATTTGCATTTTCCGCCTGTATGGCAGCATGTCCATATGGGTAATATCTCTGCCGTCGTAAAAGATCTGCCCGGAAGTTGGCTCATACAGGCGGATAATGGCTTTACCCGTTGTTGTCTTGCCGCAGCCCGACTCTCCCACAAGCCCCAGCGTTTCCCCTTTATGAATGTAGAAAGAAACGTCATCGACCGCTTTGACAAAGCGTTTTTTGAAAAGAGAACCGCCGGGCGCCGGAAAGTACTGTTTTAAGTTTTTAACTTCAATCAGCTTATTCATGGCGCAACCCCACTCTGCTGTTTCTCAAAAGCTTCTTTTTGCAACAGCCAACAAGCGCTGTAATGGTTGTCATTAAGATAGGTATATGGCGGCATCTCACGAAGGCAGATTTTCATGCAGTTTTTGCAGCGGGGCGCAAAGGGGCAGCCTTTGGGCGGCATTAGCAAATCCACAGGGGTGCCGTCGATGGGAACCAGTTTTTCATGTTCTTTGGCACTGAGTTTGGGGATGCTATTGAGCAGGCCTTTTGTGTATTCATGCTTCGGGTTGTAAAAGATGTCGTCGGCCGTACCGTATTCCACAATTTTTCCCGCGTACATTACGGCAATTTTTTCGCACATGCTGGCAACCACGCCCAAATCATGCGTTATGAGGATGATAGACATGCCGATTTTTTGCTTCAGGTCCATCATCAGCTCCAGGATCTGGGCTTGAATGGTCACATCAAGGGCTGTAGTCGGTTCATCGGCAATCAGCAGTTTGGGTTCACAGGCAAGGGCCATGGCGATCATGACCCGCTGCCGCATGCCGCCGGACAATTCATGCGGGTATTGCCGCAGCCTTCTCTCCGGCTCATTGATGCCGACCAGCTGCAGCAGCTCCAGTGCCCTTTCCCGTGCTTCCCGCTTGTTTTTTCCCGTGTGCAAAAGGATTGCTTCTTCAATTTGGTTGCCGATGGTAAAAACAGGGTTTAAAGATGTCATGGGGTCCTGAAAAATCATGCTGATTTCATTGCCGCGTATGGCACGCAGTTCTTTCTCGCTCAGATCATTAATGCGGCGGCCGTTAAAGTCAATGGTACCGCCAATGATCCGTCCGGGATAAGGAACAAGCCCCATCAGTGCGTAAGCGGTGACAGATTTGCCGCTGCCGGACTCGCCCACAATCCCCAGAACATCCCCTTCCTGCATCTTAAAGGAAACATCGTTGAGAGCCTTTACTTCCCCTGCCGGCGTGAAGAAAGAAAGCTTTAGGTTTTTTATCTCCACCAAATACTTGCTCATGTGCATTCTCCTAATCTTTGAGTTTTGGGTCAAATGCATCCCGCAGGCCGTCTCCCAGCAGGTTAAAGGCTAAAATGATGATGCTGATGGTTATGGCAGGAGCAAAAAGGCGGTAAGGATACGAATACATGCCGTCCAAAGCTGTTGCCGCCATTGACCCCAGCGAAGGCATGGGCGCCATGACACCCAGGCCCAAAAAGCTGAGGAAGCTTTCCGTGAAAATGGAGGCCGGGATTTGCAGCGTGGTGGTCACAATTAGCGTACCGATACAATTTGTCAGCAGGTGCTTGCGGATGATGCGGGCATTCTTGGCTCCCAGCGCCTTGGCTGCCGACACATAATCCAGTTCCTTCAGGGCTAGCACCTGGCCGCGGACAATTCGTGCCATGCCTACCCAGTACAGGAGGGAAAAGACAATAAAAATGCTGATTAAACCCACGCCGACCTTGTTAATCCACGCGAAGCCTGCCGTTTCCGCCAGCCTGGTCAGCGGGTGTTTCAGCGTTACCGAAAGCAGAATAATGATCAGAATATCAGGCACGGTATAGATAATATCCACAATCCGCATCATGATCGTATCGACCCAGCCGCCGAAATAGCCGGCGATGGCGCCGTAGACGGAGCCAATGACCAGGATAATGGCGGAGGCAACTATGCCGACAAGCAGAGATATGCGGCTGCCCATCATAATTCGGGCCATGATATCGCGGCCCAGTGTATCGGTACCCAAAAGATGGGGGAAAACCTTGCGGCCTTCTGCAATTTGTGCCTGCTCCGCTTTCGAATATTCAAAGGGAGCCAGCGACTCGGAACCCCGGAGCTGTTCATAGTAGTTATAAGGATAGAAACTGGGCAGAATGAAAGCAAAAAACATCATAAACAGGACCACGGCAAGGCTGGCCATCCCCAGCTTGTTTCTGCGAAACCGCCGGATGCCGTCACGCCAAAAGCTGACGCTTTCCCGCATTGTCACCAGTTCCTGTTTTTCCTCGGCGCTGGCGGGAAGAAAATCTTCGACTTTCAAGTGGAAGGTTAAGGGGACAGTACGGCTTTTCTCCTTTCCTTCCTGGCTCGCGTTGTTCTGATTCATGCAGATTCACACCGCCTATTGCAGATTGATCCTGGGATCTACCAATTTATAAACAATATCGACTACAACATTCATGGTGACAAGTAAAAAGGCAAGAAAAATGGTTGTGCCCATAATCAGGGGATAATCCCGTGCAGTTATGGAGGTAACAAAAGAAGCGCCAAGCCCGGGAATGGTAAGAATGGTTTCAACAACAAAGCTGCCCGTCAGCGTGTAAGCAATCATGGGGCCCAGGTAAGTGACAACAGGCAAGATGGCGTTGCGCAAAGCATGCTTAAATAAAGCCTTAGTCTGGGAAAGCCCCTTGGCCCTCGCAGTCCGCATATAATCCTGTCCCAGGACATCCAGCATGCAGGAGCGCATCAGCCGGGCAATGTAAGACATGGGATACAGGGCCAGGGCAATTACGGGCATTATATAGCTGCTCGGCGTGTTCAAACCAAAGGTGGGCAAAAGTCGCAGCTTTTCTCCCAGGATAAACATTAAAACTGTACAGACGACAAAACTGGGTATGGCAATACCGCAGGTTGAGAAAAACACAATGATATTGTCCAGGGCTTTGCCACGGTTCAGGGCGGCTATCGAACCAAGCACAACACCGCAGGCAAGCGCCACCACCACGGCCAGAGAACCGATTTTGACGGAAACGGGCAGCCTGGTAAAAATGATATCGCTAACCTCCTTGCCCCGCTGTTTGAGTGACGGGCCCATATCTCCCTGCAGCAGGCGAAGCATATAGTTTTTATACTGCACGGTTACCGGCTGGTCCAGGCCGTATTTTGCCTCCAGCGCTGCCAATGTGGCTGCGGAAGGCGCTTTTTCAGACAAAAAGGGGCCGCCGGGAACCAAATACATCAGGAAAAAAGTCAGCGTGGCAACGATATAGATAGTAACTACGGCCAGAATGAGCCGTTTGACAATATACTTCAGCATACGATATCCCCCTCTGACAGGTTATGGGCGGATAAAAACATTTTTCGCAATCAAAATATACACATGAAAAAGCTTGCTTAAAAGCTCACAGAGCCTGCAAGCAAACAACTCTTTTCTCTGCCGGTTCCGATGCTTGTTCCCTGCAGCAGCTTCCACTTTTTAGGTTCGACCTGTCAAAAACAGCAGGTCATTAATGTATTCGCCTAAGAAAATTTTATCCCTGCTGAAAATGTAAAGAAATATTTAACTTCCTGTCGTAATTTTGGGATTTAAGCGGAAAAAACATTAAGGCAAAATTCAAAATTTTTAATATTTTAAAAAGCAGGTAAAAAAACCGGTACGGGGAATGTATAATGTATATAGGACTGAACCAGTATGCAGCCCCGGGTGCCGGTGGCAAGCTCCGCTCTCGGAAAGGGGTTATTACCATTAACATTGCCTTTTTCCTGATACCCAAGAAAGAAGTTGTTTATCTCCCCTTGACCTGTACGATGCGTCAGGCAATAGAACGTATGGAATATCACCGTTATTCCGCCGTTCCCCTCATTGACGGGGACGGCAAGTATGCAGGCACACTGACGGAAGGCGATTTGCTGTGGAAAATGAAAAACACACCGGGTTTGTCATTTGCCGATACCGATAAAATCCTGGTAGCCGATATTCCCAGGCGTGTGGAAAACGCCCCGGTGCGAATTGAAGCTACTATTGACAGCCTGCTGTCTCTGGCTGTCACCCAGAATTTTGTCCCTGTTGTTGATGATCACGGAGTTTTTATCGGCATTATTCGCCGGCGGGAAATAATTGAATACTTTGCAGCTCAGCTGGCGAAACTGAAAAGCGGCGGCAAATGATACCGCCGTTCCGCTTGTTGCTCAAGAAAGACCGGAACGGCAGAGCAGAAGGAAAAAAGAGCGGCTTGTCACGGTTCCAGTACCAGAGGGCTGTCATGCCGTGGATTATTGACCAACCGGCTGGCGGCAGCGACTGTCATCTTTTCCGCCGGGTACGGCACCAGCAACGTCTGCAGCGCCTGCAGTTCATCCTCGCCAGCCTCGAGCCAGAATTTTTCCTTCCCCTTGGGCAGAATAACCGGCATTCTGTCATGCAGTGCAGACACCAGGCTGTTGGCAACAGTGGTAATGATGGCAAAAGTATATAACTTTTGGCCTGACGCATCCTGCCACACATCCCAGAGGCCGGCCATGGCAAAGACTTCATTCGTCTTCAAGGTAAAGCGGTAAGGCTGCTTTTCCCCCTTGCCGCTTTTTTTCCATTCATAATACCCGTCGGCCGGAACAAGGCAGCGCCTCTGGCGGAAGCTGCGTGAAAAACTTTTTTTCTCACTGACTGTTTCGGCACGGGCGTTAATCAGCCTGCCGGCAATGCTTATATCCCTTGCCCAAAAAGGGACAAGCCCCCAGCGAAACATTTTCAGCACCGGCCTGTTGGCCTCCGCCACAATCACCGGCACATCCTGTGCGGGTGCAATGTTATAGCGCGGTTTCAGGCCTTCGGCCTCTATACCGAAGTAGGCCAGCATTTCTTCCCATTTTATCAGCGTAAAACGACCGCACACCGTAACCACCTCCTGCAGCATATCTTCTACAGGCAGCGTTTTTACCCTGCTTATCTTTTGGCTCCTCGTGAGTTCCACATGTACCAAAAGACAAGAACAACCGGCAGCTTGCAGCAGTCTGCCGGTTGTTTATGCTTGCCTCAAAAACTTTCAACTATAGCCGGCCTTTCCGGAGCAATATTGAATACATGCCAGTCCTTAAAAGTTTCCGTCATTACCATCCTTGCCCGGGTATTAATCCGGAAAACTTGTGGCATGCTTAACCTACCTTTGCTCCAATTAATGAATTTTAACTTTTAGATTGAATCCTTCCAGGAATTCTTTTATTTCTTTCATCCGCCCCTCATCGGGCGCCTTCACATTAACCAGCTTGTATGTTTTGCCAATGCGTTCATATTTCACTGCGCCCAGGCTGTGATACGGCAGAATCTGCACCAGTTGCACGGCAGCGCCCAGCTCACGGCAGAAAACGGCAGTTGCCCGCAGGTTTTCTTCTGTATCATTTAACCTGGGGATAACGGGGATTCTGATCTGCAGCTTTGCACCGGCGGCAGCCAGCTTCCTGGCATTTTCCAAGATCAGTTCATTGGGAACTCCGGTCAGTTTTTGCGAGCGCTTTGTGTCCATATGCTTCAAATCATAAAGAAAAAGATCCACAAAAGGCATGACTTGCCAGTACAGTTCAAACTTGGCAAAGCCCGTCGTGTCCAGGCAGGTATGGAGTTCCGCCTCCTTGCATGCTTTCAGCAGCTCCAGGGTAAATTCATACTGTACCATTGGCTCGCCGCCGGAGATTGTTACTCCGCCGCCGGATTTTTCGTAATACGGCCTGTCCCTTTCAATAATCTCCATTACCTCGGCAAGCGTGATTTCCTTTGTTGTCAGGCACAGTGCCTTGGCGGGACAAGCCTCAGCACAAAGCCCGCAGTCGTCGCACCGCTCGCGATCGATCTGTACAAGCTGTATTTCCTTATTATCCACCGGAGAGGTTTTCCGTTTGCCCAAGGCAACCGCCTGCTGTGGGCAGGCTGTTATGCACTGTCCGCAGACTTCAGCGCCAATGCAGCGGATTTCAAACCAGGCAATTTTCGGCTCATAATGCTGTGATTCCGGGCTGTGGCACCACAGGCATGATAGAGGACAGCCGCTCAAAAAAATTTCTGTTCTGATCCCCGGCCCGTCATGGACTGAAAAACGCTGAATATCATAAATCCTTCCGGTTGGCTCTTTCATATTTAACTCCTTTTCTAGACGTAAAGACCTCCGTTGACATTCAGGGTATGTCCGGTTATATAAGAAGACGCATCGGAAGCAAGGAACAGCACCGCCTCTGCCACTTCCTCCGGCTCTCCGGCGCGCCGCAAGGGAATGCGGGCCAAAAGCTGCTCCTTGATTTTTTCCGGGATTGTTTCGGTCATTTCCGTCCGCATAAAGCCAGGCGCCACCGCATTAACAGTAATCCCTTTCCTGCCCAGCTCCTTGCTTAATGTTTTTGTCAGGCCGATAACCCCTGCCTTGGCAGCGGAGTAGTTTGCCTGGCCGAAATTGCCTTCCAGGCCGGAAACCGACGTAATATTGATAATCCTTCCGTAATTGCGCGGAATCATATGTTTAATAACTTCCTGGGTGCAGATAAACATGGATTTCAGGTTGACATTCAAGACCTCATCCCACTGTTCGTCTGTCATTTTAATTATCTGGGCATCACGGGTAATGCCGGCGTTGTTGACAAGGATGTCAATCCGGCCAAACGCGTCCACAGTCTGCTGCACCAGGAAAGCCACCTCTTCCCTTTTGGCAACATCGCAGCGCACCGCCAGCGCCACGCCGCCGGCAGCCTCAATCTCTTCCTTGACGGCGGCACAGCCTTCATAATTGAGATCACAAACCACTACTTTGGCACCTTCGGCCGCCATTTTCAGAGCCATGGCTTTGCCCAGGCCGCGTGCCGAGCCTGTAATAATGGCTACTTTGTCCTTTAATCTCATAAACGACACCTCCCTGGTTTTATCCTCCTCCATGTCAGGCGGGGAAACGTTCTTTATACTAGAGTACACTGAAAACGGCATCGCTGCAATGCATATTTTGGTCATTAAAAAACCCCATATTGCCATGGGGGTTTAAACTGATTTTGTCTTTCATCTAAACCCGTATTCCGAGAGGCGGCAGCCGTCGCAAAATTGCCAACATGCGAAGGTTCAAACACGGCTCTTGCAGTTCGTAAAAAGGATTACTGACATATTTTGTTGAATTTTTTTATATCTTGTCTTTTCATGTGCCCAACAAGCCTGTGGGAACAACAAATATAAAATATGTCCAGGAAAGGTGATGCAGCAATGAACAGCGTAAACCGCAGGTTAGTCAATATGTATGAACTTGTCAGTTCCGTAACCAATGCCTGCGATTTGGTCAGTCCCGAACTGGGGAACCACCACCAGCAGGTTGCTTATCTGTCCTACCAAATTGGCACGCAAATCGGACTGGCACAGGAACAGTTGAAAAACCTGATGCTTGCCGGTTTACTGCATGATGTAGGCGCCCTTTCTTACAATGAAAGGCACGAACTGGTGGAATCGGAGCCGCCCCATGCACATGATCACGCCTTCCGGGGAGCGGCGCTGCTGGAAAAATTCCCGCCGCTGGCCGAAGCCGCCGGCATTATCCGTTTCCACCACATCCCCTGGAATGACGGGGAAGGGAACCGCTTCCTCGGGATCAAAGTGCCGCTTTTGAGCCATCTGGTCCATTTGGCAGACCGGACCGTGGTTCTGATTGACAAAAATAAAGATGTGCTGAGACAAGTCCGGGGAATTATTGAAACAATAGACAGCCAGCGCAAAACAAAATTTGTGCCGGAGCTGGTGGACGCCCTGTTGGCAGTCAGCAGCAAAGAAAGTATCTGGCTTGATCTCGTTAACAGTTCTCTTTGCGAGATCATCCGGGAAACAATGATTTTTGATACCATGGATTTAAATTTTGATGATACGATCAAACTGACGAAAATATTTGCCAGCATTATTGACTTTCGCAGTCCTTTTACCGCCTACCACAGCGCCGGCGTGGCTAAAACAGCGGAAAAACTGGCCGAGCTGGCCGGTTTTTCCGAAGAAGAATGCAAGATGATGCTGGTGGCAGGCTATCTGCATGATTTAGGCAAGCTGGCAGTAAAAAACGAGGTCCTGGAGAAACCGGGCAAGCTTGATGCGGAAGAATACAACATTATTCGCAGTCATTCCTATTACACCTACCGCCTGCTGCAGCCCATCAAGGCCTTTGAACAGTTAAATGTCTGGGCCGCCTTGCACCATGAAAGGCTGGACGGCACAGGCTACCCCTTCCAGCTGTCAGGCGACTCCCTCTCCCTGGGAGCGCGTATTCTGACAGTTGCCGATGTTTTTACAGCCATAACGGAAAACAGACCGTACCGCAAAGGTTTGGACCACAAAACAGCGCTGCAGATTTTACAGCAACAGGTTGCCGACCATGCTCTCTGCCCCTATGTGGTTTCCATTCTGGCTGAAAACATTGCCGAAGTAAACCGCGTGCGGGAAGAAGCCCAGCTTGAAGCCGGCAAAGAATACAACTATTATATCGGTTACTCGGACATTGCTGCAGGCAAAATCCCGCGCGATCTCGTCTGGTCCTGAAAAACCTGCAGGTTAGCCGTCTTTGCCAAGAGTCAGCAAGTCGTAAGGTGTTTCCTGGTACACGTAGTAATTCAGCCAGTTGGAAAACAGCAGATTGGCATGGCTGCGCCAGCGGACGACGGGCTCCCGCCTTATGTCATCATCAGGAAAGTAATTCTGCGGCAGCGGAACCGGCAGGCCCTTTGCCAGATCCCGCTCATATTCATATTTCAGAGTAAGTTGATCATATTCAGCATGACCGAGCATAAAGACTTGGCGGTCATCGCGCGAAATGACAATGGCTACGCCCGCTTCCGGGGATTCAGCCAGTATTTCCAGGTCTTCCACCTGCTCCAGGTCTTCCCTTCTGACTTCTGTATAACGCGAATGTGGAAGATAAAACTCATCGTCAAATCCCCGGAGCAATTTTACATACTGCTTGCAGACGGTATGCCGGTAAACGCCTGAAAGCTTCTGTGGCAGGTCGTATTTGGGCACACCGTAGTAATGGTAGAGGCCGGCCTGGGCTCCCCAGCAAATAAAAAGCGTGGAAAAAACATGTTTGCGTGCCCAGTCCATGATGGCGGTCAATTCTTCCCAGTAATCGACCTCCCGGAAATCAAGCTGTTCCACGGGGGCGCCGGTAATAACCATGCCGTCATAATTGTTTTTCCGTATACAGTCAAAGGTTTTATAAAACTTTAAGAGGTGCTCCTGCGGCGTATTTTTCGCCTGGTGTGACTGGGGATGCATTAAAGTAATATTAATCTGCAGTGGGGTATTGCCCAGCAGGCGCAGAAGCTGTGTTTCGGTCACGATTTTTGTAGGCATCAGGTTTAGTATCACAATTTCCAAGGGGCGGATATCCTGGTGCAACGCCCGCTCTTCCGTCATGACAAAAATGTTCTCCCTGGCAAGCACTTCAGTGGTTGGCAGGTTCTCCGGAATCTTAATCGGCATACGAATCCCTCCTTGCAGTTTCCGAAAAAACAATCCCTTCTAAAGCAGAAACAGGCAAAGGATAATCTCTAATTACTACTTATCCCATCTGACAAATAGTTATTTACCAGTATAGCGAATGGAAAAGGATCCGTCAAGCCGGAGAATCTGGCACTGTACCGCCCGGCAGGTGCAAACGGCAAACAAAAAGCAGCCGGAGCAATGCAAACATGCACCCCGGCTGCTATTTTTTTGTGTGGTCCGGCAGGTGACTTGTCTTCTTCTTCCTGATTGACAGGCCCCGTATTTTCAGCATTTTTATTCTTCGGACTGCCTGCTCTTTACTTCCGCAGCATAGCAGCGCGGCAACAAACAAAAGCATAATTATTAACAAACTTGTTTCTCATTTAACACCCCAAGGGTTCATTTTGACAAAAACTTAAACATATTCTTGAAATTAATGCTATAATCTAAACACTTCCCCCGTTTTTTTGTCCCGCCAGTAGCCTCTCTGCTGCAGCGGCCAGTTAAACTTTACAGCTCCGGGGTGCGGGCAGTCGTTAACGCAGCAGCCGCAATACCAGCACTCGTCCGGGTGCAGGATCAAGGGGGGTTTACCGGCCTGCGGATTAGGAATAAAAACATCAAGCGGGCATATGTCAACACAATTATTGCAGCCTTTGCATACATCCGGGTTGAAAACAACAGGCGTATTCGGTGCTACAACATTAGGGAGGGCATATTTATTATAAGTAGCCATGAAAATACCTCCTTCATTTTCTCCGGTAGACGCCTTGGTAGTCTTTGTTATAAGCTTCATAGTTTTTCACCGGGTCGCCACAATAATCAAGAGGCAGCTTTTTGGTTTTTACTTTTCCGTCTTCCAGTTTAATTGTGATAAACTGATTCCACTCTTGCGGGCCCCCTTCAGGATAATCGATTCTATTAAAGTTTAGTAATTCGTTTTTTGCCTTGCGCGCGAGGGAAGCATGCATGACAATCTGGCCGTAGGCAAGCAGGTGCAGGTCCTCTATGCTGCGCATCAACTTATGGGGATCAAGAGCAAACAGTTTGGGAACATACTCTTCTTCAATCTCCCGCAGGGTTTGCAATCCCATATTGAGCAGGCGGTCCGTTATATACTGGCCACAAAAATATTGCATCGCCCTTGCTATACCGGCATGAAGTTCTTTCCACTCGATACCTGAGGTGCGCTTAATCGGTGCATAAATACGAGCCTTTTCCTGCTCAACCTGTTCTCTTGCAATAACCGGTTTCCTTGCCTTACGGACATACTGAGCCGCTTTCCGGCCGGCATATCTGCCTGTTGCCGCGCAAAAACTATGATCCCTAGCGGAAAAAAGTTGTTCTCCCGCGGCATAAAGGCCTTCCAGTGTGGTTTTCAACTCCCAGTCGACAAGCAAACCACCCTTGCCGACATTGCGCCAGTGTAGAGGCAGCTGTCCCTCCAGAAGTTGATAGCTGATTAACTGGTGTTTTGTCGGGTCAAAACCGGCTTCAGAATACGTATCTACAATGATTCGGGAGACCGATTCTTCACGTAGCATCATCTTCCAGGTCACCCTGGATTCAATTTCCGGCATGGCCGGGAAATCCCCATAAAACGGCAGTTCGTATTTGCCTTTCAGCACACCGTCACGAAGCACATCTCTTACCTTGCGCCAATCACCGGGCATACTGCCGTCTTTCCAACCTTGCGTGGGAATGGGGAGTTCTTTGTTATTGGCATCTACAAGCGGCACATTCTCATAACTCGCATCGCCGGCTCCCGCATACCAGGTATGCAAGAAACCCGTGCCCAGGTTAATTGGAAAAGTACTTTCCATCATTGTAAGTTCTGCACCGGCTCTCCAAGCCATAACAGTCCCGTCTCCCGTTGAATTTCGGGAGCGAAAAGTATTGTATCCTGCCAATTCAGTATTGAGAAGATACTGCGAGTAGTTTCCGGCTGTAGCCAAAATGGTTGCTTTTGCCTTAAAAATCAGGAATTCCCCGGTGCGATTATTTAGCCCGGTGGCCCCCACAACTTTTGCCCCCTGCCTGCCGTCCTCTGTTAAAAGGTTGGTAACCATTACCCGGTCAAAAATTTTAACTCCCAGGCGCAGGCATTCTTTTTTGAGGGCAGGCTTAAAGGTTGAGCCCCAAACCCTCAGAACCGTATTTGTACTATGGTCTTTATTCTGGCGGGGTGAGACCAGAAATTTTGAGGCATCGTCTCGTCCTTCCACTCCGATATACTCATCGTCCGTATCCCTGATTTTACCTCCCATTAGTTCATATTCCAATAGTGTATCGAAACCTTCGCGGCACTGAATGTAGGACTACAATACATCTTGGACACTAGGCTTTAAAAAAAGAATGCAAGATGAGGACAATTCGGTTATTGTTAAGTTACGACCACAAAACAGTACCGAAAGGAGTGCCTCATCCTGCATGAAC
>JAAYMN010000022.1 GCA_012521345.1 Bacillota bacterium
CCCAGTTTATGGATCAGACCAACCCGCTGGCCGAGCTGACACATAAAAGGCGCCTTTCCGCCCTGGGGCCCGGCGGCCTGAGCCGCGAGCGCGCCGGTTTTGAAGTGCGGGACGTACACCACTCCCACTATGGCAGAATGTGCCCCATTGAGACTCCTGAAGGACCTAATATCGGCCTGATAGGCTCCCTTTCCACTTACGCCCGCATCAATGAATACGGCTTCATTGAAACGCCTTACAGGAAAGTGGACAAAGAAAGCGGACGTGTCACGGAAGAAATCGTCTACCTGACCGCCGACGATGAAGACAATTATACCATTGCCCAGGCCAACGCCGAGCTGGATGAAAACGGCTATTTTTTGCAGAAGCGCATCACCTGCCGCTACAAGAACGAAACGGTGACGCGGCCGCCGCAAGCCATTGACTTTATGGATGTTTCACCCAAACAGCTTGTCTCCGTGGCCACTGCACTTATTCCCTTCCTGGAAAATGACGATGCCAACCGCGCGCTCATGGGTTCCAACATGCAGCGCCAGGCTGTGCCCCTGCTGCAGACGGATGCACCCCTGGTAGGGACAGGCATGGAATACAAGACGGCTAAAGATTCCGGCGTTGTGGTTGTGGCAAAAAATGCCGGTGAAGTTGTTTATGTCAGCGCTGACAGGATTGTCATACGCCGGCAGGATGACCCGGACGGGCCTAATGTGGTGATTAACGGCCGGACCAGGGAGCTTTTCCCAGGGGAACCGTTTGGCAACTACCAGCGCGGCTGTGATATTTACACGCTGCAAAAGTTTCACCGTTCCAACCAGGGCACCTGCATGAACCAGAAGCCCATTGTCAGGAAGGGCCAGGTGGTTGCCGCCGGTCAGGTTATTGCCGACGGTCCTTCCACGGACCAGGGCGAACTTGCCCTTGGCCGCAATGTGCTGGTGGCCTTTATGCCCTGGGAAGGGTATAACTACGAGGATGCCATTCTTTTAAGCGAAAAACTGGTGAAAGACGACATTTTTACTTCTATTCATATAGAGGAATATGAATCGGAAGCGCGGGACACCAAACTGGGCCCGGAAGAGATCACGCGGGATATCCCCAACGTGGGCGATGACGCCCTCAAGGACCTGGACGAACGCGGCATTATTCGCATCGGGGCTGAAGTACGCGCCGGCGATATTCTGGTTGGCAAGGTCACACCCAAGGGCGAAACGGAGCTGACGGCGGAAGAGCGCCTGCTGCGGGCCATTTTTGGCGAAAAAGCGCGGGAAGTGCGTGACACTTCCCTGCGTGTTCCTCACGGCGAGGCTGGCATTGTGGTGGATGTAAAAGTCTTTTCCCGGGAGCAGGGTGATGAACTGCCGCCGGGAGTAAACCAGCTGGTGCGCGTATATGTAGCGCAAAAGCGTAAAATCTCTGAAGGGGACAAAATGGCCGGCCGCCACGGCAACAAAGGTGTAATTGCCCGCATTCTGCCTGAAGAAGACATGCCGTTTTTGCCCGACGGGACGCCTGTAGAAATAGTGCTGAACCCGCTCGGTGTGCCGTCGCGGATGAACCTTGGCCAGATTTTTGAAACCCACCTGGGATGGGCCGCCAAAACGCTGGGCATTTATGTAGCCTCGCCCGTCTTTGACGGCGCCCGGGAGGATGACGTGCTCAATGCCCTCAAGGAGGCGGGGCTGCCGGAAACAGGCAAGACTTTGCTTTATGACGGGCGCACCGGTGAACCTTTTGACAATGAAGTAACAGTGGGCTATGTCTACATGCTGAAATTGGCCCACCTGGTTGACGATAAAATCCATGCCCGCTCTACCGGGCCGTATTCACTGGTTACGCAGCAGCCCCTGGGCGGTAAAGCCCAGTTTGGCGGGCAGCGTTTCGGGGAAATGGAGGTCTGGGCACTGGAAGCCTACGGTGCTGCCTACACCTTGCAGGAAATACTGACGGTTAAGTCCGATGATGTGGTCGGGCGTGTCAAAACATATGAAGCCATAGTTAAGGGCGAGAACATTCCCGAGCCAGGGGTGCCGGAATCTTTTAAGGTTCTGGTCAAGGAACTGCAAAGCCTGTGCCTTGATGTCAAGGTTGTGGATGAAGAAGCGGGCGAGCTGGAAATCAGGGAAAGCGATGACGATGCCGAAGTCCGCGACCTTGGCGTCAACATTGAAGGTGAGGAAGAAGAGGAGCAGCCGGTGGCTGTAGACGGCAAAAGCAAGGATTTGATCCTGGAGGAAGAGGAGGAAAGCGAAGACCTGGACGAGATGGAAGACATGCCGGAACCGGAATTGTCTCAGCTGGATATTGACGAAGAAGATGTCCTTGAAGATACGGACAGCCTCAACCTGGATGAAGAGCTTGACCTGGATTTGGATACGGACCTGGTTGAGGATCTGGATGACTTTACCTACGACGATGAGGATGATGATTTCGGGTATCGCAGGCAGAGGAAGCGTTACAGCAGTTATGACGATGATGATGAATAAGGCGGCACAGTTGGTTTGTATTTGAGGACCATATGAAAAGGGAGGAAATGCCCTTGCTGGATGTCAATAATTTTGATGCAATTAAAATCGGTCTGGCATCCCCCGAACAAATCCGTGCCTGGTCACGGGGGGAAGTAAAGAAACCCGAAACCATCAACTACAGGACGCTGAAGCCGGAAAGGGAAGGCTTGTTCTGTGAAAAAATCTTCGGCCCGCAGAAAGACTGGGAGTGCCACTGCGGCAAATACAAACGCGTGCGCTACAAAGGGATCGTCTGCGACCGCTGCGGCGTGGAAGTGACGCGGGCTAAAGTGCGCCGTGAACGCATGGGCCATATTGAGCTGGCGGCGCCTGTTTCCCATATCTGGTTCTTCAAGGGGATTCCCAGCCGCATGGGGCTGCTTTTGGATATGTCGCCAAGGGCTCTGGAAAAAGTCCTGTATTTTGCCGCGTACGTGGTGATTGACCCTGGCGATACGGGCCTTTTGAAAAAGCAGCTTTTGACGGAAATGGAATACAGGGAATACAGGGAGAAATATGACCATCTCTTCCGTGTCGGCCGCGGTTTCAAGGCCAAAATGGGCGCGGAAGCCATCAAAGAACTGCTGCAGGAGATTGACCTGGACCAGTTGGTGAAAGAGTTGCGGGCGGAGCTGCGCACCGCCACGGGTCAGAAAAAAATCCGCGCCATTCGTCGCCTGGAAGTGGCCGAAGCTTTCCGGAAGTCCGGCAATGATCCTTCCTGGATGATCTTGGAAGTTATCCCGGTCATCCCGCCCGACTTGCGGCCCATGGTCCAGCTGGACGGCGGTCGTTTTGCCACCTCCGACCTGAATGATCTTTACCGCCGCGTGATTAACCGCAACAACCGCCTGAAGCGCCTGCTTGATCTTGGCGCTCCCGATATTATTGTCCGCAATGAAAAGCGGATGCTGCAGGAAGCGGTTGATGCACTGATTGACAACGGCCGTCGCGGGCGGCCGGTAACCGGACCGGGCAACAGGCCGCTGAAGTCTCTCTCGGATATGCTCAAGGGCAAGCAGGGCCGTTTTCGCCAGAACCTGCTGGGCAAAAGGGTGGACTATTCAGGCCGTTCCGTCATTGTGGTCGGGCCGGATCTGAAGCTTTACCAGTGCGGTCTGCCCAAGGAAATGGCGCTGGAATTGTTTAAGCCCTTTGTTATGAAGCGGTTAGTCAATGACGGCTATGCTCATAATATAAAGAGTGCTAAAAGAATGGTGGAAAAAGTGCGTCCCGAGGTATGGGACGTGCTGGAAGAAGTCATCAGGGACCACCCGGTCCTGTTGAACCGGGCTCCCACCCTGCACCGCCTGGGAATTCAGGCTTTCGAGCCGGTCCTGGTGGAAGGCCGTGCCATTAAAATTCATCCTCTGGTCTGCACCGCCTACAACGCCGACTTTGACGGCGACCAAATGGCCGTGCACGTACCCCTGTCGGCCGAAGCACAGGCGGAAGCCCGCTTGCTCATGCTCTCCGCCCAGAATATCCTGAACCCCAAGGACGGCCGCCCTGTCACCACCCCCACACAGGATATGGTCATGGGCATTTATTACCTGACAATTGAGAAGCAGGGAGCCAAAGGCGAAGGGAAAGTTTTCGGGAGCCCCGAGGAAGCCATTATGGCTTATCAGAGGAAATTTATCGAGCTGCAGGCCCGCATTGTTGTCGACATGTCGGGTTCCGCCAAACTGCGGGCGCACAGGGAAAAACTGAACCTCCGGGAGGCAAAGCTTTTTGTCACCACAGTCGGCAAGCTGATCTTCAACGAAGTTTTCCCGGATGATTTCCCGTATCTCAATAACCCCGATTTTAACAAGCCTGTGCTGGAGGAAGATTTTATTCGGGAAAAAGGAGCCGATATAAAGGAAATACTGGCGCAGCGCCCGCAGCGGGAGGCAGTGAAAAAAGGCTTCCTGGGCAATATTGTAGCTTTCTGCTACCGCAAGTACGGCAATACGCGCACGGCGGAAATCCTGGATGCCATTAAAAAGCTGGGTTTTGTCTATGCCACCCGGGCCGGGATTACCGTGGCCATTACCGATGTCACCATTCCGGAAAAGAAACAGGAAATCCTGGCCAATGCGGAAAAAGAAGTGGATACCATAGAACAGCAGTTTCGGCGCGGCCTGATCACGGCGGAGGAGCGCTACGACCGGATTATTGAAATCTGGACGAGGGCCAAGGACGATGTGACAAAAGAACTGATGGCTTCCCTGGACCCGTTTAACCCCATCTATATGATGGCCTATTCCGGCGCCCGCGGCAACATCTCCCAGATCACGCAGCTTGCCGGCATGCGCGGTCTCATGGCCGACCCTACCGGCCGGATTATTGACCTGCCCATCAAGGCCAACTTCCGCGAAGGCCTGACCGTGCTGGAATACTTCATTTCCACCCACGGCGCCCGCAAAGGGCTGGCGGATACGGCGCTGAAAACTGCCGACTCCGGCTATCTGACCCGGCGGCTGGTTGACGTGGCACAGGATGTCATTGTTCGGGAAGAAGACTGCGGGACCAGCATGGGCATTACCGTCACTGAAATCCGTGACGGCAATGAAGTGATTGAGGAGTTGTTTGACCGGATCAACGGGCGCTTTGCCGCGGCCGACATTTTTGATCCGGAGACGGGCGAACTGCTGGTAAAAAAAGATGAATTTATTAATGATGACAAGGCGGAATTAATTGTCTCCAAAGGCATCAAATCGGTCAGCATCCGCTCCGTCCTTACCTGCCGCACCCGCCATGGCGTCTGCGTCAAGTGTTACGGCCGCAACCTGGCCACGGGCGGCATCGTTGATGTGGGCGAGGCGGTTGGCATTATTGCCGCCCAATCCATCGGCGAACCGGGCACCCAGCTGACAATGCGCACCTTCCACACGGGCGGTGTGGCAGGAGACGATATAACCCAGGGTCTGCCCAGGGTGGAAGAGCTGTTTGAAGCCCGCAAGCCCAAAGGCCAGGCAATAATTGCAGAAGTGGACGGTGTGGTGGAAATCGTTGAAGCGCGCCAGCGCCGCGAAATCCGGATTACTCCGGAAAACGGGGAAACAAAAGTCTATCCCGTTCCCTTCGGCTCACGGCTGAAAGTGAAAAGCGGCGATCGGGTTGAAGCCGGTGAAGAGCTGACGGAAGGCTCCGTCAACCCGCACGACCTGCTTCGCGTGAAAGGAGTGCGCGGTGTCCAGCTCTACCTTTTGCATGAAGTCCAGAGGGTGTATCGTCTGCAGGGTGTGGACATTAATGACAAGCACATTGAAATCATTGTCCGCCAGATGCTGAAAAAGCTGAAAGTAGAAGATGCGGGAGACACCGACCTTCTGCCCGGCGGGCTGGTTGACAGTTTTGTCTTTGAAGACGTGAATAATGCCGTGATTGCCGCCGGCGGCAAACCGGCCGTGGCCAAACCGATGCTTCTGGGCATTACCAAAGCGTCTCTGGCCACCGATTCCTTCCTCTCCGCCGCCTCCTTCCAGGAAACAACAAGGGTGTTGACGGAGGCGTCCATCAAGGGCAAGATCGACCCGCTTCTCGGGCTGAAGGAAAATGTGATTATCGGCAAGCTTGTTCCGGCGGGCACCGGCATGAGCCGTTACCGCAACATCAAAGTCTTTCCGCTTGCAGAATCACAGGAAGCAGCCGACAACGGTCCGCAAGCCGGGGAGAACCGGGTCGAAGAGAAGGAAGAAGATTTTGCCCAAAAGCTCCAGGCGGAAGGTGAGGCGGCAGCCCCTGTGCTGTCCAGTGCTGATGCGCATGACCTGGATGCAGGACGGTTGTAAGACGGAGAAACTGTGATTGACAAGGGAAAATGATGGTGGTAAAATAACAAAGTGTGTCTTTACCAGTATCATGGAGGTTGTGCTTATGGACCTCGAAGCGTTAAAGCATGCCAGCAAAATCGTCACGGGGACCAAACAGACTACCAAGGCCGTTGTAGGGAATCTGGCCCGGCATGTTTTTATCGCCAGGGATGCTGAAGAACGCATTGTCAGTCCGGTTATCGCTGCTTGCGAGGAAAAGCAGATTCCCGTCACCTATGTGGAGACGATGGAGGAATTGGGCAAAGCCTGTAAAATAAAAGTCGGGGCAGCCATGGCTGCCATTTTGGCCGAAGAATAAATAATTTCCCCTCCGCCCCGCCGGGGCGGAGGGGCTTACAGTTGCAACGTTCAGGAAGGAGGTGGAGTGGAATGCCGACCATAAACCAGCTGGTACGTAAAGGAAGAGAGCAGGTGGCCAAAAAATCGGACGCCCCCGCTCTGGAAGGATCGCCACAAAAACGCGGTGTCTGTACCCGTGTTTCTACAACTACACCGAAAAAGCCGAATTCGGCTCTGCGTAAAATAGCCAGGGTTAAATTGACAAACGGTGTTGAGGTTACCACTTATATCCCCGGTATCGGGCATAACCTGCAAGAGCACTCCGTAGTGCTTGTCCGCGGAGGCCGTGTGAAAGACTTGCCCGGCGTGCGCTACCACCTGGTGCGCGGCGCTCTGGACGCGGCCGGTGTGGAGAACCGCAGGCAGGGCCGTTCAAAATACGGTGCCAAGAAAAAGAAATAGCGGCTGCCGGATAGTTTATTTTCCCAAACGGAAGGAGGTAAGAACAGCATATGCCTCGTAAAGGTCCAGTGCCCAAAAGAGACGTGCTGCCTGATCCTGTCTATAATTCCAAACTGGTAACAAAGTTTATCAATTCATTGATGCTGGACGGGAAAAAGGGAGTTGCCCAATCAATCTTTTACAGTGCAATGAATATTATCAAAGAAAAAACAGGCCGTGATCCGCTTGAAGTTCTGGAGGCGGCGGTGAAAAATGTTTCTCCCGTCCTGGAAGTAAAGGCACGCCGCGTGGGCGGTGCCAACTATCAGGTCCCGGTCGATGTGTCGCCCCACCGCCGCAACATCCTGGCACTGCGCTGGCTGACAAGATACGCCCGGGAGCGTGGTGAGAAAACGATGGCCGAGCGCTTGGCTGCAGAAATACTGGATGCCGTCAACAATACCGGCGGAGCCTTTAAAAAGAAAGAAGACACCCACCGTATGGCCGAAGCCAACAAGGCTTTCGCCCACTATCGCTGGTAGATTCTTGCAGTTACGCTTGTGGGCGGCAAAAACTGCCGGTTCTTTCCACCAGGCAGGTTAATGATCATATTAGGAAAGGAGGGGACCCTAACATGCCCAGAGCAATTTCCCTGGACAAAATCAGAAACATCGGGATCATGGCTCATATTGATGCGGGAAAAACGACAACGACAGAGCGCATTCTCTTTTACACGGGACGTGTCCACAAACTGGGGGAAACGCACGATGGCGCCGCCACCATGGACTGGATGGTGCAGGAGCAGGAGCGGGGGATAACAATTACATCGGCGGCAACATCGGCGCTGTGGCGGGAACATTTAATTAACATTATAGATACGCCCGGCCACGTTGATTTTACCGTGGAAGTGGAACGCAGCCTGCGCGTTCTTGACGGTGCGGTCGGTATCTTCTGCGCCAAGGGCGGTGTGGAGCCGCAATCGGAAACTGTCTGGCGCCAGGCCGACAAGTACCATGTCCCGCGCATTGCTTATGTGAACAAAATGGACATCGTCGGGGCGGATTTTTTCCGGGTTGTGGAAGCAATGCGGCAACGGCTGCATGCCAATGCGGTCCCCATCCAGCTGCCGATTGGTGTGGAAGACCGGTTTGCAGGCATCGTAGACCTGATCAGGATGAAAGCCGTTATTTACCTTGATGATCTGGGAACGCGCAGCGACGAGACGGAAATCCCGGAAGATTTGCGTGATCTGGCTTATGAATACCGGGAAAAAATGCTGGAGGCGGTTGCCGAATTTGACGAAGAACTGATGCTGCGCTACCTGGAAGGTGAAGAGATCAGTGAAGAACAGATCCGGGCGGCCATCCGCAAAGGGACCTGCGCCGTGCAGCTGGTGCCAGTGCTGTGCGGTTCCTCATACAGGAATAAAGGTGTGCAGCCCTTGCTTGATGCCGTAGTCTACTATCTTCCTTCGCCGCTGGATATTCCTCCCGTCCAGGGGATGACCGTGGATGGCGAAAAAGCGGCGGAACGGCAGGCGGATGATGCGGCGCCGTTTTCCGCCCTGGCTTTTAAAATTATGGCCGACCCTTATGTCGGGAAGCTGACCTTTGTCCGTGTTTATTCCGGCAGGCTGGAAAGCGGGTCCCATATTTATAATTCAACCAAAGGCAAGCGGGAAAGAGTCGGACGGATCCTGCGCATGCACGCCAATCACCGCGAAGACATCAAGGAAATTTTCACCGGTGACATCATAGCCCTGGTTGGTCTGAAAAACACTACCACCGGCGACACCCTCTGCACGGAGGATGCTCCCATTGTCCTGGAAAACATTACTTTCCCCGAACCAGTGATTGACGTGGCCATCGAGCCTAAAACCAAGGCCGACCAGGAGAAGATGGCCATCTCCCTCGGACGGCTGGCAGAAGAAGACCCCACCTTCCGTGCCAGGACGGATGAGGAAACAGGCCAAACCATTATATCCGGCATGGGTGAACTGCACCTGGAGATTATCATTGACAGGCTGCTGCGCGAATTTAAAGTAGGCGCCAATGTGGGCAAACCCCAGGTTGCCTACAAAGAAACTATCCGTACTAAAGCCCGGGCGGAAGGCAAATTTGTGCGCCAGACCGGCGGGCGGGGTCAATACGGCCACTGCTGGCTGGAAATTGAACCGCTGGAGCCTGGACAGGGTTATGTTTTTGAAAACAAAATTGTAGGCGGCGTCATTCCCAAAGAATTTATTCCCGCCATTGACGCCGGGGTGAAAGAAGCCATGAATACCGGTGTCTTGGCCGGCTACCCTGTGATTGATGTCAAAGTGGCCGTGGTGGACGGTTCCTACCACGAAGTGGACTCTTCCGAAATAGCTTTTAAAGTTGCTGCCTCCATGGCGTTTAAATCCTGTCTTATGCAGGCCAATCCGGTCCTTTTGGAACCGGTGATGAAAGTCGAAGTGACAACCCCCGAAGAATATATGGGGGATGTCATCAGCGACTTAAACAGCCGGCGCGGCCGCATTGAAGGCATGGAAGCGCGGCCGGGGGTCCAGGTGGTGAGAGCAAAAGTACCGCTGGCGGAAATGTTCGGCTATGCCACAGATTTGCGTTCCCGGACTCAGGGCCGCGGTACCTATGCCATGGAGTTTTCCCATTACGAAGAAGTTCCCACAGGCCTGGCGGCTGAAATAATGGAAAGGCAAAGATGATAAACTTGCTTCAATGATAAATTTACTTCTTTCTATGTTAAGGAGGTCAACTGTAAAATGGCAAAACAAAAGTTTGAAAGGACCAAACCGCACGTCAACGTAGGCACCATCGGCCACGTTGACCACGGCAAAACTACATTGACAGCGGCAATTACAGCTTGTCTTGCCACCGTGGGCGGTGCCAAAAAGACAGCATATGACGAAATTGACAAAGCACCGGAAGAAAAGGAGCGCGGCATCACCATTTCCACAGCGCACGTGGAATATGAAACGGAGAACCGCCACTATGCCCACGTGGACTGCCCGGGCCACGCCGACTACGTTAAGAACATGATCACCGGTGCGGCCCAGATGGACGGCGCCATTCTGGTTGTTTCCGCCGCCGACGGCCCCATGCCCCAGACACGGGAGCATATTCTTTTGGCCCGCCAGGTAGGGGTGCCCTACATTGTTGTCTTTTTAAACAAGGCAGACCAGGTGGACGATCCGGAGCTTTTGGAACTGGTGGAGATGGAAGTTCGCGACCTGTTGAGCGAGTATGAATTTCCCGGCGACGAAGTGCCCGTAGTTATCGGTTCCGCCCTGAAAGCGCTGGAGTGCGGCTGCGGTTCCCGGGACTGCCCGGACTGCAAGGCTGTTTGGGAGCTGATGGATGCGGTGGATTCCTACATTCCCACGCCGCAGCGCGACAAAGACAAACCCTTCCTCATGCCGGTGGAAGACGTTTTCACCATAACGGGCCGCGGCACTGTGGCCACCGGTCGTGTAGAGCGCGGGACGATCAAGGTGCAGGACGAAGTGGAGATTGTCGGCTTCACCGACAAGCCGCGGAAGACTGTAGTCACCGGGGTGGAAATGTTCCGCAAGATCATGGATGTTGCGGAAGCGGGCGACAATATCGGGTGTCTTTTGCGCGGTGTGGACCGGGATTCAGTTGAGCGCGGACAGGTTTTGGCCAAACCTGGCAGCATCAAGCCCCACACCAAATTCATGGCGGAAGTATACGTTCTGAAGAAAGAGGAGGGCGGGCGCCACACACCGTTCTTCCAGGGCTACCGTCCGCAGTTTTACTTCCGCACGACTGACGTGACCGGCGTGATCTCGCTGCAGGAAGGCGTGGAAATGGTCATGCCCGGGGACAACGTGCAAATGAAGATTGAACTGATCACGCCCATTGCCATTGAAGAAGGCCTGCGCTTTGCCATCCGCGAAGGCGGCAGGACAGTAGGCGCCGGCGTGGTAACCAGCATTATCGAATAAA
>JAAYMN010000023.1 GCA_012521345.1 Bacillota bacterium
ATCGGCACCCGCCACATCATTAAAAGTGACACGGCGGCGTGTAGTGTCATGCAAACGGGCGCGCGACTTCCCGAAATTCATGACACGGTTGCCGCCTCCCTGCGTCTGTTGCATAAAAAGGAAAAAAACAACCATAACAATCGCAAAGGGAATAATCATTGACAAAAGATTTGTCCACCAGTGCGGTTCGTCCGGGTCGTCGCCGGTGATGGTAATTCCTTTCCCTTCCAGGCGGCTGACCAAGTCTTCTCTGCTGGTAACGTTATATGTTTCAAATTTCGTGCCGTCTTTCAGTTTACCCGTAATATCGTTGGCTTTAATATGCACTGCATCGACCCGGCCGTCCTCCACCATGTCGATAAATTCGTCGAAGGTTAGCCTGGTCACCTGTTCCAGCGGTTTATTTAAAAACTGGATTATTGCTACTGCCAATAGCAGGATAAGCAAATAAAAGACGGCCTGCCGTAAAAATCGGTTCAAAAAAATGCCTCCCCTCTCACTTAAGGCGCAGAGTCTATCTTTTTATTGTAGCATATTATACCCTATTGAACAAGGTGCAAACATTACACAGTGCTTACACCCCGCGTCAGGCAGCAAAAGCACTGCTGTTTGTCCACTGTTCCGCGGGGGGCACCGGGGACATACAGCACGACAGCCGGTCAAGCGCAAATCATGGCGGTAATTTCCGGCTGCCACCACACTTACGGGTACTAAAAACATCTTACCACACATTAATGCCCCGGACAATCACTTGCATAATGTTCCTTTCCCCGCTTCGGGCCGGCAAAAGCCGTCTTCTAACCTTTTGTCACAAGTTTTTATTGTAATTTATTCTCCCAGGACGCAGATATCCGGCAGGTACCTGTACTGTTCACTAAAATCAAGTCCATAGCCCACCACAAACTCATCGGGAATCTGAAAACCGCAGTAATCGGGAGCAATGTCAACTTGCCGGCGGTCCGGCTTGTCCAGCAGGGTAACAATACGCAGAGATGCCGGTTTGCGGGCAAGCAGGTTTTCTTTCAGGTATTTCAGCGTCAGCCCGCTGTCAATAATGTCTTCTACAATCAGGCAGTGCTTGTTGTCTATACTGCAGTCCAAGTCTTTCAGGATGCGGACTATCCCGGAAGATTCAGTGGCTGCTCCGTAAGAAGACACTGCCATAAAGTCAATTTCCACCGGTACGGTAATGGCGCGCATCAAATCGGCCAAAAAAACTACCGCTCCTTTTAAAACGCAAATTAAAAGCAGTTTTTCTCCCGCGTAATCCCGGCTGATTTGTGCACCGAGGCTGGTGACTCTTTCCCGGATCTCTTCCCTGTTAAGCAAAACTCTTTTCACCGTCTTGTGCAGCATTACTCACACCATCCTTTTCTGATTTTTCCCGTTTTCCCCGGCTCCCCAGCGACAGGCGCAGAATACGCTCCGTTTCCGACGTAATCCGGCCGCATTCCGCAATGTCAATACCGGGTACCCAGATGATTCCCTCTTTACTTAGCACCAAGGGAATTGTCTCCCGCTTACTGCGCGGTATTTTGGCATCCATCAGAATGTCCTTTAATTTGCGGCTGCCGGGACGCCCAAACAGCCTGACCCGGTCCCCCGCCCGGCGCGTGCGCACCTGCAGGGGAAAAGAAAGCTTGTCGGCCGCCAGGTAAGCTTCCCTGGCGGTTGCAGGAGGAAAGGGTCCTGTTTCCGGCAAAACAAATTCAGCCTGCAGCCATTCTCCGCACCATGGCAGATAAACTCTGCCCGGAACCGGTAAAGTTACAGTCTGTCCGGCAGCTTGCACGACGGGAGGCCTGCCCCCGAGCCGCAGCCTGTTATATTCCCGGCAGACTTGTATGTTGCCGCTCACAGTGCAGTGGGCGGACGGTGAACTGCTTTGCATCACGGCCGTTATTTGCCGGATGTGAGCGGCGGTTACCCGCACCGCCCCCGCTTCCCATAATGCACGGCGCAGGAGGCGTGCTTGCAAAGGCTCGGGTTGCGCCGCCAAAAGCGGCAGCTCAAGCAGTATCCCTTCCTCCCGGTTGCCGCCGGCAAGCTGCTGGTAAACGCTGTCCGTCAACTGCTTCAGCAGTTCATTTTCGCCTGCCAGAATGTCCGCGGTACGCGCCAGTGTACGCCTGATATGACGGCCGAATTCAGCCTCCAGGAAAGGCAGCAGCTTTAACCTGATGCGATTGCGGAGATAATGGGGGTCGCTGTTTGTCGGATCTGTGAGCGGGGACAGGCGATGCCTGCGGCAATATGCTTCTATTTCGCTCCTGGTAACCTGGTAGAAAGGGCGGATTATTTCCAAACCGCCGGGGGCAGTCCGGCGCAGCGGAATTCCCTTTAAGCCGTCCGTCCCGCTGCCGGCCAGCAGGCGTAAAAGCAATGTCTCCACCCGGTCATCAAGATGGTGCGCAGTGGCAAGGGCAGAGGCGCCCGCACGCCGTGCCGCCGCCAGCAATGCCCGGTAACGGCCAAGGCGGGCCACAGCTTGGGTGGATCCGCCAAGCTTCCGGCGCATGGCTGGCACATTAATGCGGCAGACCGTCAGGGGCAGCCCCAGTCGCAAGGCCCACTTTTTCAGATAAGTCTCCTCCGCCTTTGCCTCCGGTCGCAGGCCGTGGTTGACATGCAATATATGCAGGGTTATGCCAAGTTCGGCGGACAGGCGGTGCAGAACATGCAGCAGGCACAGGGAATCAGGTCCGCCGGAGACGGCAACGGCAATTTTCTGCCCCGGGGAAACCAGTTTGTTTTCGGTCAGTGTTCTTTTTACCTGCTCCAGCACCAGGCCTCACTTCCCGCAGTAAGATACTATTGTTGTATCATATTTTGCTCCCGGATGTCTATCTTCCTCCAGGCTGCAGGAAAAATAAAAAGAACCCGCAGGGGGTTCAATTATATCCGTTAAGCGCTCAGGCAGTCCCTGACTTTATGTTTTAACCGTTTAGCCCGGCAAACAAGCACCGTCAAATCGTCACGCAGTTTGTTGGAACCGTAAAGGCGACAGGCCTGGGCCAGAATCTCATCTGCCACCACCTGCGGGTGGGTGTGTTTCTGGCTGGCCAGATACTGCTGCAGCCAATCGGGCTTCCCGGGAGCAACATCAAAAATACCGTCCGACACCATCACTATCATTGTATCATCAGCAAGCGAAACGCGGCTCTCCTGCATCTCCACTTCATTCAGAATGCCGAGAGGTACTGAAGCACTCTGGATTTCCTGCACACTGTCCGCCGTCCTGATATAACTTGGCGCCGCTCCTGTTTTCAGGAATTCCGCTTCTCCCTTTTCTGTATCCACCAGCAGCATATCCAGCGTGGCGAAAGTTTCTTCCCGTGAACGCAGCTGCAAAATGGTATTCACTGTCCTTATTACCACATCCTTCTGAAAACCGGCCAGTAAAAGCTGCTCCACCAGACGCACCGTTGCACTGCTTTCCTGCTCGGCCTTGCTGCCGGCACCCATTCCGTCGCTTAAAATCAATACCTGCCTGCCATCGCGCAGTTCAAGATAACTGTAATAATCGCCGCATACTTCCTGCCCTCCTTTGGCCAGTTGGGCAATTCCCAGTTCCACATGAAAACAGCGCCTCTGCAGTTTCTCCAGTGTATCCGCCGGGCCGGCGCGCACTTCCTTGGCCAGGTTGACCATAACCTGCGACAAACCTAAAAGCTGCGCCGCCACCACTTTTTTGTTTTCCGCAAGGCGCCTGTGCCAGGTTTGGAAGCTGGATTGCAGTTCGCAAAGCAACACGATGGCCAGAGCCACCTCTTCCTTTTTCCGGCACAAACGCAGCGCAGGCCCGCTGAAGTGGCTTTCCTGCAACCGCTGTCCCTTTTCTAGGTCGGCAAAAATCCTCTGCAGCGCATTATATGTTCGCTGCAGCTCCTTTCCCCAGCAGCGCTGCCGTGCCGTGCATTTGCTGCAGACCAACTCCGCCAGCCTGTCTACCGGGGAAAATGAGCCGCCAGTTTCTTTTCCGGGTGCCGCCGTCTTCCGGAAGGCAGAGGCAAGCTCACGGAAAACCAGGCCATAATCATGTATACGGGCAGCCGTCTGCGCCCTCAGTACTTCCTCATCATTCCGTCCCTGTCGGCTGCCGAGCACCGCCAGTGGTCCGGTGTGCCCGGCAAAAAGCGGCAGGAGAATAAAAACAGCTCCGGCAACAGCGCTGGCAGCCAGTTCTGCCTGTACCGCAGCCCAACCCGCATCATACACCAGCAGAGCAGCCATTCCCAGCAAGAAGGCCGGAGCAACGGCAAAGCGGCCATATTGCCGGAAAAGGCCGGCAAAAAAGCCGGCAAAGGTTAAAACAGCCGCCCAGAAAAAGCCTGTCCCTTGAATGCCCAGGAAAAATCCGAGCAGTGCGCCGGCCGCTGCCGCCGGTCCCGCCCCGTACCAGCCGGCGGCGCAAAGGACCAGCAAGGAAGCTGTTCCGATGGCTGCACGGATAAAGAATACTTCTTCCTGCATCAGGGCAAGCAGCAGCAGCCCGAGAAAAACCGTCCAGGCCACAATCCCCTCCGGATCACTGGCGGCAGGCAGCCTCCGGGGCGGGCTGCTGTAAACCGCGGCAAAAACCGATGCGCCCAAAGCGGCAAGGAGCGTCTCCAGTCCCGCCAGCAACAAATCATAAGGCTGCAGGCCGGGCAGGCGAACAAGCAACGAGGTAACACTGAAAGCAAGCCCGACCACGACGGCAAAAGGCAGCTGCACCCGCCGCAGATAATAGCGCAACACATAAAAGACAACCATGCCGGCAGCTTGTCCCAGGCAGGCATAGTAACCGCCGGTTGCAGCTGCCGTTAAAAGGAGCATCGCTCCATAGGCCAGCAGACGACGTGTTTCATCACGCGCAGCAGCCGCCCAGATCGCCAGACCAAAGGGAGCAAGCTCCCCCATCAGTTGCAGCCGGGCCAAAAGGACAATGGCGGCAAGTGAACCGGCCGCCTCCCAGCTTACAAGTTCCCGCGGCACCGTCAGTGGCGGCAGCCGCAAATTTTTCCGCGGTGTTTGCGTCCCGCGTCGCCCGGTACGGATGTACGGCTCCACAGTAATGGTTTGTTCCGTCATCTGTCACTCCCCTCCCTGCTTTACCCACATTATAAGGGTTCGCCTGCCAGGAATTTGTCACAACGAGGGGGTTGTCATAAAAAAGTTTTCGACATTAAAGCAGGTTTTACTTAACATAAATAAGTGACGCCAAGCTGCGATCCAAAGCTATTTTTGTATGGCCGCACTGCAGCAGCACGGCGGGGCTTTTTCGCAGGACAGTTACTGAAACCCCGGGGACAATGCCGAGACTGCTCATTTTTCTGATAACTTTGTGGTCCCGTGTGGCAAGTTCGGCAATTATCGCCCCGGAGCCGTCAGGAATTTTTAACAGGGGCAGCATCCTTTGGGCTTACCTCCTTTCACAGCGCGGGCAAACAAAGCAGGATGCGCAGCAGGATGCCTGCCGCGGCTGCCAGCAGGGCCACGGCACAGGCAATCAAAACGGAGGCCGCAAGTCCCCGCTCCCTGATCATCATGGCCAGCTGGGCCAGACAGGGCAAAAACAATGACAGCACCACGGCGGCCACCAGCAGCTGGCCTGCGGAAAGTGCACCTTCCCGGTAAAGGTCAAAAAGGCCGGCAGCACCGTAATCACGGCGGAAAAAACCGGCCAGAAACACCCGGCCAAGCTCCGGCGGCAAGCCCATGCAGCCTAAAAGCGGCGCCAGGGCGGATGTAACAACGTCCAGGCCTCCGGTATGCTGCAGCAGCCAGAGCACAAGGCTGACGGCGCAAAAAACAGGAACAACTTCTGCAAAATACCAGCGCATTCGTGCCATGGTTTTTTGCAGAATTGCCTGCAGGGCAGGCCGGCGCAGCGGCGGCAGCTCCAGGAAGAATTGTGCCGGCCGCCCGGGCAGGAGTAAATTCAGCATGCTGCCGGCCAGGAAAAACATGCCGCCCATTACAGCCGCCCAAAGCAAAAGAGCGGAAGGTTCCCGCGAGAGCAGGGCCATGATCAGGCCAAGCTGGGCGGAACAGGGAACAGCCAGTGCCAGAAGGAAAGTGGCAATCAGTCGCTCCCGCCTGCTCTCCAGCACTCTGGTCACCAGGACTGCCATGGTGCCGCAGCCGAAGCCAAGGGCAAGGGGAATGACGGCACGCCCGCCAAGTCCCAGTTTTTTCAGGCCGGCATCAGCCAGGTAGGCCAGGCGCGGCAGGTAACCGCTGTCTTCCAGCAAGGCAAAGAAAAAGAAATATGTCCCTACAATGGGCATGACAACACCCAGGGCATAGCGCAAACCAAGCGTCAGCAGGCCAAATTCCCCTGCCAGCAGGGAAAGGACTGACGGCCAACCGCTCAGGACAGAAAGCCAGGCGGTAATTTTTGGCAGGATCACTTCCCCAAGCAGCACCCCTTCAATCATGTCCACCAGGAATCCTGCGCCAAACCTTCCCACAATCAGATACAAGCCGGCATAAAGCAGAAAAGCGGCCGGCAACACCCCCCACAGGGGATCCAAAGTCAGCTTGTCAGCCAAACCGCCCCTGTTTTTTTCATTTCCGGAGTGAAAAACACCGGCCAACAGTTTTTCCGCCTCCCGGTAACGCCAGACTGCAAAAAAACCTGCTTCCCGCCCCGCCAGTTCATCGGCAAAACGAGCAAGGCAATCCGCCAGCACCGACTTGTCCTCTGCTGCAGCCACCGCCGCCTGTATTTCTTTGTCCTGCTCCAGGTAAAGTCGCGCCACCAAAGGTGCGGCAAAAGGGTATTTGCTTTTTAGGCAGAGGCCTGCTTCCGCTGCCAGAGGATGTTCCCGGCAAATGCGGCTGCCGGCTTTTCCCCCAAGCAGGCATGCCGCCATTTCCCGCCGCAGCTCCGCCAGACCCCGGCCGCAGGCAAAAGCCGCCTGGAGCACGGGTATGCCCAGCCGGCGGCTTAATTCTGCCCGCCTGATGCGCACCCCCAGTTTTTCCGCCTCATCCATCATATTCAGGACAAGAATGACATTCAAGCCGGCGGCAAGCAGTTCAAGCGTGAGGGGCAGCATGCGGGGCAGGTTTTTGGCATCTGCGACATGAACCACCAGATTTGGCCTTGCTTCCCACAGCAGCCTCCTGGTGACGGCTTCTTCCTCGCTCACCGGCGAGAAGCTGTATATTCCGGGCGTGTCATAAACAAGACAGGTCCTGCCGGACAAGTTTGTCCGCCCGCAGGACACTTCCACCGTTGTTCCGGGATAATTGGATACAGTTGCATAATTGCCTGTCAGGTGATAAAACAGAACGCTTTTGCCCACATTTGGGTTGCCGACCAACGCCACTGTCAGCATCGGCCCAACCTCCTTTCTTGTTAAGGATATGCCGGACAGCCGCCCGTCTTGCGCACTGTTTTACCGCATAGGAGGTTGCAACGCTGCGCACACTAAAAAAGCGTGCCCGTATTGTACTGGCACGCCCGGTAGAAAGCGGAAAGGAGATGCAACATGATTCTGCTTGCATTGCTGCTCGCTTTTACAGCCGGTATTGCCATGGCCTTTCAAGGGTCGCTGAACACCGGCCTGGGCAAAATTATCGGACTGCTGGAAGCGACATTCATTGTCCACCTGGTTGGTTTGGCCATCTTAACAGCCCTGTTGTTCCTTTTTCGCCTGGGGCAAGGCAGTCTGTCCAAGTGCGGCACTGCGCCCTGGTATCTGTATTTGGGCGGTGCACTGGGAGTTGTCATAATTTATGCTGTGGTGGCCAGCATGTCCCGGGTAGGAGTGGCCGCCGCCACCACGGCCATTATCGTCGGACAGATGGGAACTGCGCTTGTTTTGGACCATTTCGGCGTTTTCGGCCTGGAGCGGGTCCCCTTTTCTTATCTCAAAGTGGTAGGAATTATTCTGCTGGCGGCCGGGGCAAGGCTGATGCTGGTAAAATAACCGCATACAGGGCGCCAAGCAACAGGTCCCCCTCGGAAACGGTAAAGCCCGGTGCATCGACGGCCACAAGCAGCTCGTCCACCACCAGGACGCCCGCCGGCAGGATCCGGGCACGTTCCGGCTGCAACCCGGGCAAAAGCGCCCTTTCCTCCTCCTTTAGCTGTAAAAGCAACTGCAGTTTTTCCTCAACCAGCCTTTTTGCCAAATAAAACCCGTGAACTTCCGCCGGATCATACCGGCTCAATTGCTTGACGACGGCTGCCAACGAAGTGACAGTGCCACCCACGCCCACCAGCCTGACGGCAGACGGCACACAGCCGTCCAGACACTGCCGGATATGTATGCGGGCAGCGGCAACTTCTTCTCTAAGCGGTGGGTCGTGTTGCAGGTAAGAATCTGTGAGATATAAAGCGCCCAGGGGAAAAGACAGTGTTTGCAACCTGCATCCTTCCTGCCAGATCAGTTCGCAGGAGCCGCCGCCCAGATCAAAAACAAGCGTCTCTCCGTCTGTTTCCAGGCTTTCTGTTACGCCGAGAAAACTGTACCACGCCTCCATATCGGACGGCAGAATTTCCACCTGAAAACCTGCGGCGTCTGTCAGTTCCCGGGCAAAACCAGGCCCGTCCGTCGCTTCCCGCATGGCGCTGGTGGCTACAATCCGGACAAAGTCGCACTCCCTGCGGCGGGCTTCCGCAACAAAGCCACGGACGGCGGCCAGGGTCGCTGCTTTTCCCGCTGCCGACAGCCCCCCTGCCTGCCGCAAGCCTGCTCCCAGGCGGGTAGTGGCGAGATTTCTGTAAATTTCCTTGAGCTTGCTCCCTTTTCTTTCGGCAATAAGCAAGCGGGTGGTATTTGTCCCCACATCAATGGCTGCACAGCGCAAGGCTTGTCTTCCTTTCCCGCAACCTGTAAAAAAGGCGGAATATAAAAAGGCATCCCGTCGGGATACCTTCTAGACATGAGCTCTGTATGAAGAACCTCTGCCGCCGCGCTTTGCTTCCGTATTCCTGCGCAGATCCTGCAGACGTTCATCACTGTCTTTCAGGAATTTGCTCAACTTGTCCTCAAACGAAATTCGGGGGCTTTTGTGGGTGCCGTAGCCTTCCACCGCCTGTTTAATTGATAAGCCGATTTTCCCGTTTCCGTCAACAGAAAGAATTTTGACCCGGACTTTGTCCTTCTTTTGCAGATGGTCGTGAATATCTTTTACATAAGTATCTGCGATTTCGGAAATATGCACGAGGCCGGTTTCTCCATTCTCAAGTTGTACAAAGGCTCCAAAATGGGTGATGCCGGTGACCACCCCTTCAACAATGGCGCCCACCACTAAAGACATACGAGAAGTGTTCCCCCTTACAGAATTGTCTATTCACATTATATCCGGTCTTTTTCGTTTGTCAAGAAGGCTCCGTTTCCCAAATTAAGGGCTGTCCTCCTCACGAAAATAAAAAAGCAATTCACCGTCGCGCACCATGCCCAGTTCTTCCCGCGCAATTTGTTCCAGGTAAGCCGGCGAATGCAGCCGTTCAATTTCTGCCCGCATTTCGGCATTGGTCGCCCTGGCCGCCTCTATTTCCGCGTTTATTTCCGCCAGGGACTGACGGTAGCGAAGAAGTTTAAAATATTGGCCGACAAAAAGGACGGAAAAGTAAAGGACGGCAAGCAGTACGAACAGGGAAAAGAGGCGCTTTCCCGCACTTTTTTTCCGGGGTTGCTTCAGGTAAGCGATATTGTTTTTCACATGTCCGGGCAGTGCACTCATTTACAGAACCCTCTCTACATAACATAAGGTATTTGTAACTTCGCTTTGCACCCCTGCTATTCCTTCTTCTTCCGCCAAAACATTAACCGTATTTTTTTCCCACTGCTTTTGCCTCCCGCATACCGTGCGGCAGCAAAGCGCCTGCCGAAGGCAAGGAAACGGACAAAGCCTCGTGCCAGCCGGCGCAAAGGTGACGCCAGCAAATGCAGCAGCCTGGAAAGCAGAATGGCCGCCCTTACCAGCAACAGGCGAAAGCCGCGGTGAAAAAAAAGCAAATATAACAGGACGCCAATCCCCAGCCCCAGAAAAACATACGCTCTTATTTCTCCCCAGTTCTGGCCAAGCAAAACAAGAAAAACTATCATACTCATTAAAAGACAGTAAAGAAAATCCAGGACGGCCTGCAGCGAACGCCCCGGGCGGACAAATTGGCGGAAGACACCGAACACGTCATAACTGGCACCGATAAAAAAACCAAGTGCAACCGTTACAGCCAAAGTCTGCAACTGCCCGTGAACAAAAGTTTCCTGCACAAAGGCTCCTCCCCGCATGCCGCTTTTCTATTTGAATAATCGCTCAAAAAATCCTTTTCCCCGGTCGCGAAAACGCTTGTCGTCGGAATATGCCAGCTCCAGGATCAGCCCGGCAACTGCCAGCTCGCCCTTTTCCAGGTCAAGGTGCTTAATGTGCAAATCTTCCCCCCGGACAGCCAGTAAGCCCTGCTCCGTCTCCAGGATCACTTCCTCGTCGTCAAAACTGTCCACATGCAGTACTCCCGTCACATCCATCGTTTCCCTGTTCTGTACCACCAAACGGTGTGCAGCGGCAGCCTGCTTTGGATAATTGTCCATTAGCGTTCCTCCTTTGCCATACTTCTATTTCATACTATGAAGTGGACAAGATTTTATGACGCTGGCAAAGAAAAAACTTACCGCCCGCCGGCGGCAAGCTTTTCGTCCGGACAATTATTCCCATAAGCGGACAATCTCGATATTGCGGTAGTAATACCGGACAATTTCCTCCGCACTTTTGCCCTTCTCGGCCAGACCGCGCGCGCCCCACTGGCACATGCCAACACCGTGCCCGTAGCCGCTGCCTTCCATTACCAACTGCCCGTTTTCAATTTTCAGCGACGTGAGATAAGTGGAGCGCATTTTGGTACTGTCCAGGGCTAGACGCAGCTCGGGACAGGAAACTTCCACGTTGTTGACACGCAGGCGTGTGGCCCTGCCCGAGGGACCTTTATCTGCAATTTCCACTTTTTCCACCGCTCCCGGGTCCTTACCGGTAATTTCCCTGGTGACGGCACGAATACGGTTTAGAGGATATGACACCCGCCAGTTTTTTTCCTCCTCGGGGATAGTGTCTTCCGCCGGGCTGTCCACAATGCGGATGTAGGGTGGATTGGGCCCTTTGTATTCCAGCCCTTCCGTTGCCAGGGCCGTGCGCGGACCGGCATAGGCATGGAACCACCCCCGGATAAATTCGTTGCCGTAGACGGCAACCTGCCCCCGGGATCCGTTTACAGCCTTGCGCACATTATCATTGATGCGGGACGCATCATAAGCCTGGAATTCTTTAATATCAGTGGAAGCGTGTGCCTTGCGGGCCGGCACGCCGCCGTCCTCGGCAATTTTCTGCAGCGTAAAGCTGCGGGCAATTATGGCCTGGGCCGCCAGTGCTTCCTGCGGCCACTCCGGGTCCATTTCCGCGGCCACCACACCCTGGATATAGTCTTCAAATTTCATGGTTTCTATCCGCCCCTTGTCCGCCATAAATACTTTCAGTACCGGCTCCCGCCGTGCACCCCGGTTGATAGGGTCCGGGATGGCTACCTGCTGCTTTTTTTCATCCTCTCTGCTTTCAGGTAAAGGTGCTTTTTCGGGTGCCCGCCTGAACCAGCTGCAGCCTGCCGTCACGATCAGGAAAAGAGCCAAAAGCACAGCCAGTGCCAGTTTTTGTGTTTTCCGCGTCATATATTGCGCCTCCCTCTGCAGATTTGGTTCTTTGTTAGTATGCGCAGCAGGAGGCCGGCTCTAAACCGGGGCAAATAAAAAAGTTAGGCCTGTCCGACCTAACTGAAAAGAAAGTCTTTTTCTTTTCTCTTATCTCACGCTTTCTCTCAGTGCTTTTCCTGCTTTAAACACCGGAACTTTTACGGCGGGGATGGTGATGGTCTCACCTGTCGCCGGGTTACGGCCTTCGCGTGCTTTCCGTTCCCTTACTTCAAATGTGCCGAAACCAATTACCTGGACTTTATCACCTTTGGCCAGAGATTCGCCAATTCCGTCAAAAACCGCATTTACTACTTTTTCTGTGTCTTTTTTTGTCATGCCCGCTTTTTCCGCAACAAGACTGATAAGTTCGGATTTGTTCACCAGAAATTCCCTCCTGTTACCAGAATTTATGTGACAAGATACGTTTCCATATTTCGCGAAAGAAATTGGAAATCCTGCCTAAATAACTTTTTTTTAGTGAGATTCAAGCTTTTTTGCCCTATCCCACCATTCGTCAAGTTTCGCCAGTGAAAATGATGACATTTCTCCTCCTTCTGCCCGTGCTTTCTCCTCCACAAAACGGAGGCGGTTAAAGAATTTTTGTGTACTTGCCGCCAGTGCCTGTTCTGCATCGACCTGCAGAAAACGTGCCACATTGACCACGGCAAAGAGCAAATCTCCCAGTTCTTCCTCTATTCTTGCCTCACTGCCATTTTTGTATGCATCATTTAACTCTTTTAACTCTTCCTGGAGCTTGTCCCAGGCACCATTAATGTCCGGCCAGTCAAAGCCGACAGACGCCGCCTGCCGCTGTAGTTTTTGCGCCCGCAGCAAAGCAGGCAGGGCCGTCTCCAGGGTAAAAAGGGACTTGCGCTCTTTTTTCTCGGCTTTTTTCAGCTGCTGCCAGTTACGCAGCACGGCGGCGGCATCTTCCGCTTTTTCACCGGCAAAGACATGGGGGTGGCGGCGAATCAGTTTCTTCGTAATGGACGACACCACGTCATGGAAAGTAAAATGCCCTTCCTCCGCCGCGATTTCGCTGTGAAAGACCACCTGCAGCAGCAGGTCCCCCAGTTCTTCGCACACTTCGTCCATGTCGCCCTTCTCCAGGGCGCCCAGCACTTCATAGGCTTCTTCCAGCAGGTATTGCCTAAGTGACCGGTGGTCCTGCTCCCTGTCCCACGGGCAGCCTTCTGGGCTGCGCAGTTTTCGCATCACCTGCAGCAGGTCATGCAGTCCGTATTTTTGGCACGGCGGCAGGCAGAAAGTCGTCAGGTGGTCGATAAAGGGCAGGCGGTCCATGGCATAAAGGGGGATAGTGGCTACTTTTTTCCCTTTTTTCAAGCCTGCACCGCGGATGACGGTAACCGGGTGCCCGGGCGGATAAAGAGCAAGCAGCTGCAGTTTAACTGTTGAAGCAACCTGCCTGTTGTAAACCTGCATGATAATTTTATATTTTTCGGGGCAGTCCAAAAGCGTCCCCGGCTGCAGCGCATCCACAACCTGTAAAGCTGTCAGCTGCGGCAGTTTCAGCTCCGCGGCAACAGCTTCCAGAAAGGAAACGGCCGGGAGTATCCGGCAGGTGATCCCCAAACGGATGGCTTTTTTGCGGATAATCTGCACAGTCCGTTCCGCCAGGGAAGGGCTGCCGGGAACAGCATAAGCAACTTCGCCAAAGCGGCGGGCGGCCTGCAGAACGTAGCGGGCAATATTCCGGTACGTCTCGTCAAATGTATTTCCCTTTTCATAAAAAAGATCAAGCGTCTTGTATGGGATGCGGTAGTGCTGCAGGATCCGGAGCCCGGGATGGTGCTTGGTGCGTACATAAACGCGCTTTGCCCTCTTTAGCGCCAAAAGTCCCTGCAGTGTCACAGACTGCGGTTCTCCCGGACCCAAACCGACCACATAAATAGTTTTCATCCTGTTACCTCCTGATAAGATGAAGCTTTTCTGCCAGAGCAGCCAAAAGCGGCCCCACCTTGGGCAATAGCAGCAGGCCTTCCCGCTTAATGCCTCCTGTTAATAGCAGGACCAGAAAATAAATGCATACACCTGCCGCTATGCTGAAACAGGTGGCGGCATCGCCGGCACGGCCGAAGCCGCGGGCCATAAATGCCGCCTCCAGTTTATAGTATAGGTAAACGACTGCCGCTCCCATGACACAGGCGGCAGCCAGCGGTTTCAACAATGTTTCCCCCGCACGCAGCGGCATGCCCGTCAAATGCTGTAGCCGGTACATATTGAGAATGGCGGCAACGCCAAAGCCCAGTACTGTTGCCAGGGCCGCCCCGCGGATGTGAAAAGCCGGGTTGGCTGTCAGCACCCAGGTCAGGACAGTTTTCACCACTGCTCCCAGAAACAATGTGACTACCGGCTCCATTGTCCTGCCTATACCCTGCAGGATCCCCGAGGTTGTCTGATAGAGAGTCAAAAACACAACGCCAAAAGCCATAACGGCAAGAACTGAACCTGCTTCCCCGTTATTATACAAAAGCAGGCAGATGGGATCGGCCAAAAGATATAAGCCGGCGGCACAGGGGATGCCCAAAAGGAGTGTCAGCCATACAGCAAGGTAAGCCTTTTCCTGCAGCTGCCTGCGCCTGCCCAGGGCCGTTGCTTCGGAAATGGCGGGAACAAGGGAAACAGCCAGTGCGGTTGTGATGATGGTGGGAATATGTACCAGGGGGGTAGCCATGCCTGTCAGTTGACCGTACAGTTCGGTTGCCCTGGTATTGTCAAAGCCGGCAGCCGCCAGGCGCTGCGGCACCAGGGAAAGGTCGGCCAGGCTGATCAGCGGCAAGACCAGGCTGCCCAGGGTGATGGGAACGGCCAGGGAAAGAATGCGCGCCACAATACCGGCGGCACTCTGCCGGTCCTGGAGTGTCTGCTTGCCGATGGCGGCCTGGAAAGAATTTTTTTGCCGCCACCATGTAGCCACCAGCACGGCAAGACCGAGAAAGGCGCCTACCGCCGCGCCAAAGCTGGCGCCGGCCGCAGCCTGCTGCAGCCCCGACGGCAGGAAAAGCAGGACCAGGACCAGGGCGGAGACCACCCTGCCCAACTGTTCAGTAATCTGGGAGATAGCTGTGGGCAGCATCTGCAGCTGTCCCTGGAAAAAACCGCGATAAGCAGACATTAAGGTAACAAAAAAAACGGCCGGCGACATTGCCACCACCGGCAGGTATGCCCGCGGGTCCAGTCTGAACAAGGAGATGAAAATTTCGGCGCCGAAAAACATAAAGGCAAAAATCACAAGGCCAGAGACGGCCAGCATAGTCTGGGCAACCCGGAAGGTTTTGTAAGCGCCGCGATAATTGCCGTGTGCCAGGTTTTCCGAAACAAGCTTGGAAATGGCGGTAGGTATGCCTGCCGTGGAGATGGCAAGCAGGGTACTGTATACTGGATAAGCCATTTGATAAAGCCCCACACCTTCATCCTTAATCAGGGCGGCAAGGGCAATGCGGAAAAATGCTCCCACAATCCGGGCGACAAGCCCTGCCAGTGTCAGAATGGCCGTCCCCCGGACAACAGACTGTCTGGACAAACTCTCACCCCGCAGGCATTCTTTTTTACAAATTTATATTATTATAGCACAGTGGAAAAATAACCGGAAAGATGCAATCACACCGCTTTACACACAAAAGTGTAGGACTACAATACATCTTGGACACTAGGCTTTAAAAAAAGAATGCAAGATGAGGACAATTCGGTTATTGTTAAGTTACGACCACAAAACAGTACCGAAAGGAGTGCCTCATCCTGCATGAAC